>CAYYDS010000024.1:0-7789 GCA_964470665.1 uncultured Lentimicrobiaceae bacterium
CCAAGCTCTACCGCGATGGAAAACGCATTGTTGGCAATCCCGACCTTGATTTCGGCGCCAACTTTGCGCATATGATGGGCAAAGCCAAACCCTACGACGATGTGGCCCGCATGCATTTTATCATCCACGCCGACCACGAAAGCGGAAACGTAAGCGCCCACACCGCACACCTTGTTGGAAGCTCCCTTTCGGATGTTTATTTGGCCACTTCGGCCATGATCAACGGATTGGCCGGCCCTCTGCACGGCTTGGCCAACCAGGAAGTGCTTCGCTGGTTGCAAGATCTGATGGATAAAATGGGCGGCGAAATTCCGACCTCGGACGAGCTGAAACAATTTGTGTGGGACACCCTTCATAGCGGACAGGTAATCCCCGGCTTCGGGCATGCCGTATTGCGCAAAACCGACCCCCGCTATATGATTCAACGCGAGTTTAGCCTCAAACACCTCAAAGATGATCCGCTCTTTAAATATGTTGACCTATTGTATAATGTTGTTCCGCCCATCTTAAAGGAGCAAGGGAAAGCCAAAAACCCCTGGCCCAACGTAGATGCGCAGTCGGGCGTTATTCAGTGGCACTACGGCGTTACCGAATACGACTTCTATACCGTGCTGTTTGGTATTGGCCGGGCAATTGGCATCGTGGCCAACCTCATTTGGGATCGCGCATTGCTTTATCCGCTCGAACGTCCGAAATCGCTAACAACCGATATGTTGGAAGAAATGGTAGGAATTCGCGAAAAGCATCTAACCAAAGACATGGCCGACGAATAAACCATTCGTTGCGCATTTCTAAAGCAAGGGGCTGCCCATTGAAAAGCAGCCTCTTGCGTTTTTTATAATCCAAAGGTAAATCCCCGGCTCAGCAGCACGCGACTAAGCACAAACACCAAAACCGTAAAAACAACCAGCCCTTTCATCGGGCGGATGCTTCGCGCATCGTCTTCTTCAAAAATAAGGTCGTCGAGAAACTTTGCCCGCATAAAAAAAATAAACATCATAACGGCCAAAACGGCCCATCCGTATTTTTCGTGAAACATGCCCTTGGGGAAATAATAGAAAAAAACCAAAACCGAGCCAATAAGGAAGGGCAAAAGCACCTGAGCTGTAATGAAAAACGGGGCCATCCGTTCGTTGTATTTTGTAAAATAGGCATCAGCCGAAATGGAAAACCATCGTGCCGACATCAAAGCAGTAATCAACAAGCCAAAAAAACCGCTGATCGAAATAATCATCCGGGGCGTATCGAGCAGATACATCCAATTAAACACATGTCCAATGCCTTCGGTAAGCAAATTGCCCAACAGCAAACCTCCAAAAACAAAATTACTGCTGTGCAATACAAGCCACAAAAACAGCACTTTAACCGGTGCCGAAGAGCCCGTTAAGTTCATAAAAGCCAATAGCGAAAGAACTCCAAGGATAAAAGTGAGAATATAGCCCGACGAAAAAATAATAAAAACCGCATCGTGCGTCCATTGATAAGGCTCGATGTGAAAAAAATAGGATGCATGATTCAGCGTAACCGGATAACCAAACATGCCGGCAGTAAGCACATACGACAATTGGTTTAGATAAAACACGATCATATAAGCCAGCACAAACGAGGCTGACGAATTGATTGTAATAATCCAGAAGTTTTTTCGACTTAGCGATTGCATCATCCACACAAGCAGGCTGCCTTTGCAGGTGGCCGGCCATTAAAATAAATTAAACGCTTGCCATTTGTTCGGAATAAAGCCTTCCGTCCAGCTTTTGCTTTACTTCTTTAAACGCCTGAATGGTATAGGTCACGTCGTCCAAAGTATGAACCGCTGTGGGGATTAGCCTAAGCAAAATAACCCCTTTTGGCACAACCGGATAGGTAACTATTGAACAAAAGATGTTGTAGTTTTCGCGCAAATCAAAAGTAATCTGGGTAGCTTCGCCCACGCTGCCGTTAAGCATGACGGGAGTAACGGGCGATTGCGTATTTCCGATGTCGAGGCCGGCTTCTTTCAAGCCTTGTTGCAGCGCCCTCACGATAACCCAGAGTTTTTCGCGATGCCCGGGCTGAGTGCGCAACAGCTCCATGCGTTTGAGTGCGCCTAAAACCATGGGCATGGGCAACGATTTGGCAAAAATTTGCGAGCGCATATTATACATCAGGTATTTTATTACGCGCTCTTCTCCGGCAATAAATCCGCCTATGCCGGCCATTGATTTGGCAAAGGTGCCAAAATACAAATCAACCTCTTTTTGAACGCCAAAAAACTCATCTGTGCCTGCGCCGGTAACTCCCATTGTGCCAAAACCGTGTGCATCGTCCACCAACAACCTAAAATCATATTTCTTTTTCAGGGCAACAATTTCGTCTAATTTGCCCAGGTCGCCCGACATGCCATACACCCCTTCAGTTATCACCAAGATTCCGCCACCCGTTTCGGAAATCATCTTTCGGGCTCTTTTGAGTTGTGTTTCAAGGTTTTCGATGTTGTTGTGCGGATAAACGAAACGTTTTCCAAAATGCAATCGCATGCCGTCAATAATACAGGCATGTGCTTCGGAATCGTAAACAATCACGTCTCGGCGATCGACAATCGAATTGATAATAGACAGCATACCCTGATAGCCGTAGTTGAGCAGATAGGCTGCCTCGCGCCCAACAAAAGCCGCCAATTCGCGCTCGAGTTGTTCGTGAAATTCGGTTTGCCCCGACATCATGCGCGCACCCATCGGATAAGCCATTCCGTAGCGTGCAGCGGCATCGGCATCGGCTTTGCGCACCTCCGGGTGGTTGGCTAAGCCCAAATAATTATTCAAACTCCAAACCAAACGCTCTTTTCCGCGAAAAATCATGCGGTTGCCAATTTCGCCCTCCAGCTTCGGAAACATGAAATAACCTTCCGTTTGGTCGGCATACTGCCCCAAAGGACCCATTTTGTCCGTACACTTATCAAATACATCCATAGCTTTATTGTCTTCGATTTAATGCTGCAAAGGTAAAAAAAAGGGGCGAAAGATCATTCATGAGTGTCGTTGGCAGACACTTTTTGTATTGGGCGGCTGTATTTGCAAAAAGGGATAATAAATTCAGTAGCAACACGTTTGAGGCTAACAAAAAAAATGTACTTTTGCGCCATGATTAGAAAACTGCTTTTTCCTCTTCTTATCTTATTGCTTTTCAGCTTTGTTTCGTGCAGCAAGTATCAAAAATTACTTAAAAGCACCGACAACGAGCTTAAATACGAATCGGCAATGGATTATTACGAGAAGAACGATTATGTTCGTTCGCTCGAACTTTTCGATTTGCTGCAGTCGGCCTACCGCGGCACAAGCAAAGGCGAAGAAATTAGCTATCGCATGGCCTATTGCTATTACAACCTGAAAGATTACAATGTGGCCAGTTTTTATTTTAAAAAACACGCCGAAACCTATCCCACCTCAGCCCGTGCCGAAGAATGCGCCTATATGAATGCCTATTGCTATTATCTGGATTCGCCCCGCCCCAGCCTCGACCAAAGCAATACCCTATTGGCCATCAAAGAAATGCAGGCTTTTATGGATCAATATCCCGCAAGCCCGCGAATAGCCGAATGCAATACGCTGATTGACAATCTTCGCCACAAATTAGAGGACAAAGATTTTTCCATTGCCATGCTTTATCTAAAAATGATGGACTATCAGGCAGCTATTGTTTCGTTTCAGAATTTGCTGCGAAAATATCCTGATACCGAAAGAGGCGAAGACGTCCTTCAGAAAATGGTTATGGCCAACTACGAGTATGCCGAAAAAAGCATTGCCGACAAGCAAAAAGAACGTTACGAAGCAGCCATTGATTCGTACAATAATTTAAAATACCAGTATCCGGAAAGTCCCTATCTCAAATCGCTGGAACCGGTATTGGCCAAAGCCCGTAAAAAAATCGCAAATTAACTACCCCCCTTATAATCAAACTCTTATGGATTTTAAAAAAGTAAAAACAGAAACTACCGCTGTAACCCGACAGAAAGACCACTTCTATAAAGGCACCGGAAACATCTACGAAACCGTTGCCATTCTTACCAAAAGAGCAAACCAGATTTCGACCGAGATGACCGACGAACTCCACAAAAAGATAAAGGATTTTGGTACGCCGACAGACAACTTAGAAGAGGTATTCGAAAATCGCGAACAGATTGAATTGGCCAAATTTTACGAAAAACTTCCCAAGCCTACCCTTATTGCCGTGCAAGAGTTTCTAAACGATCAGGTTTATTACAGAAACCCGCACAAGGAGCAGTCCGACTTTTAAGCCTGTTTTTCTGCATGATTCAGGGGAAAAACATTCTAATCGGTATTACGGGCGGCATTGCAGCCTACAAGGTTCCGCTGCTTGTGCGCCTGCTTCGAAAAGCCGGCGCCAACGTTCAGATTATCTTAACGCCTGCCGCCAAAGATTTTGTTACTCCCCTTACCTTAGCCACCCTTTCGGGAAATCCGGTTCATACCGGCTTTTTTAACCCCGAAACAGGCCAGTGGAACAGCCATGTTGAGCTTGGTTTGTGGGCCGACCTATTTGTGATAGCCCCTGCCACAGCAAATACTTTGGCCAAAATGAGCTGCGGCATTGCCGATAATTATCTGCTCACGGTTTGCCTTTCGGCACGTTGCCGGCTTATGATTGCCCCCGCAATGGACTTAGATATGTATCGGCACATCACCACGCAACAAAACATCGAAACGCTTAGACAACGGGGCATCCAAATCATAGCGCCAGGCACCGGCGAGCTGGCAAGCGGCCTCTGCGGTGAAGGAAGAATGGAAGAGCCCGAAAAAATCTTCGACCTCATTGTAAATCACTTTGCTTCGAAGCAACGCTTTGCCGGCAAGAAAGTGCTTATTTCTGCCGGGCCCACCCACGAACCCATTGATCCTGTAAGGTTTATAAGCAATTATAGTAGTGGAAAAATGGGAATTGCCTTAGCCGAAGCCTTTGCGCAGCAGGGAGCCGAAGTAGATTTGGTGCTCGGGCCCACCCACCTGAAAGCGCTACATCCGTCCATTCGCACACATGGCGTTAGCACTGCCGGGCAAATGCTCGACCAATGTCGCTTTCATTTTTTAAATGCAGATATTGCCGTTATGACGGCTGCCGTGGCCGATTTTAAGCCGAAAAACACCGCTTCGCAAAAAATTAAAAAATCCGGAAACGGCATGCAACTTCTGCTCGAACCTACGGTTGACATTCTGAAAACCCTTGGCCAAAGCAAGAAAAAAGAACAGCTTTTAATAGGTTTTGCCTTAGAAACCGAAAACGGAGAAGCAAACGCCTTGAAAAAACTCCATTCCAAAAACCTCGACCTCATTGTGCTAAACCTCACAACAGATGCCGGAGCCGGTTTTGGGCACAGCACCAATAAAATAACGATCTTCCAAAAAGATGGAGAACCTTTGCATTTTCCGTTGAAATCGAAAACCGAAGTTGCCAACGATATTCTTCAAGCCATTGCCCGTTTAATTTAGCTCAACAAGCAATAAGCGCCGCGCAAAGCAAGTTATATTGAAAATCACATTTTTGAAGACCGATGAAAAAAACGCTTCTTTTTATTCTGATTCTTTTGAGCAGTCTTAGTGCGCTCAAAGCACAGGAGTTTCTTGTAAACATCAGCGTAAATGCCCCTACCATTGAAGGAACCGACCGACGTGTTTTCGAATCGCTGCAATCGGCTCTCTATGAGTTTATGAACAACCGCAAGTGGACCAATGCCAACTTTAAAAACCTGGAACGGATCGAATGCACCATGATGCTCACGGTGCGCGAACGCATGTCGTCCGACGAATACAGGGGCACCTTAAACGTTGTGCTTCAGCGGCCAATCTATAAAACATCATACAACTCGCCCCAGTTTAATTTTATTGACGAAAACGTTCAGTTCAGGTATCTCGAATCGCAACCGCTTGAATTTTCCGACAACTCGTTTTCGTCGAACCTCACCGCTGTTTTTGCCTATTATGCCTACATTATGCTGGGGCTCGATTTCGATAGTTTTTCGCTCAATGGAGGTGAAGCCTTTTTCAATGCTGCCGAAAACATTGTAAGCAGCGCACAGGGTGCCAACGAGCGCGGCTGGAAAGCATTCGATGGCACACGCAACCGCTATTGGCTGGTCGAAAACCTGCGCAACCCCTCCTATCGCGTGCTTCATCAGTTTATCTACGAATATCATCGGCAGGGGCTCGATCTGATGGCCGACAATCAAGACGAAGGCAGAGCCAATATTGCCACAGCCCTTTCGTATCTTGAACAAATAAAAAAATCGCGTTCCGACCTGTTTTTTCTCCAGCTCATAACCGATGCCAAGCGCGACGAGATCATCAACATCTTTAGCAAAGGAAGCCCGCAGGAAAAAACAAAAGTGGCCAACATTATGCGCGAAGTTGACCCGGCCAACGCCTCGCGCTACGAAAAAATCTTGACGAATTAAGGTTTTCGGCGCAGAATCATTACATTTGCTGGTAAGATTGTTTTGCCATGCTCCAACGTTTACGCATTACCAACTACGCCCTTATCGAACACCTCGAAATCGTGTTTAAACCCGGTTTTACGGTTATTACAGGCGAAACAGGCGCAGGAAAATCCATTCTATTGGGCGCCCTTGGACTGGTTTTGGGCAACCGCGCCGACAGCACGGTATTGCACGACAAAACTTCAAAATGCCAGGTTGAAGCTGTTTTTGATCTGACAGAACTCGATCTTAAGGGTTTTTTCGAGCATTCCGATCTGGATTATGATAACGAATGCATCGTTTTGCGCGAAATTGCCCCAAACGGAAAATCGCGTGCATTTATCAACGACAGTCCGGTAAATCTGTTGACACTCAAATCGTTGGGAGAGTTATTGGTGGACATTCATTCGCAACACGACTCGCTTTACCTCAGCGATTCTGCTTTTCAATTGCGCATTATTGATGGCTTGGCCAACAACGAAATACAACAGCGCGACTATTCGGAAGCCTACAAAAAATGGGGGCAAATCGGGCAAGAACTCGTGCAGCTGAAATCTATGGCCGGCGACAGCAAAGCCGAAGAAGAAATCATTCTGTTTCAGTTAGATGAGCTAAAAAAAACCAATTATATAGCCGGCGAGCTGGAAGAACTCAACCAAAAAGCAGAAATCTTGAGCCATGCCGAAGAAATTAAATCGAGTCTTTTTGCTGCCGGAGAGGCGCTCAACCGCAACGAGCAAAACGCTTTAAGCCTGCTGCGCGAAACCATCAGGCAGCTCGAAAAGTCGGCACGCTATTTCCCCGATACTCAGGCTTTGGCCGAGCGTTTGGAAAGTGTTTTTGTTGAAGCAAAAGACATTTCGCGCGAAACGGAGCTTGCCGAATTGCGGATTAATTTCAATCCCCTTGAGTTGGAACGCATACAAGAACGTATTTCAACCATCCGGCAACTTATGCTAAAACACCAGCTGAACGATGCCAACGCATTGATACGCATCCGTAGCCAACTCGAAGACCGCCTGGAGCGCATCAGCTCAAAAGAGTTTAATATTGAACAACTTAGCCGTCAACTGGCACAGGCCGAAATCCGCTTAAACGAAAAAGCAGAGGCGCTTAGCTCGTCGAGGCAAAGGCCTATCCCCGAAATGGAACGTTCGGTGCAAACGCTGTTGATGCAGTTAGGAATGCCAAATGCCATTTTTACCGCCAACCTAAGCAAGACGACGACTTATGGCAGCAGTGGCTCCGACCGGCTAAACTTCTTATTTTCGGCCAACAAAGGCATTGCCCTCAGCCGCGAAAAGATCTTGCAAAAGGTTTGGA
>CAYYDS010000024.1:7799-19959 GCA_964470665.1 uncultured Lentimicrobiaceae bacterium
AACAAAGGCATTGCCCCCGACGATATTTCGCGGGTAGCATCGGGAGGTGAGCTTTCGCGGCTGATGCTTGCCATTAAAAGCCTGATTTCGGGACAAAAAAACGTGCCCACCATCATTTTTGATGAAATAGATTCAGGGGTTTCGGGCGAAATAGCCGCCCGCGTTGGCCGCATCATGGCCGCAATGTCCAAACAAACACAACTCATCGCCATTAGCCATCTTCCGCAAATTGCCGGAAAAGCAGCACAGCACCTGCTCGTATATAAAAAAGAAGACGAAAACAGAGCGCGCAGTTTGATTATCAACCTTAGCCCACAGCAACGGATTGATGAAATTGCACGTATGCTAAGCGACGACGTGATTACACCGGCTGCCCGAAACGCCGCACGCGAACTCATCGAAGGTTATTGAGCCGATTTGAAGGCCTCGAAACCATTTGGTTCTGAAAAAAATCCTCATTTTCAATGCGATATATTTAACTAATTAGATATTGTGCTTTTTGTATCTTTGCCAGCACACAGCAACATTAGCTAACTAATCTTACATCTTATGGCTTATCAATTACTAAAAGGGAAAAAGGGAATCATCTTCGGGGCGCTCGACAACAAATCAATCGCCTGGAAGGTAGCCGAAAAAGCTTTTGAGCAAGGTGCCATTTTTACCTTGAGCAACACCCCCACTGCGCTTCGTTTTGGCGAGCTCGACGAGCTGGCTGCCAAATGCAAGGCAACGGTAATTCCGGCCGACGCCACCTCAATTGAAGACCTAACCACTGTTTTTGAAAAAAGCATGGAAATATTGGGTGGCAAGGTTGATTTTGTACTCCACTCTATCGGCATGTCGCTCAACGTTCGTAAAAAACGTGTTTACAACGACTTAAACTACGAATACCTGAACAAAACCCTCGACATTTCTGCCATTTCGTTTCACAAAATGCTTCAGGTGGCCTTTAAACTCGATGCCATCAGCGAGTGGGGCTCGGTAGTGGCGCTTTCGTATGTGGCAGCCCAGCGCACGCTTTATGGCTATAACGACATGGCCGATGCAAAGGCCCTGCTCGAAAGCATTGCCCGCAGCTTTGGCTACATCTACGGCAGAGAGCGGCATATCAGGGTGAACACCATTTCGCAATCGCCCACCAAAACCACTGCAGGCAGCGGCGTAAAAGGCTTCGATGCCCTGATTGATTTCACCGAACGCATGTCGCCCCTTGGCAATGCTACCGCCGAAGAATGTGCCGATTATGCCATTACCCTGTTTTCGGACCTCACACGAAAAGTGACCATGCAAAACCTTTTCCACGATGGCGGATTCTCGAGCATGGGCATGAGTTTGAGCGCAATGTCAATGTATAATAAAAGCGTCAAAATTTCGAATATTATTTCCGAAGGTTTAGAAGAGCTGGATTAGCCCGCCGCAGCGCTTTTTGAATCAAAAAAAATTGGATTGAGGAGCTATCAAAAAAGCTTTGCACACAGATAACACGGATTTAACAGATAAACACAGATTTAATATGTGTTGATTATCTGTGTTTTCCGTGTGCCCTTGCTACAAGCTCTTCATTTTATCCATCTCATAAAATTGCACATTATCCCATTAGATTTCGGCCAATTTTTACTGCCCCATCCAACGCTTGTAGTCGGTGGCTTTAAGGTGGCTTATCATCAGATCGCCCTCAAAAGAGTTGATCGGATTTTATGAAAACATACGGGGCAGCGTGGCTGTATATAAAGCAATGTTTATACGTAAAAACCATGGTGCAACAAAAAGCAGCCGGCCATCGCCCGGCTGATCGAGCCCAATAGCAGGAAAAAGCTATAAAGCGCCCCGGTGATAAAGTCAGGATACCACAAACGCTATCCATCTTAGGCAACATTTTATGTTTATTGGGGTTTTCCTTCAAAAGTAAGCCGGCAGGCTTTTTCCCAAATTGCCGGGTTAATTATAGCTTTTCGAGGCTTTCCTTGTAAAATTCAGCAAATGATTTGCCAGCTTCGATATTAAGCTTTTGCCTCAGCCGATAACGCTTTTTATTGATACTTTCTTGAGATATGTTGAAGTGCCGGGATATTTCTTTTGAGGACATATTCATAACAAGAAATGAAAGTAATTTAATGTCGTCCTGCGTGATTCCACTGTAATTTTGTGTAATATAAAAAAAGAAATCCTGATTTGTTTTACTAGAAAGCATTTGTAGCTCATGAAGATTGGTCTGTTCATGCAGGCTGCGCGACAACGATAATTTTAGGTCTGTTATTGTTTTTGAAAGATCGTAACTTTTGTTGCTGTCGGTAAGTAATTTAACTTCATGCCCAATGGATTGAAGGAAAGTATCGAGTTTGTTCATTTGATTGGCAATCATAATAATACGCTCGGTTTTTACTCTAACCTTTTCTTCAAGTAATTCTTTTTCAAGTTGTTGGCGTTCAATATCTGCTTCAAGCAGTTCTTTTTGAAGTTCGTTCAATCGTTTTGTTTCGCTAACCTGAAGATTGATGAGTTGTATTTTTCGACGTTTATTTTGTACAAGCAAGTAAGAGCTGATCAATGCAAGTATTGCCGCTGAAGAAATCAGAATAAGAAGCAGGCGGCTGGTGTGTGTTTTTTGTTTGAAAATGGCGATCAGGTTGTTTTGTTCTTCTAATGCATGTTCAAGGTTAAGTGCATGAATGCGGTCCTGGCTTATGCTTTTATTTAACTGCTCCATGCTTTTGGTATACTGACGGTTGAACGCCAGGGCTTTTTCGATGTCGCCGGTTTTTTCGTACAGTGTGCTTAATGAGTTGTAAACTCTCGAAAGGTAGTCGCTAAATCCCATGCGCTCTGCCCAATCTGCTGCAATACCAAGTTTATTGCCGGCAGTGCTGTAATCGCCATTCAGTATGGCAACATCTGCCAATTGCATTAAACAATAAATTTGTCCTTTTGACAGGTTAGCCTTTCCAAAAAAATCAAAGGCAACATTTAAACAATCCTCAGCCAGGGTATATTTGCCTTCAAATTGATACCATTCGGCCAGGTGTACATTCACCGAAGCTGCAATTTCCGGATGGCTCAGGCTGTCATTCAGCACGCCTGCTACACGGTAGTGCCTGAAGGCAGAATCGCGGTAAACTACTTTGCTGTTTTTGCCGTATTCGGCAGCAAGCCGAATGGAGTTATTTGCATTCCTCAAGGAATCAGTAATGTTATAATTGGTGAAGACCTGACCCAGATTCAGGTGGGCTTTGGCCAGATTTACCCGATCGTCCAACTTTTGAAACATGCTGATAGCCTCCCTTAGAAGGATTATCTTTGCTTCCCGATCGGGCTCCAGATGGGAGCGATTCATCAATGCAAGGGCCGTAATCCAGTCATATTTTTGTAGGCTGCTGATTTTTTCTGCCTGGTAAAAGCCCTCATATGCCTTAACATTGTTGCTTCGCATCAACCAGAAATTCCCAATTGACAAATAGGTGTAGGCAAGTGCTTCGTATTTGTTTTCGGCTTTTGCCTTGATGAGGTTTGTATTTAGCCGTTCAATTATGTATTCTGGTTCTAAAGAAGAGTTGCTGTTCAGTAGCCGGGTAGCTGAAATAATGTCATCGGTAAGCAGCAGGGTTTCTATCTTGTTTTTTATGCTAATGCTACTTTCGTTTTCTGCAAAAACAAACAGCTGTAGGCCGCAAAACAACAGCAGCAGGGCATTCATCCTGCTGCTGTTGACTTTGCTATGAATCCTCTTATTCCTCAAAGGTGTTGATCAGATTTTATTTAAAAACAACGCTATCTCTTGCGCTTAAAGTCCATAAAGATAAGCATTATTGTTTTATCATTTTAATTGTTTGAACAGAATTCTCAATGGTAAGTCGAACAAAATAGGTGCCTGCTTCGGCCCGGCCGAGCGAAATGGATCCTGAATCAAAGATTTCGTCTGAAGCCACAATCGAACCAAACGCATTGTATATTTCTATTTTAGCTGATCTTCCGGAAAGGTTTACATTTATAAAGTCTGTAAAGGGATTCGGATATACGCTGCATGCAGTATCTTGTGGCCTAAAATCATTGATGCCTGATACTACATCCAAGGTCCACTTATAGATGTAACCCGTATTGTGTTCACCAAAAAGCATTTCATCCTCGATAAATTCAACATAATCGTAAAAATTTCCCACGCAATATATTGCTACATTTTCTCTGTCGTCTGGAACCGTTGCCGAAGCAAAGGAAATGATGGTTTCAACACCTTCGCCATAGAGCCCTGCCGAATTGAGAAAATGCCCGTTTCCATCTGTCACCACAAGGAAGTTGCCCAGGCTGTTTGGCATGCGCGAAGGCAAAACCGAAACCCCATCATACAGGAAGTCTGTGTAGCAATCAAAACCACCGCCGATATAAATACGGTTTTTTGTGTCGGTAGTCACATTAAACGCTTGATCTGTATATTCTCCACCCATTGATTTAGCCCATAAAAAGTTGAGGTTGCCGTCGCACTTAAAAATAAAGCCATCGTCGCCTCCTATCCCTTGCAGGGTAGTATTGCCGATAGTCAATGGGGTGTCGGCCTGAAAGTATCCTACTGCGATAACATTGCCTGAGTTATCGAGCGTAATATCCTTTATAGACTGCCCACCTATACCTCCAAAGGGGTTAACTGCAATTATTTCGCCGTTTGTTTTAGAAACCTTTAAAAGTGTTAACCAGTAATTCTCGCCGGTATGCGGCAAAGGCTCACCATTAACTAAATAATGAGAATAATATTCGAAGGAGCAATACAAAGCTTCTTCATTTGATGCTATAGACCGGATACTGCCCCAGGCACCATTATCGGCCGACGAAAGGTAACTGCCCCAGATGGCGTTTCCTCCCTGGTTAAGCTTCAGAAGAAACATATTATCTCCCCATTCATGATTGTAAGGGAAGTTTATCTGGTCAATTTCAAACGGGCAACTATAATAGCCTGTAACAAATATTTCCTCGTTTTCATCAATGGATATTTTAGTAGGGTTAAGATAGGCGTATTCCGTTGAGGTCATATAGCGAAACCACATCAGGCTGCCGTCGGCGCCGGAAATTTTCATAATGATTCCAAAGGTGAGCCATTGTCCATTGTTGATAATGACCGGCTCTCCGTTTACTTTTAAAGTATCCAGGCTTGTATTCCATCCCGATAGCACAATGTTGTTGTCTGCATCAAGGGCCATATCAAAAAAACCGCCATAGTTATCGCCTGTCATTGTGGTTGTCCATAAAATTGACCCTTCAGTTGTGAGTTTGGCAATTACACTATTGCCGCCTATTCCGCCCGGAAGTATTTGCCCCGAAAAGTTAGCATCACCGCCAAGGTAGGAGCCGTTCACAATCAGGTTGTTTCCATCGTATAAAACATTGTTAATGTTGGTACTGCCATGTGCCGCAGATTCAATTGTTTTAATCCAATCTGCATAATGGGTTTGCGCATTTGAACCATTAATAATGATTAGCATAATCGCAACAAGATGGTAGTGTTTGATTTTCATAATAAAGATTTTGGGGTTCATGTTATGTTATTTAAACTAAGCGCAAAAATAGCGTCGGGTTATTAGTATGACAAATAATGCCAATGGACATGATATGGACAAAATTGGGCAGAAACTTGCAGTTTTGTTGCGATATATGTTCGCGGCTTGGCGAAACACCCCCCCTCTAATCTGACCAAAGCCGGTATAATTATGGTTTTGGCCTAAAATTATCGTTCAGGCGGTTTAGCGGAGGCTGGGTAATAATAGCACAGAAGTTGAATTTTGCGCTTTTGCAAATCTGCCCGTTAGCGGTTCGTTGCTTAGTTCAGTTTCTTTGTTGCGTTGCTTTCTGTCAAAGATTTCATTTAGGTTATTGCAACCTTGTTGAGTTGGATTAATCGGTTACTTTGTGATAACCCTTTTTCTATTAGCAAGGCGTTGAAACTTTCCATATTGCTCAAAACAACTAATTGTTCCAAAGTTGCATATTCTCTGATATTTCTCGTTTTGTCAGAGTTTTTGTCTCGCAATTTTTTTGCTGTAATTCCGAAAAGTGCTACATTTAGTAAGTCGGCTTTGTTGTGTAGGCTTCCCATTTTTAGTACAATTCAAAAGCAGGCAATTTTCATTTTGCGATTCAGAAATGTGAGCCAGAAATGGTCATGGGTCAAGTGTAGCGGAGGAGGCGGCGGAGCCGGCGCGATGTCGTCTTTGATGGATACACTCGGTTTTTTGGCTTCCAAAAAGAAAAGCCGTTTTCCGCCCACAAGGCGAAAAGAATAGTCGGGCGATTTTGTTGCTTTGCCCACTTTCATCCGGTCTTCGTGAATGACTTCGCGGTAGCTTTCGGCATATCCGTTTTCGTTGTCAACATCCCAACCGAGAGCTTTCCAAAACGGATCAATAAAATCGCGCCAGGTTTGGGTTTCGTTATAGTCTGCCAGTTTGTAAAACTCTCTTTGTTCGTCAAACCGCTTTACCAGCGATTTTAATTTTTCAAATGCCGCTTTGTCATCCTACAAAGATATAAAAACAGCTTTTGCAATTTACGGCAGCTGATGTCTTCGGTTGTTTCAAGTCCGGGCTTTCAATTTAGCACGGCTTCCGTTAGCATTGCGGCCGATTTCGGCCAATTTTTACTGCCCCATCCAGCGCTTGAAGTCGGTGGCTTTGAGGCGGCTTATCATCAGATCGCCCTCAAATGCCGGTTTTAGCCGCAATTTAAGTTTGCCCCCAAAAAAGTTTTCGATGCGTTCAACTGCTTTTTGGCTTACAATAAGTTGCCGGTTGGCCCGATAAAATTGTTCGGCATCGAGTTGGTCTTCTAAAGCGTCTAAGGTAAAATCAACAATGTGTGTTTGCCCATTGAAGGTAGTAGCGGTAGTTATCCGGTTTTCATTATGAAAATAGGCAATATTCGCCGTTTCAAGGGTGATGTAGGCATCGCCTTTAGATACCAAAAAACGTTTGCGATATTTCTTTTCGCCCTGGCGGATGGCTTGCATAATATCGGCGTAGTTTGGAATCAGCCTTTCGGCGCGGGCTATTCCGCTTAGGTTTTCAAATTTTTCGAGCGCCTGTTCGAGTTCCCTTTCCTTAAACGGTTTCAACAGATAGTCAATGCTGTTTACCTTAAACGCTTGCACCGCGTAGTTATCAAAAGCGGTGGTAAAAATGACAAAACTATCCACTTTTACCTTTTCAAAAATTTCGAAGCACAGACCGTCGGTTAGTTGGATATCCATAAAAATAAGGTCGGGCTGAGGCTGGTTTTCAAACCATTCCACAACACCGGCAATGCTATCAAACGAAGCGGCATAGTTCCAGTCGGGGCGCAATTTTAGCAGCATTCCCTCGAGCAGTCGCAAATTGTAGTCTTCGTCTTCAATAAGTATAATTACCGGTTCTGCTTTCATAAGAGAGGCATTTCAACTTCAAAATAAAAATTATCCTGCCTGATCTGAATTTTTTCGCCGGTGAGCAGGCTGTAGCGTTCTTCCAAGTTTTTCAGGCCGATTTTTTCGGAATAGGTGGTTTCTTTCGGATTGACGTTGTTGCGCACGATCAACGCTTCGTTTTTGGTTTTTATAACAATGCGAAGTGGCGCATCTTTGAGGGCTTTATTGTGTTTCAGGGCGTTCTCAACCAATTGTTGCAAGGCTAAAGGCGGAATTTCGAGTTTCAGGGTTTCGGGGCTTATTTCGGTTGCAACTTCTAAGGCGCTGCCAATGCGTTCTTTATAAAGGTCGAGATAGGCCGAAATAAAATCGAGTTCTTCCGAAAGCTTAACGGTGGTTTTGTCTTTGCTCTGAAGCACATACCGATACACATCCGTAAAATTTTGAGTAAAACGCACGGCCGCATCAGGCTCGTAGGTAATCATTGATTTTAGCACACTCAGGTTGTTGAACAAAAAGTGCGGGTTTAGCTGTGCCTGCAGCAGGCGATAATCGCTGGCCAGTTTTAGGTTTTTGATTTCTTCTAACTGTCTGACAGAGTTAATCCATTGATCTATAATGCGCAAAGTTATCGAAACCAATATCAGGACAAAAGTAAATATCAACCCAAACATAAGCATAAGCTGAATGATGGGGTTTGAAAAGAAAAAGGGTTCGTTGCCTGTAAGCATAACCAACAGCACCATCAAGGCGCCCAACAACAGGCTGATTACGGCATGCAGAATGATGCGCAAACTGATTTTTTCGGGCATGGGCAAATAGCGTTCGGCAAAATGGTCGTATAGCACATTGGCCTCGCTGATAATGTTGAAAACCAAAATGGTGTTCAGGTATTTCAATAGGGTGAGGTCTATTTGGCCATCATCGGCTACTCGCGAAGCAAAAAAAAGAAACAATGCGCCAGTGGCACTTACCATAAAGATGCGCAAAACAATGCTTCTGAATGAATAGTCAGATAGCTTGCTGATGAAATGAAGGCCGTCGTTTTTCATGGTACAGGGTGATAAAACACATCAAATATAAGCAGTTTCGCTTGCAATAAGCCGATCTTTTGAGCCGGATCAGCTTTTTTCGGCCTCAATCTTTTTGCCGGGCTGCCAATTTTTTCTGAAAGTAATTTTCTTGCTGCGCGCAATGCTGCATTTAATACTTGCCGGACAATTGCATCCAGTTTGCTTCTTTTATTTTCATATCGGTGTGAGCGTCAATTACTTCGGTATATGCTTGCAGCCATTGCGTTTGTGCCATCAGCACTTCGTCAATGGTTATCATTCCCAGTTCGAAACTATCGCGACATTCCCTGAGGTTTTCGGCAGCCTGTTCAAGGGCTTTAAGCCCCATCCGGATGCGTTCTTGCGCCTGAATGATGTTGAGTCTTGACTGTTCGGCTTCGAGTTGCATGAGCTGGCGGTATTTTTCCAGCTCCATTTGTTTCATTTCTTTGTCAATGCGGGCTGATTTCATTTTTTGCAGCCCTTCGCCCCAGTGGAAAATGGGTATTTTAACCGAAGCAAACACATTGAAGCTTGTGTTATCAAAATCGGTGCCGGTAATCTCTATGCCGCCAATTTGATTATAGCCTGCCCTGATGCCGGCTGTGGGCAAAAAGTCGGCTACGGTCATGCGCGTTTGCTGTTCGGCAAGGCGAATGTTATCCTGTAGCAGGCGGTATTCTGCTCTATTTTCGGCTTTTGAGGGCTGTAGTATTTCCACGGCGATGGGTTTGTCGTCCCAAACATCAATGGTGTCGGTAGGGTTTATCAGCGTTTCGAGTGGCAGCCCTGTTATGCGGCACAAATCCATGCGGCTGAGCTGCAAACCATGTTCGGCTTTTTGCCGGTTGAGCAATGCGGTGTTGAGGCCTACCTGCGCTTTGAGCAGGGTGTTGCGGCTTTTCATGCCGATTTCGACGCTGTTTTGAGCCATAACAACAAACTCTTCCAACATTTTTACGGCTTCCTGTGCCAGTCGCACCTTGTTTTGTACCGAGAGGTAGGTCCAATACGAGCGATCGGCCTCTTCGAGGGTACGCCCTTTTTGCATCCGGAGGTTTTCACCGGCCATTTCCACGCCAATTTTTGCCATTTTATTGCCTGCCAATATTTTACCTCCTACAAATACCGGCTGTTCGAGGCTTAGCGAGGCCATATAGGCGCCGCTAAGGCTGATGTTGAGCGGAAGCCAGGCATACAAATTAAACAAAGGTATGCCATCGGGACCATAAATAGGCAGGCCGGTTACGGGATTAAGCATCAGGTTGGGTTTCAGCTCGCCGGTGCGAGGATTGGGTATAAAGGTAGGAAGGGTGAGATCCATATTGATATCCCTGTCCTGATATACGCCCGTGGCATTGGCCGAAAGCGAAGGCAGCCAGTGCGTAAAAGCGATTGCCCTTTGTCGTTTGGCCTTTTCAACTTGTTTTCCGGCTATTCGCAAGTCTTCGTTTTTTTGAAGAGCCATTTCGCGACATTGGTCCAAACTTAGCTGCTGCTGGGCGTTCAGCATTTGTCCGGCAAAAAGAATCAGCGCCGTAATAAAAAAAATACGTCTGCTCATGAGGTAAGTTTGTTGGAGGTTAAAGTGCTTTTTGAAGGTTTTACGCCATAAAATACGGCATACAGAACCGGAACGAAAATAAGGGTGATCATGGTGCCAACAACAAGGCCGCTGATGATGGCTGTGGCCATGCTGCCATACATGGGGTCGGTGAGCAGGGGAAGCATCCCCAGAATGGTGGTAAGGGAAGCCAGCAACACCGGCCGCGAACGATAAATGGTGGCATTTACCAAGGCAAGGCTTGTTTCGGTGCCGGCAGCACGCAGACCTTCGATTTCATCAATCAGCACAATTGCATTTTTAATGATCATCCCCATCAAGCCAAAAGAGCCGATGATGGCCATAAACGTAAAAGGCTGGCCAAATAAAATCATGCCCGGAACAATGCCCGTAAAGGCCATGGGAATGCAAAGCAAAATGATCAGCGGCTTGCGGTAATCGTTGAACAAAAGGATGAGTGTGAGAACGATGAGCAGGAATGGAATTGGCAAAAACTTGAAGATGTTGCGAAGCGCTTCGCCCTGCAGCTCATACTCGCCAACCCATTTTAACTGATAGCCCGGAGGGAGCTGAATGGCTTCTATTTCCTTTTTGCTAAAGTTGCGGGCTGTGGCAGGACTTGTTCCGTCCACGGGTTCGCACTGTGTCTGAATAGCTCTGCGGCCGTTAATGCGATGTATTAAAGGTTCTTCGTAGGACAATTCCAATCCGTTTGTGATGCTGCCGAGGGGTACCGGGCTAACAATTTCGCTGCCTATGCTTTCAAAAGTCTTTATCCCCATCATCAGTTCCTGAATTGTTTTTTCGTTTAGGCCCGATATATCGGGAATCATATTCCAAACCGGTATGCCTTCGAGGTCTTCAATGCGCGATCCGTCGGCATTTCGGAGTTTAAGCACGATATCCACTTTTGAAAGGTCTTTGTAATAGCTTCCAATAGGCATCCCGTCGGTAGCCGTAAGCAGAGCAAGGCTCAAATCTTGTCGGGTGGCGCCGGCACGCCGGGCAGCTTGTTGTGCATAATGAGCCGTAAACACCTCGCCCAGGGGCTCCCAATTGTCTTCGAGCGTGTATTGATCTACATAAGGGTTTTTTGCAAATATTTGTTTTGCCTGTTGGCTAAGCTGCTTCAAAACAGCCGGATCGGGGCCCGAAAACTCGGCTTCAACCGTATGCGATGCTTTGATTGAGAGGTTGTATTTACGGATGCGGCTGCGCGAATCGGGAAAATGGTTGTGGATGTAATCGGCAATTACAGGCCTCATCCTGATCATGGTTTCATAATCTTCGAAGTTAACGATCAGTTCGCCATAGTTATCGCCACCCTCGCCCATCGGCCGTACCAAACAATAGCGGGTTGGAGTTTGCCCCTGGCTCGAAACCACCATTTTAATCTCTTTGAGCGAAAGCAGGTGATCGGCAATCGCTTTTAGGTCGTCGTTTACCTGTTGCGGGCTCGACCCTGCCGGCAGCCGGTATTCGATATAAGCCTGATTGTAGTTAAAGTCGGGGAAGAAGGTTTTTTTAATGTTCTGAAAATTAAAGCCGGCAAATAAAAGAAGTAAGACCGACACGGCCAGGGTTGTCGTTTTATAATGCAATAGTTTTTCTAAAGTTTTGCGCAACAGCCTGTAAAAAGTATTGTTGAACAGCTCTTTTCCGTCGCTGAGGGCTTTTGGCTTAAGCATAAACTGCGTAAAAAGCGGAACCTGAACCATTGCAAGCAACCAACTGATGAGCAGCGAGATGCACAATACAATGAAAAGATCACGCGCATAGGTTCCGGCAGCATCTTTTGCAAGGTAAACGGGCAAAAAGGCGATAAATGCAATAAAAGTGGCTCCCAAAAGCGGTATAGCGGTTTTTTTAACCGGCTGGATAAGCGCCTCCGGTTTTGGTATTCCTTTTTTGAAGTTGACCAAAATGCCATCGAGCACCACAATTGCATTGTCAACTAACATTCCCATTGCCACGATAAATGCGCCAAGCGAGATGCGCTGAAGGGTGCCGCCCATGGTTAAAAGAATGGGAAAAGTGGCCAAAACCGTTAAAATCAATCCAAAACCAATGATTAATCCGCTTTTTAATCCCATTGTAAGCATCAAAATAAAAATTACAATGGCCACCGATTCGATGAGGTTGAGCATAAAATCGTTGATGGAACTT
>CAYYDS010000025.1:0-7209 GCA_964470665.1 uncultured Lentimicrobiaceae bacterium
ATTTTGTTTGTGTTCCCTGCAAAAACCCTTTCCCTAAAAGGCCGCCCGACCCAATGGCAATCTTCGATTGGTTTACGTTGTAGCCGGCTCCCATCAGGTCGTCGTCGAGGCCCAACAATACATTGATGCGCGACTGCTGATGCGCTTCCAGAATATTGTCAAAAACAAAATCAACACTCAGCACAAACAGCGAAGCAATGGCCAACACTCCAATCAGGCGCGCGATTGTTGAGATTCTGCGTTTGGTAAAAAACAACGAGAGCGCCAGCAAAGCCGCAACACCAAAAATAACATAAGCGGGACCAAAATAAAGAGTCAACACAAACAACACAACGGCAATAAAACCAATAACAAGGGGAATGCCCGACATTCCGGCGCGGTAAAGCACAAGTATAAACGAAATAAAAACCAGGGCAGAGCCGGTATCGTGTTGCATAAAGATGAGAAGCGCGGGCAATAAAATAATGCCAAAACTGATAATCTTGGTTCTAAACTGGCTAATGTGCGTATCTAATCGGTTTAGAAAAGCAGCCAACGCCAGACCTGTGCTAAACTTGGCAAACTCGGCCGGCTGGCCTCCAAACCCGCCAAGCTGAAACCACGATTTGCTTCCGGAAACCGTTGCACCAACCAACAAAACCGCAACCAGCATTAAAATGGTTAGGATATAGATGGCAAATGCAAAGCCATTGAAAAATTTTGTGTCGGTGAGCAAAACAAACCACGCCAAAACCACCGACAAGCTAATCCACAATAATTGCTTACCATATCGCTGCGAAAGGTCGAAAATGCTTTTATGGCTTTCGTCGTACATGGCCGAATAAATGCTCAGCCAACCAATAAGCATGAGCGCCAAATAAATGACAACCACCGATATTTCGACGTTTCCCCAGATGCTTGTGCGGTCTTTCATTGCCCGGGTATTGTTTCTAATAAAAATTTTTCCATTTCGGGTCGTTTTACCTCGCCGGTAATATAGAGTTCCATCATCAGGCTGGCAATGGGTGCAGCCCAGGTTGCACCAAATCCGGCATTTTCAACAACCACCGCAATGGCTATTGTGGGTTTCTGAAAAGGTGCAAAAGCCATAAAAAGGGAGTGGTCTTTGCCATGCGGATTTTCGGCAGTACCCGTTTTTCCGGCCGCCTGAAAATCTTTTACTTTATATCGGCGTGCCGTTCCGCTTCCTCCTTCAAACACATCGAGCATGGCATCTTTTACCAGGCGAAAATAGCGGCCATCAACACCTGTTTCCTTACGCCGGGTGAAATGTGCCGGCAAGGTATCGCCATGTTCGCCGATTTTGTGTGCCAGGTGAGGCGGATAATAAAAACCTTCGTTACCGATAATGGCAGCCAGATTGGCCAACTGCAAAGGTGTGATCAATATTTCGCCCTGGCCAATGCTAAGCGAACGAACCGTCATGGCATTCCAGCGGCCATTATACACTTTATCAAAATAAGAGCCCGAAGGAATATTGCCCGATACTTCGAATGGAACATCGGTATTGAAGCGTTTGCCAAGACCAAAATCAAGCATCTTTTGATACCAATAATCGAAAGCCTTTTTTTGTCCGCCCAAAGCCGAGTTTCCTAAAATACTCCTGAAGGTATTCCAAAAGAAAGGGTTACACGAATTTTCGATAGCTGCATGCACCGAAAGAGGCGTTACGTGGTTGTGAGTGCAACGAATGGGTGAACTGCCTTTGCCTTGGCAAGTAAACTGTGTGTTTTCGGTTATTGAGCCCGACTGCAAGCCCACAAGGGCATTGATCATTTTAAACGTTGAGCCGGGCGGATAGGTTCCGCCAATGGCCCTATTGATGAGCGGCTTTTTTTCGTCTTTAAGCAAGGTGCTAAAATTTTTACCCCTCGAACGACCCACTAAAAGGTTTGGGTCGTAGTTTGGGCTGCTCACCAGGGCTAATATTTCGCCCGTTGCGGGGTCAATGGCTACGATGCTTCCCGTTTTATTCGCCATCAGTTTTTCGCCATATTCCTGCAAACGGGCATCCAAACCGAGATATACATTTTTGCCGGTTTCCGGGAGGGTGTCAAATTTTCCATCCTGAAAGCTGCCTTTTTCGCGGTTATGAACATCCACCATCATAATTTTCATGCCCTTATGCCCGCGCAAAGTCTTCTCGTAAAATTTTTCGAGACCCGATTTGCCGATATAGTCGCCCATTTTGTATATGGGGTCGCGCTCCATTTCGGCGCTGTTTACCTCGCCCACATCGCCCAAAACATGCGCGGCAATAGGCCTGGGATATTTGCGAAGGGTTCGCGCCTGAAAGAAAAATCCGGGATAGTGATACAGTTTTTCAATAATGTATCCGTAATCTTCTTTCGAAATCTGTTCCAAAAAAACCGATGGCCGGTAAAGCGAATATTTTCGAGCCGAAAGAAGCCGGCTGCGAAACGATTCCATATCAATTTTCAAGAGGCGGCAAAATGCCAGCGTATCTTCAATTTTTGCCTGACGAGGAATAACCAACAAATCGTAGGCCGCCTCGTTGTAAACCAAGAGTTCGCCATTGCGATCGAAAATGGTGCCACGTGCCGGGTATTGGGTAACAAAACGCAGCACATTGTTTTGCGACGAGAGCTTGAACGACTGGTTGATAACCTGCAGATAAAACAGACGAATCACAAAAATCCCCGCAATAACGAGGATAATGAGCGTAATAACCTGCCGTTGTGTGTTGTATTTGGTTTTTTCCATGTTATTTTGCAGCTACAAAGTTACAGCTATCCATCATTGTCCGGAATCAAAAGATCATTTTCCGAAAATTTCTCAAAAAAAGCGATTTTTGCAACCAGGGTTTATTTGTTAAACCGGATAAAAAGACGGGAATAAAGAGCATTTTTTTAACAATAGCGACAAACACTAAATTCTTTCTATTTTTGTCAGCACAAGAAACACTTTTTCCATATCAAACCAAAGTCTAATTCATATGAAACAACGTATTATCCTCAAATCTTCATCCGTTTTTGCGCTGTTGCTCATATTTCTGTTTATCTCGTGCGGAAGGGTACCAATCACCGGCCGCCGACAGATCAGTCTTTTGCCCTCGTCGCAAATGCTTAGCATGAGCTATCAGCAATATGGCGATTTTCTGAAATCGAACACATTATCAGCCAATGCCGAACAAACTGCCTTGGTAAAAAAAGTTGGCGCCAATATTCAGCGCGCTGTAGAGGCTTTTTATGCTTCCAAAGGATTGACGGCCGAGCTCAAGGGTTACAATTGGGAATTCAACCTTGTTGAAAGCAACGAAGTTAATGCCTGGTGCATGCCCGGCGGAAAAGTTGTTTTCTATACCGGCATTTTGCCCATCACCCAAAACGAAACGGGTATGGCTGTTGTAATGGGCCACGAGATAGCCCACGCCATAGCCGAGCACGGCAACGAGCGCATGAGCCAGGGTTTGCTCACCGAGTTGGGTGGCCTAGCGCTTTCGGTAGCCCTTAAAGACAAACCGCAGCAAACGCAAGCCTTATGGATGACGGCTTATGGCCTTGGCAGTCAAGTAGGTGTGATACTTCCCTATAGTCGTCTTCACGAAAGCGAGGCCGATCGCTTAGGCCTTATTTTCATGGCTATGGCCGGCTATAATCCTCAGGAAGCCGTTGGTTTTTGGCAACGTATGGCATCCATGAAAAGCGGCCAGGCGCCGCCCGAGTTCCTCAGCACCCATCCATCAGATGCTACACGCATAGCGCAAATTAAAAAATGGTTGCCCGAGGCCATGTCCTATTACAAATAAAAAGTAAGACCCCTCCGTCCGTTATCAGGCGCTTCTTTTGCTGATTTATTTTTTGGCTTTGGCAACCAAACCATAAGCCGTAGGGTTTTTGTATCTTTGTAAAAAACACTGTTTTAAAAAGTAAGTTATGAAAAAATTTGCCGTTGTGCTTGCAGGTTGTGGTGTATTCGATGGCGCCGAAATTCATGAAGCCACTTTAGCAATGCTGGCCATCAACGAAATCGGCGCTGAATATCAATGTTTTGCACCCGACATCGAACAATACCATGTAATCAATCACCTCACAGGCGAAACGATGAACGAAAAGCGCAATGTGCTGGTTGAGTCGGCCCGCATTGCGCGTGGCAAAATCAAGCCCTTGTCGCAGTTTCGGGCCGATGAGTTTGACGCTTTGCTTTTTCCGGGTGGTTTTGGCGCAGCCAAAAACCTTTCGACCGTAGCTTTCGACGGCGAAAAAGCCAGTGTAAACCCCGATGTGGAAGCGGCAGTAAAAGCAATGGCAGCAGCCGCAAAACCAATCGGCGCAATGTGCATTTCGCCCACTTTCGTAGCCAAAATACTTGGAGATGTGAAGATTACCGTTGGCGACGATGCCGGAACCATCAAAGTGGTTGAAGCGTTTGGATCAACACATATAGAAACCGGCCACGGCGATGTGATTTACGACCGCGAAAAAAAAGTGTTTACAACCCCATGTTATATGCTCGATGCCACAATCAGCGATATCTGGGATGGAGCCTCAAACATCGTTAGTGCCATTATGAACTCCTTAGAAAATCAGAAATAACAGCCTCCGGCTGAGCATTTTAGTCCATTTTGGCATTTTTTGGCTTGGCCGGATTATGGTTTCCAGCTTAAAGTGAGTTTTTGGTACGCCTCAACATCAAACCATACAACCGTTTCATTGCCTGACGGTTTTTGGGAGGGTGCTTCCTGCCCGTCAATCTGAATGTGGTTTCCGCTTAGAATGAAACTCAACCCCTTCAAAGCTTTGTCAGATGTATTATGCATTTCGAGCGAATGATCGCTGATTTTCGTGATCTGTATGCGCCTCATTCCTTCGTAATAATCCAGGATGTGTTCAACCGTTGTGCTTAAGATAAGTCGTTTTTCGCCAAGCATTTTCAAAACAGACAAAGCCTGATTGAAGCCTTTCATGGCAACAATTTTGCCTTCCGCATCAAAGTACCAATAGCCTTTGGTCGTTTTTACCCAAGCCGGATAGCTGTGGGCAATATAAACCGATCTGTTTTGTATCAGTTGTTCCATTCTTTTCGGTTGAAAAAGATAATCCCATATGGCATCGTTTGGCGCTTCGAGTGTGCCGGTTGTTCCCCAAAGCAGGGCTTCGGGCAGTGAAGGGTGACGCCCAATTATGCTAACCGGAAACGCATCGCCAAAGCCGGGATAGGGTATAACAAAGTGGCCATCAAAGGCATAGCTGTTCCATGGGTTTATTTCTTCGTACCAGGCATTCCATAAATAGCGAATTCCATAAGTTTTCCAAAGTTTTCTTGCATAGAGGGGCGAATGCGGGTTGAGGGCATCGCAGCACAAATTTTCGCGGTTATTTTCGGCTTTATTGTTATAGCCATGATCTATCCAGCTTTTCGATCCAAAACGCTGTTTCATCTCTTTCAAGGCCTTGCGCATGGCAGCCGGTTTCGAGCTGTATTGTTCGGGGGTGTGCAGGCAAATTTCGTGCCCCAGGCCAAAGAGCTGTTCCATCAACTGCGCAAAAGACGTATCGGTAGTAAGCGTAGAATGCAAGCCGCCAAACAGGCCGTTGCTGGCCTCGAAATTACTCACCCGATCAGGGTTGGCATAAAAAACACTACGGGTAACCGGAATGCCGTATCCGGCAAATCCGCCGACAGCATCAGAAACTTGCACAATATCTTCTCTGCCAAAATTTGTAGCCCGCTGCGTGCGCACATCGGTCCAGTCGGCATGCTCGCTCCATACAAAAGCGGCATCAAAGCCATTGGGCACATATAAAAGTCGAGGTGTTGCCTTGGTTTTTAAGCCAAAAAAGAGGTCAAAATTTCCGCTGATGGTTTGGTTTTTTTGGTATGTGGCAGCCGAAAGGTCAACAAAATAATCCGTTGTGTCGGGCATCAGCGGATAATGAATCAGTGGGTGATCCGATGCAAGGTCTAGGTTCAGGATAAGCCGCTTGTTTTCACTATCCAACTGGCTCGATGAAAGGTGCAGGCTGTTGTGAAGCAGAACGCTGCGCTTTCCGCTCCCAAAAGCCGCACCGCCGCTTTGCAGATAATATTCATTCTGAAAATGGGCAGTGTCTAACAATCCGTTGCGACGGCTTACTGCGGATAAAGAATCGGAGAAGCTGAGGATGAGGCTGTTTTGCCGGATCGTTATTTTCTTTCGGGCCCATGTTTCCATCCGAACGTTGAGCTGATTTCCATTTTCAGAAAAGCTCAGGTAGAGGCGTGCAGCAATGCCATCCATTTGCGATGCAAATTGAAACGTTGTTATTCCTTTGCGCTTCGTTTTGCGTTTAAAAGCCCAGGCATCGGTTTGTTGGATTGCTTTGCTTTGGCCGCTGCCATGCGAAACCAGCCACACCCATTTACTGCCAAAAGGCCTGCCGCTGCTATCGGCTAAGCGCAACTGCTTTTTTTGAGCCTGCCATTGCAGCTGAAAAAACGGTCCGGCGTTTAAAACACTGTATTCTAAACTGTTATCTTCCGGCATTAAGCTTATTTCGGGCAGAAAAGAAGGGGTTGTTGCCCGTTTTACAGTTATTTCAATTGCATCGAAGCGAATTTCGGTTGCAGCCCTATTCCAAACATATGCTTTAAGGTGAAGATCGTGGCTTTGATCGGCCGGCAATAAAAAGCTGGAGCGTATTTTATTCCATCCATCCGGCTCATCGGCAAAGTCGTCGCAATTTAGGCTGTGGTAAAACACAAGACTATCGGCACGCATAAGGCTAAGCACCAATAGCGCGTTGGTTTGAGCCTGCCCGCTTTTAAAATACGCTTCGATGGTCCATTGCTGGTTTTTGCCCGATAAAATTTTGGGCACGTTCGCATTTAGGTTTATCGCAAACAATTGGTCGGCATGCACAAGCCCGGCATAAGCGCCTTGTGGTGCGGTGCTATCGCCAATTCTAATAAAATCCGTCCAGAGTGGATTTTCTTCATCGGGTTCGAAGCCAATAAAAAACTGTTGGGTGTTTCCGGTTTGCGCAAAAACCAGGAAAAAGAATACAAAACAAAGCAGTCTTACTTTATTCATATTCAAGCACATCCACTTCGCCGCGCAACACTGCCAAACCGTGTGCAGCATGGGCATCGAGGTCGTTTACCGAAGGATATAAAGCCATTGGAGCCAATTTGCCCACCCGTTTTTTTACATTGTCTAAAAAGAGTTCGCTGTTAAAAATTTGTCCCGACAGGATAATGGCGTCCAAT
>CAYYDS010000025.1:7235-8013 GCA_964470665.1 uncultured Lentimicrobiaceae bacterium
CTTCGAGTGTGGCAAAATGGCTGGCAATTTCTTTGCTCACCTGATAGGCGCAGGCTTCGGAAATAAAGAGGGCTTTCGGATCTTTATTCGCAATCATCTGATTGATTTGCTGAATGTTATCCGTACCAAGATAGGCTGCATAGCCTCCCTTTATGCTTAGCATTTCTCTTATTTCGGCTTCGGAATATTTGCCACTAAAGCACAAGCTTACAAGTTGGCCCATTGGCAGGGTTCCGCTGCGGGCAATAGAGAAGGGTCCTCCTCCGTCGTAGGCCTGGTTCACATCTACCACTCGGCCCCGGCTATGAGCGCCAATGCTGATGCCTCCCAGGCCCACATGGCAAACAATCAGGTTGAGGTCTTCATAATTGCGGTTGATGCTTTTTGCGTATTTATTGGCAAAGAATTTATGGCTAAGGGCATGAAAAATAGATCTTCTCACAAAAAGCGGGTGGCCTGTAATGCGTGCAAGATCAGTAAGTTCGTCCACCACAACCGGATCGGCCATATAGGCATTTATGCCAATCATTGCAGCCAGGTCAAAAGAGATCAAGCCTCCCAGATTGGTTTCACGTTGACCCTGAATTCCTTTCACCAGGTCTTCCACCATGCGGGTATTTACCTTATAAATTCCCGATTTCAATGGCTTTACCAAACCGCTTCGCGACATGATGATGTCAACTTTCTGAAAATCAAAGTCGTTGCGTTTGAGCTCGGCCAAAATAGCATCGCGCCGGTATTCGCGCTGATCCGTTATTGAACTGAAACGTTTCAGGTC
>CAYYDS010000025.1:8036-19769 GCA_964470665.1 uncultured Lentimicrobiaceae bacterium
TTAAAAACATGGGTTCGGTATTGCGGTAGATTGCAATGCGGGTTGAATATTTTTCGGGATAAACAACTAAGATCTTTTTTTGGAGCGTCATGCGTGGTATTTTTTTGAGGTTTTTGGCTTATCTATTTTTTGTTGATGAATGGCGGAATCAGATGTATTGTTCTCCTTTTTCCACTTTTATATCGTTGACAAACTGCCTTATTTGCTGTTCGTCTTGTTTGCGGCATATGAGCAATGCATTATCTTCTTCTACTACAATATAATCGTCGAGCCCCTGAATCACAACGAGTTTATTCTTTGGCATATTGATCACACAGTTTGTGGTATTATAGGTGAGTACGTTGTTGCCTACAACGGAATTTGCATTTTTGTCTTTTGATCTTATTTCGTATAGCGAGCCCCAGGCGCCCAGGTCGCTCCAGCCAAAATCAACCGACATAACATGTACATTATCAGCTTTTTCCATCACGCCGTAATCAATAGAAATGTTGCGGCACAAGGCATAGGTTTGCCTGATGAAGTCGGCTTCGAGCGGGCTTCCGTATTTGCCTTCGCCCTCGCGGAAGAGGTCTTCCACTTCGGGCAGTAGTTTTTCAAAGGCTGTTGTAATGGTTTTCAACGACCAAATAAAAATACCGGCATTCCAGAGAAAGTCGCCGCTTTCGATAAAAGAAATGGCAATATCCAAACTGGGTTTTTCGGTAAATGTTTTTACTTTTTTTAATGCCGGAACACTTCCAACCACTTGTTTATCAAGATATTGTATATAGCCATATCCGGTATCCGGCCGGCTTGGCACTATGCCCAGCGTAATGAGCCAGGGTTGTTGCTGAGCCACGTTCAACGCATCGAGCACGTTTTGCGTAAATACATCTTCTTTTAGGATCACGTGATCGCTGGGCGCCACAACAATCACGGCCTCGGGGTCGCGCTGCCTGATTACATGGTTGGCGTAGGCGATACAAGGAGCGGTATTGCGACGGGCGGGTTCGGTTAAAACTTGCATCGCATCAAGGGTTGGAATTTGCTCAAAAACCTGATCTCGATACAGTTCGTTGGTTACAATGTAGATGTTTTCAGGCGGGCAGATCCGAACCATCCTTTCGAATGTCATCTGAATCAATGTCTTGCCAACGCCCATAATATCAATGAATTGTTTCGGGCGGTTGGTAGTGCTCATCGGCCAGAAGCGCGCTCCCACGCCGCCGGCCATGATCACGCAATAATAGTGTTTATTGATTGGCATAGTTCTTGACTTTTTTATGTTAACTGATTTTTTTGGTCAAATATAAGGATAGAAATGTATTTTCTTTTTCAATCGGCTCAATCATACAGAGCGGGCTAAATAAATAAAAGCGTTTGTCGGTCAAACATTCGCATTTAAACCTTTTGCGCAGTCGTTCTCCTTTTATAAAGATTCGCCCGTCGTGGGTTCTGAAGCAGCTTCCCTCGGTAATGGTTTCGATGGTTACGTTGTTATCATCGCGTGCCGGATCGTAAGCCCTGAGCAGCCTTTTCAATTTCAATTCCGAGCCGCTTGCTTTGGTCACAAAAACAAAGTGGTCAATTTCTTTTTCTATCTCCAAAGGAAAAACACCGCGCCCCATAACGGGTTTCATCAGCCGGGCAAAATTTTTTTTCCATTCATCGCCATGCGGCAAATGCCTTGTGCCATATTCTTCAAAGGTGACTAAATGGGCCAGTTCGTGAATCCATGTTATCAGCATTTCGAAGCGATTTAAATTGTTGTTGAGCGAAATGCGATGCGGTTTTCCGGCATTGGCAGGCCTGAAATCGCCCAATTTGCTTTTGCGCTCACCAGTAAAACGCACATACACTTTGTGTGCAATAATTGAATCGTACACCTCATCAGCAACGGCCTCGGGAAAATAGTTTCTTATAATGCTGCGAGGGTCTTTTTTCATATCATCCAATTGAGGCAATATCGGCTATAGGCTGTGTGCATACCCAGCGCGGGCAATCGCAATCGCGCTGGCGTTTTCGCGGCCGGCTCGGATGGTTCAGGCGCGGGCTACACGAAACAAGGCTTGCTGCAAACAATGCAAAAACCAGCATAAACCGAAAATAATTTGCCGAACGAACAATTTTTAACCGCTTCATTAGGAGGAAAAGGTTTTTGTACAAAGGTAACAAGTTTTTTGGCCTCCAAAGGCTTAATAATTTGTAAATACAACCGGGCAAAAACTGAAACCTTTGGCGTTTTACAGCGGTTTTTTTTTGATCATTTTTTGCCCGACCCCCTTAAATCGGAAGCTGGTTTTTATGCTTTTAAAGTCTTTTTGCGGTGCTTTTGACGCCTTTTTTGCTCATCCGAAAGCCTTTCCCTCTCGTTTTTGCCGCTTTATCCTGAACTTTTCGGTTTATATTCGTGCGGATTGTTGTATTTTTATCGGCTCATATTTGAATACCTATGATCAGAACACTTGGAGAATACCTGATCCTGCTTTACGAAATCTTTAAACGGCCCGACAAAGGCCCCGTTTTCAGGCGGCAGCTTTTAGTAGAGTTTATCGGGCTTGGCGCCGATTCTATTGGTATTGTGGCCATTATTTCGGTTTTTGTGGGGGCTATCGTTGCCATTCAAACCTCCTCGAACATTGATTCTCCGCTTATTCCGCTCATGATGGTTGGTTTTACTACCCGCCAAATGATGGTGCTTGAGTTTTCGCCCACTATGATCAGTCTTATTTTAGCCGGCAAAGTGGGTTCGCGTATTGCCTCCGAAATAGGCACAATGCGGGTTACCGAACAAATTGACGCCTTGCGTGTGATGGGCGTTAACCCGGCCAATTATCTGATTTTGCCAAAAATTACCGTAAGCATGTTGTTCAATCCGGTATTGATCATCTTTAGCATTGTGCTGGGCTTGTGGGGCGGCTGGGTGGCCTGTGTGGTTACCGGTTTGGTGGCAACGCCCGATTATATTGCCGGCCTTAGGGGGTGGTTCGAGCCTTTTACGGTAACATATGCATTGATAAAAACCGTGGTTTTTGCATTTATCATCGCATCTGTTTCGGGCTTTTTGGGCTATACGGTTTCGGGCGGTTCGGTTGAGGTAGGCCGCGCCAGCACCAAGGCCGTTGTGGCAAGCAGCATTCTCATCATCTTTTTCGACCTCATCCTTACACAACTCTTGCTGATATGATTCAAGTTGAGGATATTTCGAAAACATTTGGCGAGCATCAGGTTTTAAAAAACGTGAGTGCCCATTTCGAAAAAGGAAAAACCAATCTGATCATCGGCCAGAGTGGATCGGGGAAAACCGTACTCATGAAGTGCTGCATAGGCCTTATTGAACCCGATCGCGGCAACATCAACTTCGACTCACGGCCATTTTCGTCGGTTTCGGAGCGCGACAAGCGCAATATCCGTAAAGAAATGGGCGTGCTGTTTCAGGGTGGCGCCTTGTTCGACTCGATGAATGTGGAACAAAACGTGATGTTTCCGCTCAATATGTTTACCAATTTGTCGCTGTCTGATAAACTCGATCGCGTAAACTTTTGCCTCAGAAGGGTTAACTTAATCAATGTGAATGAGTTATATCCATCGGAGCTGAGCGGCGGAATGATGAAACGCGTGGCCATTGCTCGCGCTATTTCAAACAATCCGCAATATCTTTTTTGCGATGAGCCAAATTCGGGTCTCGACCCCAAAACGGCAGAGGTAATAGACCAGCTCATTAGCGAAATCACCGAAGAATACCATATCACAACCGTTGTCAATACCCACGATATGAACTCGGTACTTCAAATCGGGCAACACATCAATTTTCTGTATCAAGGCCAGTTGTGGTGGACAGGCGATAAGAACACGATTTTGGATACCGAAAATAAAGAGTTGAACAATTTTGTATTTTCGACCGAGCTAACCCGACGTTTACGTAAATAGCCGCATCATGAATTTTATTGATCTCATTCTGGTTATTCTTCTCGCAATCAGTGTAATAATGGGATTTCGAAATGGCCTGATCAAAGAAATAGCTTCGCTGGTCGGGCTTATTCTTGGCATTTATGCCGCAATCCACTTTTCGGATGTTACCGCCGATTTTATTGGCGAATTTTTCAACATTACCGGAAAATACCAGTATATCATTGCATTTATTATCACCGTAGCTATCGTAGTGATTATAATTGCTGCCATTGCCAAAATCATTGATCGCTTCCTCAAGGCGCTGATGCTCAGCTTTATAAATCGAATTGCCGGTTCTGTTTTTGGCTTTATAAAAGGCATTTTTTGGATCAGCCTTTTCATTATGCTGCTCGGATTTCTAAAAATCGAAGACCGCCTTATCAGTCCAAACCAGCAGCAAGGCTCGCGCTTTTACTACGATGTGAAGGGTGTTGCACCTTGGGTTTTTCGCTTTTTCAATCTCAACGACAAAATCAAGGCCATTAAAAACTGGGGCGATGATGAAGGGGATAAAGACTCATCAAAACCTTGATAGTCATGTTTTTGTAAACAAATAACTCTTTACAATCCGAAAGCCATGCTAACCAACTCGGCAATGTCGTAGTTTTTCACCTGTTCTTCGCGGTTTTTGTATTTAATGCCATCGGTGAGCATAACCATGCAAAACGGGCAGGCAGTGGCAATGATATCGGCCTGAGTGCCAAGGGCTTCTTCAGTACGTTCGATAAAAACTTCTTTGTTGCCTTTTTCAGCTTCTTTAAACATTTGTCCGCCTCCGGCGCCGCAGCACAAGGCAAAACTTCTGTTGCGAGGCATTTCAACCTTTAGCGAGGGGATGGCGGCCAACAGCTTTCGGGGCGCATCATACTCCTTATTTGCCCGTCCCAAATAGCAAGGATCATGGAAAACAATGGTTTTGTTTTTAAACAAATCCGACGAAATCTGTATATTCTTCTTTTCGAGCATCATTTGTAAAAACTGGCTGTGATGCCACACCTCATAATTCCCGCCCAAATCGGGGTATTCGTTTTTCAAGGTGTTGAAATCGTGCGGGCAGCAGGTGACTATTTTTTTAACCCCATACATATCCATGATCTGTATATTGGTGAGCGCCTGCATCTGGAAAAGCATTTCGTTTCCGGCTTTGCGGGCAACATCGCCGCTGTCTGACTCCTCTGTGCCCAAAACCGCAAAGTCAACATCAAGATAAGTCAGAATTTTTACAAACTCGCGTGTTACTTTTTTGTAGCGGTCGTCGAAAGCCCCTGCCGAGCCCACCCAAAAAAGCCATTCGGGCTGTATCCCCTGGGCAGCCAGATCGGCCATAACCCTTACCTCAATTTTTATCTTGTTTTCCATGATTTTGCTATTAATTTGTGATGTTTACATAAAGATCCTCGGCCCATTTCAAGCGATCGTGCGGCGAAAACTGCCAGGGCGCCCCATTGTTTTCAATGTTTGTAAATACCGTATTTAAACCTGCAGGCGCGGCCGATTTTTCAAGCACCAAATAACGGCGCAGGTCCAATATCAATGAGGGCTGATGAATGTTTATCGGGCATTCTTGTGCACAGGCGTTGCACATGGTGCAAGCCCAAATTTCTTCTTCCGTTATATAACTTCCATTCAGCGATTTACCATCGTCGAATGTAAGGCCTTCCCGAGTCAATCCCGGGCCTTTTTCTTTCATACGCGCACGGGTATCCATCATTATTTTGCGCGGCGAAAGGAGTTTTCCGGTGAGATTTGCCGGGCAAACCGATGTGCAACGGCCACATTCGGTGCACGACAAAGCATTCATATAATTTACCCAATTGATGTCTTCCGCATCCAAAACGCCAAATTTGGAAGGCGCCTCGGCATTGCCTTCAAAGCTAGCCTGAGGATCGAGCATGAGTTTTACCTCGCGGGTGATGTCGTCCATATTATCCACATAACCAAGCGGACTAATGCGGCTTACGAACACATTGGGTACCGACATAAACACATGGAAATGCTTGGAATAAGGCAGCACATTGGCGAAGGTAAAAATGAGCAGAATATGAAACCACCAGTTAAACTCGTGCCAGAAGTGAATTTTTTCGGGGCTTAATCCGCTAAACAAAGCTTTAAGCGCCTGGCTTACAGGAAATAACCCGGCCATTTGGCCGCTATGCTGTGTGCCATCGAGCAGGTAAAAGGTGTTCATCCCCAACAGGCTAACCATCAAAAGCAAAATAAAACTTAAGGCTAAGTTGGCATCGGCTTTTGAAATGGGCTTCATCTCAACGCCATAAAAACGTTTGACATGCATAAACAGCCTGCGAAACAAGAAAATAATAATTGCCAAAAGGATGATAGCGGCAAAAAGATCGCCAATGGCAATCACCACATCATAAACCGGCCCAAAAATTCCCAAAATGCGCTCTGTGCCAAACAGGCCATCAATCACCATCTCGATGCTGCCAATCAGAATGACGATGAAACCCCAAAAAACCATGGCATGAAGCACACCCATAAATGGAAACCTGAAGATTTTTGACTGCCCGATGGCCACCTTCAAGGCCACGCGAATGCGTTGGGGAATCTGTTTCAGGGGAAGTTTTTTAGTGAAGGAAAAATACCTGAAAATATTGCGCATCGTATAGCCAAACACACCCAAGGTGATCAGCAGCGCAACTGCAAAAACAATTTGCTTCGGCATATGCTAAAAGGTTTTGGTTCAATGCGTGCAATATTACGGATTTTTTTAGCTGTTGGCAAAGCTGTTTCCCATTAAGCAAAGCCGAAACCCTGGTTTAGCTTCGACTTTCAATCTGTCGAATAATTTATCTATCTGATTGACAGTATGTTATTGCGTTAATTTATTCATTTTCCAAATTAAGCCAACTGGCTTGCATTTGCTGTTGGAGGCATGAACAGCAATTTTCTAAAGGTATTTCTTTTTTTATTCAACCGTAACCGATTTGGCAAGGTTTCGCGGCTGATCCACGTTGCATCCGCGCATAACGGCAATATAATAGGCCAATTTTTGAAGCGGAATAGTGGCTAAAATTGGAACAAACATTTCCTCTGTTTCCGGTATTTCAATCACATAATCGGCCAGGCGTTTCACTTCCACGTCGCCTTCGGTTACGATGGCAATAATTTGCCCCTTTCGCGCCTTCACTTCTTGTATATTGCTCACTACCTTGTCGTAGGTGCCTTTGTTTGTTGCAATAAAAACAACCGGCATATCGGCGTCAATCAACGCAATGGGTCCGTGTTTCATTTCGGCTGCCGGGTAGCCTTCGGCATGGATATAGGAAATTTCTTTCAGTTTTAATGCGCCCTCCAAAGCTACCGGAAACAGATATCCCCTGCCCAGGTAAAGAAAATTGCGTACGTCTTTAAACTTTTTTGCAATCGCTATCACGCTTTGGCTCACCTTGAGGGTCTGTTCCACTTTTTCGGGTATATGGCTCATTTCCACCAATATCTCCATAAATCGCGATCGCCCGATCGTTCCTCTCAATTGGGCAAGCCGAAGCGCCATCAGGCTCAGCACCGTTACCTGAGCTGTAAAGGCTTTTGTAGAAGCTACGCCTATTTCGGGGCCGGCATGGGTATAAGATCCGGCATGGGTTGCGCGGGCAATGGAAGAACCCACCACATTGCAAATGCCGAGTATGGTGGCGCCTTTTGATTTGGCCAATTCAATTGCGGCCAGGGTATCGGCCGTTTCGCCCGATTGCGAAATGGCAATCACCACGTCGCGCTCGTAGATAACGGGGTTGCGGTAGCGAAACTCCGAAGCATACTCTACCTCAACCGGAATGCGTGCCAAATCTTCGAAAAGGTATTCGCCAACCAAGCCGGCATGCCACGATGTGCCGCAAGCAACAATGATAATGCGGTTGGCATTAAGGAGTTTTTGCTCGTAATCAATGATGCCGCCCAAAGTTACCGTGCCATATTCAAGTTGAATGCGTCCGCGCATGCTGTCGAGGATGGAGTGAGGCTGTTCAAAAATTTCTTTGAGCATAAAGTGCTCAAAACCACCTTTTTCTATAGTGCTGAGGTTCATTTCGAGCTGCTGGATGTAAGGCGTTTTCTCCTGATTGCGTATCGTTTTGATTTTTAGGTTTTTATTGCGATGGATAAGCGCAATTTCTTCATCATCGAGATAGACCACGTTTTTCGTATGACCGATAATGGGGGTAGCATCCGAGGCCACAAAATAATCGTCTTTCCCGATTCCTATCACCAGCGGGCTTCCTTTGCGGGCTACAATCAGGCTATCCGGTTCGTTTTTCGATAAAACAACGATGGCATAAGCGCCTGTTACCTGGTTTAGGGCTATTCTAACGGCTTCGAAAAGGCCGCAGTTTTCATTTTTTTGGATGTCTTCGATCAAATTGGTGAGCACCTCGGTATCGGTACTCGAGTGAAACACATAGCCTCTTTGCACAAGTTCTTGCCTGAGCGAAGCATAATTTTCAATTATACCGTTGTGAATCAGGGCAATTTCCTTCGATTGCGAATAGTGCGGATGGGCATTTGCCTGATTTGGCTCGCCATGGGTAGCCCATCGCGTATGCGCAATGCCAATGGTTCCGTCGAGCGCAACGCCTTTTACATGCGCTTCTAAATCCGATACTTTTCCTTTTGTTTTATAAACAGCAAGCTCATTATTGAGCAAAGCTATTCCCGCACTGTCGTAGCCACGGTATTCGAGGCGTTTTAATCCGTTAATTAGGATGGGGTATGCTTCGTTTGATCCAATGTAGGCAACAATTCCACACATACTGTTTTTGTTTGTTTAAAAAAAAATCCTGAACGATATGGTTATTTTAGAAAAGCGAAAGTATGCCTTTTTTTGAAATAATTGAGCGCACAATTCCATTTCGTCATCGTATTTTTAACACATTGGAGTTAAAGCGTTTGGATTCAATTATTTCTAATTGAAAGCAATACGAAGCTAAAAATTGGAAAAAAGTAAGGGTTTCCGGGCTATTGACCGCTCACTACAGAGTAATTTATCTGAAGCTGTAGCCGTGTAAGGGTATCGGTTTGGGGCAAGTTTCCGTTTATTATCAAACGGTTGGCTTTGGCCGATCCGCCTTGTATGAAAAGAAAAAGGCCCGGGTCGTATTCTAAGCTGTCGCTCATGAGCAGCTCTTGCACGTATTGATTGATGCGGAAACGGTAATTATTTGATCCTTTTTGATACGACCCTCCAAAATCAAAGTTTGGAAAAACCTGATCTTCAAGCACTTTATAGGTTCCGTCGTTGTTGTTTCGAACCAAAGCAAGTTGCGAAGGAAGCAGATAAGTGCTGGTATCTACAACGGTTGGCGTTAGGATAAGTTTTGCCTCGTTGACAACGATTTTTCCCTGTGTTTGTTGTTTGATGCGCGCTAAACCCGGAAAGCGAAGCTTGGCTTTGAGGCCGCCCATTGCCTGGAGGTAAATGCGATTGCGCCCGGCTAAAGAATCTGCTTGATGAATCTGGCTTTGAAGATCGGTAGCGGCACCGGCATAATCCAAATGGGTATAAGTGTTGTAGGCAGCCTCATTGCTGGTAATAAAGAAATCGTAATGCAACGAGTCTGCAGTATTGTTTTTGTAATAAATCGTCATTTTGGTGTTGGTTACCGGCAGGTTAAAGGAGAGTATGGCTCCCCCTTGATTTACCGCTTCGGCGGTAACATAAAGCCCCATAAAATAATTCTGAAAGTCTTTGTTGGAGCTAAGATTGTCAGAAGTAGCTGCCAGAATTTTGTTTCCAAGCTCGGGCGAAACGTCGCTAAGCCTTATTCTCAGCATGGCCGGCAGGGTGTCGTTGTTTGAAACGAAGGGAGCTGTTGGCTTCGGGCTAAAAGTGAAATTTGCAAAATCGGTGGTGCTGACGGTTTTCAGTTGGTTTGAATAATACGTAGCCTTGGTATCGAGGCTGTCGAGCAGCTCATGCACCTTAAAGGTTTGTGGTGCAAGGGTATCGCCATAATATCCTGAGTAAACCAGCTGAAGCACTAAAGAATCGAGCAGGGGGTTTTCGCCAAAATTATGTGTACTGGTCGAAAGCCTCAACTGGGTATAAAAACCGGCTATTGTAGTTCCAAACACCGGGTCTTTCATGCTTCCGGCCAAATTGGCTTCGGTATGGTCGGTTCGCACCGAGTCGTCGGCAAGGCTATAGGCAACAATATCAACGCTGTCAGTATAAACAAGGCTAATCAAACCTTGATTGGGCAAGATATCGGCACCAATCTGGTTAGGTCGTTTGTTGCAGGCTGATGTAATTAATACTACGGTTATGAAACTGAGGAAGATGATCCATCTGTTTCGGCAGGAAGCAATCGTTTTCAAATGTGCTTGATTTGCTGTTAATACTTACTTTTTTCCTAGCAGGCTGTCGAAGAAGGCGTTGTATGGCTCCACAAAATCGTCGGAACTGGTATGAACCAATACCGGTTTTTTCTTTTCTTCGAGATAAGCCAAGAGCTCCGGATTCACCTTGTCGCTGGCTACAATAAAGGCATCGGCATAATCCATGGCTGCTTTGGTGATGTTAACGTAGTTTGGCGCTTTATAGTGTTTCAAATCTTTGGGAGTTATCCCCGGAAGGCGTAATTTTTTTTCGAAGCTGCTGCAAAAGGTTTCTTTAAAATCGTCGCAATAGAGCGATAGCACCACTTTTGAGTCGCTAAACAGCGGATTGTCTTTGTAGGCGCGTTTGATATAAAGGGGCACCAATGATGACATCCATCCGTGGCAATGCACAATATCCGGCCCCCATCCCAGTTTTTTAACGGTTTCGATCACCCCGCGCGAGAAAAAGATGGTGCGGTCGTCGTTGTCTTCAAAAAAGCGCCCGGATTTATCTTTGATGGTAAATTTGCGATGAAAAAAATCTTCGTTATCAATAAAATAAACCTGCATCCGAGCTTGCTGAATAGAGGCCACCTTGATGATCAGCGGATGGTCGGTATCATTAATGATTAAATTCATGCCCGAAAGGCGAATTACCTCGTGCAGCTGATTGCGACGTTCGTTAATCAACCCGAAGCGCGGCATAAAAGTTCGAATTTCTTTTCCTCTCTCCTGTATCCCCTGAGGCAGGAACCTCCCGATTTTGCTCATGTGGGTTTCTTTCAGATAAGGCGTGATCGCCTGTTCTACAAAAAGAATCCTTGGTTTTTCCATTAGTATTGTTGTTGGTAAGCAACCTGTTTAGATTTGCAAAGGTAATCAAAAAACAAGAAAAAACCAAACCTGTAACAGCGCCGCATCTTTGGCTGAAAAAAGGGAACCTTGGCCTGATTCCCTTTTTTAAAAAATGAACGCCTTTACAGGCTTTTATCCCCTCACAAAGAGTGCTTTAATAATTTCCATTGCCATTTTCGGATTTTCTTTTAGCCGGCGGGTGGAATAAGCAAACCACTGTTCGCCAAAGGGCACATATACGCGCAAACGGTGTCCCTTATCAACAATTGATTTGCGAAGCTGTGGCGTTACCCCATAAAGCATCTGAAATTCGTAGCTGTCGCCGGGCACGGCATATTTATCAATAAGCTTGTATGCCCCGTCAATCAAGGGTTTGTCGTGGGTTGCAATGCCGGGATAAACGCCCTTTTGAAACATCAGTTCCAGGTCTTCGAGATAATGTGCGTTGATTTCTTCGTATTTCTTGAAAGCTATTTTCTCGGGTTCAATATAAATTCCTTTGCAAAGGCGATAGTTGAGCGGCGCCTCATCGGTGTGAAGATCGAGCATTTGATGGATATCGTTGAAAGTCCGCCTGAGATAGGCCTGCAGCACCAAGCCTACGTTTTTCGGAAA
>CAYYDS010000026.1:0-13918 GCA_964470665.1 uncultured Lentimicrobiaceae bacterium
GCTGTAATAATTGATCTGATGAACAAAGCGGTTGTTTTGCAATGCCCATTGCGTGGTTCCTTCTCCATAAAAATAGATGGCATCGCCCTCATCCAATTGGCCATCGTTTTCGCCCGGAAAGTAAATGGCATTTTCAAAAAGGTCGTCGTAGCGGGCTGCATTATTGGCTTCGGGAAGCATTCGGCCTCCGTTGCCAAAGAGGGCGAGGTTTCGCGGGTCGAGATGGGCTACATCAAAACCCATTTGCTGCAATAGTTCGCGATCTATCTTTTAAACGCCGGTTTCCGTTAGGCCTATTTTAATCCATTTGCCTGTGGCCAATACCGAGGTGCCGGCGTAATTCATGGGCTCTTCACCAAGCGGCGAAGTGGCAATTTGCGTTTCGGAATCTTGTGCACGCAAAGCAAGCGGCTTCACCCATCCGGCAGTAAAAACCAGAATAAAGATGACCGAAAACTTAAAGAGCTTATTTTTAGATGGTTTCACCGGTTTGAAGATCAATAATACAGTAGTTTAGACATTGCAGCAGCCTTTTCGCCCGTGCTGTTTTCCACAATAACGCGGTAAAGATACAAACCTTTTGAAATCTGCCGGCCGTTTTCAGCTTTTCCATCCCAGCTTATGGCTTGGGTGGTATAGGTGTTTGTAAACTGGTTTTCGCTGCGTAATGTTCTGATTAACCGCCCGGTAGTACTGTAAATTTGAATTTGGACATTCAGAGGCTCGGCCGATTGATTGTGGTTTACCACAAAAGAAGTGGTTTCTCTGAATGGGTTAGGGTAGTTCCTTGCATTTTCGAGGCGCATCGTGTTCGAAGGAACCACCTCGAATTCGATGCTTTTTGTTGAAGAATTGTTGAGAACATCCCATGCCTTCAGCGTGAGGGTGTGTTTTCCGGCATTGAGGTTGGCAAAAGGATAACTTACTGTACCTTCGGTAGATGTGTTTAGTTTTCCGGTAAAAAACTCATTTAAAATGGCGTAGCGTTCGGTTGCGCCGCTTAAGGTAGCCACCAAATCGTGGCCAATGCCAGAGCCTGTGGTGTTGATCCCATTTTCGTCGGAAAGCATGGCAAACAAATACGGATTTTCGTTGGTAAAGCCTCCGCTTCCAAAGGTGGTATCGGCAATAAACAATTTGATTTCTGGCCCGTTGTTATCGTCAATGTGCGTATTGCTGAAACCGCCAACATAAAAATCTTCGAAATAGCCCTGCGCATCGGCGGTCCCATCTGTGGCATAATAGCTGATTCGTCCGGTACCATATTTATATGAGATGTCTTTTGGAATGATAAAACTAAACTCAAAATGCCCGTTTTTTACTTCTACAGTACTCTTATTCAAAATGTTGGATCGGATCAAAAAGCTTGTTTTCGGGTTTTGATCGCCATAGGTTTCAACGCTTGTTTCCTTGTCGAAAACGCTGGCATAGAGTTTCCCGTTGAAGTTAGGCAAAATTTGCCCTTCGCGGTTTGTTACTATCCCTTTTATCGTTACCCGGTCTAGCGCCTTCAGCGTATCAGTAAGCGCTGAGGCATTCTGACCGTTGATGTGGGTGGTTACAACTTTTTCGTGCGGAAAGCTTAGCCTCAGTGCGGGGTCGCCTAATAAAACGAACTTACGGTCGTTGGCATCGCCGGTAATTTTCGACTTACGGATGACATCGCCAAAGCCGGGGTATTGTCCGCTTTCGCGGCTAAAAAAATTGTTGTTAAACACAGCCAGGTTGAGCCTGATATTGGAAATGGAATAGGTGGCCCGGGCGGTGGTAAACATGGCTATGGCGCCTCCAAAAGGATTTAGAAAAACCATTTCGCCCGCCGATTGCCGTTGGGGATCGTCGTATCTCGAAAATTCGCAGGTGGCAGTGATAAAGACAGGCAATTTATTGCGGTTGCGCCAACCACGTATGTCGCTGATTACCAAGATGCGTTCTTCGGCCCATCCAACTTCGCCGCCATGACCCGAATAGTTGACAATTAAGGTGCCACGCTCCATTCTTCGATTGATGGCTTCGTTTACATCAGGTGCTTTTTGCCCGCTCGGCGTAGCTACCTGGCGGTAGGCATCAAGGTGAATTTTATTGAGGTTAAACTCGGGGAAGTCGGTTTGCAAAAGTGCAGCCACATTTTCTGAGTCTCTGAGGTGGGTATTGCTGTCGCCATCATCCGAAACGAGGGTTATCTCGTTGCGCCATGAGCTGTGTACTTCTTCGTCGTGCGACAGATAGCGCACTATTTTATCCACTACCTGTTGTGCTTCGATGGGCGTAGTTACCGGAAAGCGGCCGATTCCAATGTCGAGCAAATTGTTTTGCCCGGCGCCTTCGTTTAAGTCGAGATACCCAAAAAAATCGTCGGTGGCAATGGAATAAAGCATGCTCACCGAGTTGACCGACTGAAAGGTGGGCACAAAATTGGTGTTGCCTTGTATGCGATCTTTAAAGTCGAAAGAGGCATCGCCAAAAAGCAAAAGGTATTTAAGCTCTTTGCCGGGAGTGCTTTGGGTATAGAGCAAACGGGCAAAATCGCGAATGGCCGAAATGTCTTGTGCTCCCGAGCTAAACTCATTGTAGATTATTGCCGGAGTGGTTACAAAAACCGAAAGACCGCTTTCGTTGCGGTGAATAGTGGCCAGGCGTTCGGCTTGTTCCATAAAATCGGGATGAGTAACTATCAGATAATCAATATCCCTAATCCCGTGAAGGTTTTGATTGGCCACAGTGCCAACTTTTTCAACGCTTAGATAGCTGCTGTTGTCAAAAGCGATAAAACATTTTAGTACGCCTCCGTCGGTTACAAAACGGGCGCTGTTTCCGCTAAGTTGTGTAACTACTTTGCGCGGATTGACGGCTTCGGTAATATCCCATATCTCGGCATTTCCGGCATTTGACAGCTTCATGGCTACCGGAGCTTCACTAAGCAGGCTGTTGTTAAAATGCATTTGTGGCCCTCTGAAATTCAGATTGCGCCAGGCATTCACACTGATGAAGTCGAGCCAGCCGCGTGCCGAACTGATGGAACGGTTGTAGGTGAGGGTTATATTTATTTTTTCGCCCGTAGGGTAAAAGGTGCGCACGCTTCCACTGTCGGTAGCCCAATCGTAGCTGGTGGCGTTGGTGGCTTCCATAACGAGTGTTTGAATGGGCTGATTATCAACCGATAGCTGAAAGCTTGATGCCCCAAACGAACGAGCTGCCAACTGCACATTGAGCCGCGCCGGACGATTGTTCACAATATCGGGGAAAATGAAAGGGAACGATTTGCTAAGCGTGCCATCAAAAAGGTCGCCGTACCATGTGCGTCCGGTATTGGGTAAGTTATACAAATCTTGCTCGTAGAGCTGATAATCTAAAAAAGAGCTTATCTCTGTATTTGCAACTCCATCATTTTGAATGGTTTGAATTCGTTTTCCCAAATCCGAACCTAAAGTCAAGAAATAATATGCGTGGTCGTCGTAATAGTTCGGGCGGTGGTTGAAAAAGCCTTCGGCGCTGCTGTAATCCCAAACCAAAGGGCCTTGTCCGTAAAAAAGAATGTAATCATCTGCATTCATCACCCCGTCCGACTCGCCCGCAATATAGATGGGGTTTTCGACTAAATCGTCGTAACGCGAAGCAGCATTGCTTTCGGGCAAGGTGCCTCCACCATTGCCATAAAGTTTCAACTTGCGCGGATCGAGCTGGGCAAGGTTAAAGCCAAACGACTGTAAATCAGTAGGTTTAATCTTGTAAATACCGCTTTCACTGATGCGAATCTTTACCCAAAATCCATCGGCAAGCACAGAGCGGGTTGCCACGGCTCCGTTGTCTTTTAAAGCAGCAGTTACTGGTTCGAAAGAATAAACAATCTCAAAATCGGTAAGTTGTTCAATCTCATTGGTAGTTGCATTTTTTCGGAACGGAAAAACATCGACAAAAGCATAAGCCTGCCCTTTGCCGGTCATCTGGCGCACATCGAGCGCAAAATGACCGGATAATTGAACATTTTGAAAAAGTGAGAGCCTTGTTTCGGAAACCGGGATGGCTTTTTCGTTGACCAGGCTGCACGAAACCCGAATATTTTCATCGAAAAGTAGCAAACGGTCTTTGAAAACCGGCAACAATGGCTGTTTTTCGTCATAAGAAAGCGAAAGATCGGCCAATGCGCTGCCCGAAACCTTAAAGCTAAGCGCAGGCAAATGGCTTTCGTCCCATTCCAAATGAACTTTTCGTTGCTCTAACAACTCCTGAGCCTGAAGATTGAGGATCGCAAAAAGAGAAAACAGAATGGTGAGTGTATATTTCATCGCATAATAATTCGCTAAAAGTAGTAAAATGTCGAACAAGCAAAACGGCAAAAAGTTGCAATCGAAAATCCAAAGCCGGCTTTCAATTCTACAGCTTACAACATGTTATTCGTGATGATTTAACGGAAAAGCATGGCTATTATTGCATGAAAGAAAATTGCTTTTTAGCATCGCATGCTTTGCGTGAAGGCAGTTAAAAAGCATGCACTGTTTTGTAAAATCGCTTTGAAAATATCCCTGTTATTCGAGCAAAACTGTTACATTTGCAGCAATTTTGTTTTGCTTGCTATCAGGCTGTTTTTGTGTTAAAATACATTTTTTTTTGCAAAGAGCTTAAAAATAGCCAAAAAACGGCATTTTTACGGCTTTAATCCATCAAAAAGCGATTTTTGCACAATAAAAACACATGCTTTAAAGTTAACACAATGATTTTTCGTGAACGAAAGAAGTCAATAATAAAAAAATGAAGAAAACACAGATTATTTTCATGCTCTTTTTTGCCGGGATTCTTTTCGCTTCCTGTCATAAACAAACTTCCCGCACCACCGGATGGAATTACAACGATCCGAAATTTGGCGGTTTTGAAGTGGCAAAAACCAAAGAACAAAAGGTTGGGCCTGGGCTTGTGGCTATCGAAGGGGGCACTTTTTTGATGGGGCAAACACAGGAAGACATGTTGTATGAATGGAATAACATCCCGCGAAGGGTTACCGTGCCTTCGTTTTACTTAGACGAAACCGAGGTAAGCAATCTCGACTATCTCGAATACATCTATTGGCTTAATCGTGTGTATGGCGATGATTATCCGATGGTTGTACAGCGTGCGCTGCCCGATTCCCTGGTTTGGCGCGACAGATTATCCTACAACGAACCCCTTGTTGAGCTTTATTTTCGCCATCCCTCGTATCACGACTATCCGGTTGTAGGCGTATCATGGCTTCAGGCCAACGATTATGCCAACTGGCGTACCGACCGCGTAAACGAGTACCTGCTCATCAAAGCCGGCATCCTCGATTTTGATCCGGCACAGAAAAACGAAAATAACTTCAATACCGATGCCTATCTGGCCGGCCAATACGAAGGTTTGGTAAAAGCCGGCAAAGCCGACCTCGACCCAAGCGGCTCAAAAATCCGCCACGTGCGCTTCGAAGATGGCCTCATGATTCCAAAATACCGCCTCCCAACGGAAGCCGAATGGGAATATGCAGCCATTGGCCTGGTGGGCAACACCGTGAACGAGCGTATTGCCGAAGGCCGCAAGTATCCTTGGAATGGCGATGGCCTTCGCACCGATCATAAAAAATACATGGGCAGCTTTGTGGCAAACTTCAAGCGTGGACAGGGCGACTATATGGGCGTTGCCGGAAACCTAAACGATGGCGCCGCAATGCCCGCTCCGGTTGGAACGTACTGGCCAAACGACTATGGCCTCTACAATATGGCCGGCAACGTTTCCGAATGGGTGCTCGATGTCTATCGCCCGCTTTCGTTTGAAGATGTGGCCGACTATAGCCCCTTCCGCGGAAACATCTTTGTAAATAAAAAACGCGATACAGATGGATCCATCACCCAAAAAGATTCGTTAGGACGCCTGCAATATGTTGAAATTAGCCCCGAAGAAGCAGCTAATCGCAAAAACTACCGCAGAGGAAATGCCGTAAACTATCGCGATGGCGACTATGCTTCAACCATTCAAAACGACTGGTCGAGCCTTACGGAAGACCCAAACTCGACCTCCAAAATGTACGACTATGGCGAAACCACGCTGATCTCAGATAAAGCACGTGTTTATAAAGGTGGATCGTGGGCCGACAGGGCCTACTTCCTTAGCCCGGGCGAACGCCGCTATCTGGATGAAGACCAGGCCTCGAGCGCCATTGGTTTCCGATGTGCAATGAACAAAGTTGGAAGCTCAATAGGAGGTAAGAAATAACACACACTAAGCCCTGAAAAACAAATCAGGGCTTTTTTTTTTGAACGCGAATGCTGTTTATCTTTGCCTGATGAATCCGATAGAACAACTTTATTCTTCCTTTATCGAAAGCACCGGGGTATCAACCGACACCCGCAAGCTAAAGGCCGGCAACCTCTTTTTTGCCCTGAAAGGCCCCAATTTTGATGCCAATAAACTCATCCCCAATGCCTTGGCTGCCGGTGCAAAACTTGCAGTTTCCGACAATCCGGAATATGCCGAATACAATAAGGTAATGGTGGTGGATGATGTGCTGAAGACAATGCAACAGCTTGCTGCTCTTCACCGCCGGCAAATGAAGGCCACAGTGATCGCAATTACCGGCACCAACGGCAAAACAACCACCAAAGAACTTGTGGCTAATGTGCTGGCCACTACCTATATAACGATTGCAACCGAAGGCAACCTCAACAACCATATTGGTGTACCTCTAAGCTTGTTGGCCATACGCCCGGAAACCGAAATTGCAGTAATCGAAATGGGGGCAAACCATATGGGCGAAATCAACCAACTATGCCAACTTGCTCGCCCCGACTATGGAATAATCACAAATATCGGAAAGGCTCATTTAGAAGGTTTTGGCAGTTTCGAAGGCGTAATAAATGCAAAATCAGAGCTTTACAATTGGATTGACGACCATGGAAAAATGCTTTTTGTAAACCAAAATAACGACTTGCTCGGCCGTCTTTCGGCCCACATAAACCGTTTTACATACGGCAGCAACCTTTCCAACGATCTCTATGGCGAGCTTGTGGCAAACGACCCTTGGCTACACATTGCCTGGGAATATAAAAGCAGCCAATCGGTGGTAAATACCCGCATCATTGGCAGCTATAATACCGAAAACATCCTTGCTGCCATTGCAATAGGCGTATTTTTTGGTGTCGAAGCCAAAAAAGTCAATAAAGCCGTTGAAAGCTACCGCCCTTCCAGCAATCGCTCGCAACTCATCGAAACGGCAAGCAATCGGGTGGTTTTAGATGCCTACAACGCCAACCCGGTGAGCATGTCGGCTTCAATACAAAACTTTGCTGCTATCTGTAATGCCCGGCCTGCGCTCATTTTGGGCGATATGCTTGAACTTGGCCGGAACAGCGATCGCGAACATGCCGAAATCCTGAAACTCATTACCGATCTCGATTTTAGGCGCGTTTTTTTGGTTGGGCCCCATTTCGGGAAAGTTTATGCAGGCGACGATTGGCATCACTTCGAAAATACAGAACAACTGGCCGTTTATCTAAAGAAAAACCCCATCCGAAATTCCGATGTGCTACTGAAAGCTTCGCGCGGAATCCACCTGGAAAGCATTTTGCCACTGCTCTAAAACAAAACTATGGAACGAATAAGCGGAATCGGCCTGATGTCGGGAACATCGCTCGACGGATTGGATTTGGTTTGTTGCAACTTCATCCTTGAGGGTGAAAAAGCTTCTTATGAGGTTGTAGCGTCGCGCGAAATTCCTTACGAAAAAAACTGGAAAGACAAGCTTGACACGGCATTCCACCTTCAAAAAGAAGATCTCGTACATCTTGATAAGGAATATGGCCGGTATTTGGGCGAGCAAACAAAACTTTTTATCGCCGAAAATCTTCTAAAGCCGGCTTTTGTTGCTTCGCACGGGCATACGGTATTTCATCGTCCGGAAAAAAAAATCAGCCTGCAAATTGGCAATGGCAACGAAATTGCAAAACACTGCGGAGTGCTCACGGTTAATAATTTTCGTATGGCCGACGTGCTAAAAGGCGGACAAGGCGCACCTTTAGTGCCAATCGGCGATAAGTTGCTTTTTGGCGATTACGAGCTGTGCTTGAATATTGGCGGAATTAGCAATGTTTCGTTCGACCTTGGCGGGAAAAGACTGGCTTACGACATTGCCCCGGCCAATATGGTTTTGAACTACCTGGCTTCGAAAGCCGGCTTTGAATATGACCCTGACGGACGAATTGCCGCCTCGGGGCGCGTGCACCTTCCTTTGTGTGAGGCCCTCGACCAACTTGCGTTTTTTGCACAGCCTTTTCCTAAATCGCTTGGAAGAGAATGGGTTGAACAAGAATATATGCCCGTTATTTCACGATTTTCAATCTCCACAGCCGACCTTTTAGCAAGCTGCACCCATCAGATTGGCAGTCAAATTGGGAAAGCGGCAAACATGCTCCCACAGGGCAAAATGTTGATCACTGGCGGAGGGGCTTTCAACAAAACCCTCCTTAGAAACATCGGCAGCCACTGCCATCATCAAATAGTTGTGCCCGATAAGGCAACCGTAAAGCTGAAAGAAGCCATCGTTTTTGCCTTTCTGGGGTTAAGACGGCTTCGTGGCGAGCTAAACTGTCTGGCCAGCGTAACAGGCGCTTCTTCTGACAGTAGCTCGGGCGATATCTGGGTGCCAGACCGAAATGCGGCATTAAATAATAATTAAGCTCTTTTACAGTTATTAATGATTGTAAACCCAACAACATTTATGAATACACCCGTTTTTTTGCAAATTCCTACCGTAGCCAACAACCTTAGCGGAGCAGGGGCGCCTCAGGGCGAGATAAGTATGTCAATTATTGATTTAGCTGTCAAAGGCGGATGGATTATGATCGTTTTGGCCGTGTTTTCGATCTATGCCGTCTATGTGTTTACCGAACGCTACCTCACCATCACTAAAGCCGCCCGGAGCGACAATAATTTTATGAACAGCATCCGCGAGTTTATTCATGCCGGCCGGCTCGACTCGGCCATTGCGCTGTGTCGCAGTACCAATACGCCTAACGCACGCATGATCGAAAAAGGACTCTCGCGCATTGGAAAACCCCTCAACGACATTAGTGCGGCCATCGAAAATGTGGGAAAACTCGAGGTAAGCAAGCTGGAAAAGGGCGTGGCAAGCTTGGCCACCATAGCCGGAGCTGCACCTATGCTGGGTTTTCTGGGAACCGTAATTGGAATGATCAGGGCTTTCTACGATATGTCAATGGCCGGAAATAATATTGATATTGCACTGCTTTCATCGGGCATTTATCAAGCCATGATTACCACGGTAGGCGGGCTTATAGTGGGTATTCTGGCGTTTATCTTCTATAATGTTATCGTTTCGCGAATTGAAAAAGTGGTTTACCTTTTAGAGGCAAAAGCTACTGAATTTATGGATTTACTGCACGAACCGGCTCGTTAAGCCAATTAAAACAAACATTTATGGCTATTAAAACGCGCAACAAATTGAGTGTCAATTTCAGCATGGCTTCCATGTCGGATTTGGTGTTTTTGCTGCTCATCTTTTTTATGCTCACAAGCACCCTCATTGCTCCGAATGCCATCAAACTTTTGTTGCCGCAGAGCAACAGCAAAACCATGTCGAAACAAACCGTTACAGTATATATCAACGATCAGTTTCATTATTTTGTGGAAGAGCGTCCATCTGATGAAAGTGCGCTGGCAGCCGATTTGCAGGCTGTGCTTCAGCACGAAAAGGAGGGCACGATTGTTGTCCGTTCCGATAAAAGTGTGCCTGTTCAGTATGTGGTCAACGTTATTGACGCGATCAACCAGCTCAACGAGGCCAATCGCTCAGAATACAAAGTAATTTTGGCAACTTCACCAAAAAAATGACGCAGGAAGCAAATAAAAATCGCTTGAAAGGCGCTGTTGCCAGTTTTCTGGCTCATGCGTTAATGCTGCTTGCCCTCTTTTTTATGGCACTCAAAACGCCGCTTCCACTACCTGCCGAAAAAGGCGTGGAGGTTGACCTGGGTTTTTCGATGCAGGGCATGGGCCAGGTGCAGCCCGAACTTAGTGGCGGTACACCCGATTTGAATAGCCCTGCAGCTGCACCGCAAGCCCAAACGGGCGAAGAAAGTGTTTTAACACAGCAAACAGAGGAGGCTCCGGCTTTGCCAAAGCAGGAAACCCCAAAACCCAAAACCGAAAAGAAAAACGAGGTCAAAGCTCGCGTTGAAAAACACCCGCCGCAACCAAATACCCAGCCGGCCGAACAGCCTGTGCCACAACAACCTAAAGTAAATCAGAAAGCCCTTTATAAAGGATCCGGCGATGGGCCAGGCTCGTCGGGCAACGAAGGCATTACCGGTCAGCCCGGCGACCAGGGGCGCCCCGAAGGCATAAAAGACGTGAAACAATACGATGGCTCAGGCGGATCGGGTAATGGCCCTTCATACAGCCTTGGCGGACGCGGCGCTTTGCAATTAGCCGAACCTAAAGCAAATTTTAGCGAACAAGGCAATGTGGTGGTTGATATCTGGGTAAACCCAAAAGGAATGGTCGAAAGGGCAGAAGTTAGCATCCGCGGAACGACCATTATAAATGCAAGCCTGAAAAATATTGCCGTAAATGCCGCCCTGAAATCGCGTTTTAGCGAAGATCACAATGCGCCGGCTTTGCAAAAAGGCACCATTACCTATACTTTTATTATTGGAAATTAAAAATACAACAACCGGTATATGATAAACCGCTTTAGCAATTATGACGAGGCCTTGCAATGGATGATAAACAAACTTCCTATGTATCAACGTGTTGGGGGTGCGGCCTACCGCGCCGACCTTCACAATACAAAGGCGCTGCTGAGCTATCTCGGAAATCCGGAAAAAGGCTTCAAATCGGTACACGTTGCCGGAACAAACGGCAAAGGATCGGTTTCGCATATGCTGGCTTCCATCCTTAACATTGCCGGATATAAAACCGGACTATACACCTCGCCTCATCTTCGCGATTTTCGTGAGCGCATCCGCATCAATGGCGAAATGATACCCGAAGAAAATGTGCTGGATTTTGTAAATCGCCATCAGCAGGCTTTCGAAGAGATGGATATGTCGTTTTTTGAAATGACGGTTGGCCTGGCCTTTTCCTATTTTGCCGGGCAAAAAGTGGATGTCGCCATCATTGAAACGGGGATGGGCGGGCGTTTGGATTCAACCAATGTGATCACGCCATTGCTTAGCGTTATTACCAATATCGGCCTCGACCACATGCAGTTTCTCGGCGAAACCATCGAGGCCATTGCCGCCGAGAAAGCCGGAATCATTAAGCCCGGCGTTCCGGTAGTGATCGGAAAAACACAAACCGAAACTAAGGCAGTTTTTGAACAACGTGCGGCCGAAACGCACAGCCTGATTCTTTTTGCCGATCAAATGTTCGATGCTACCAGGCTCGACATTCCCGGACCTAAAATGCAGGAGTTCGACCTTTGGAAAAACAATACGCTAATGCTTGAGCAGGTGAAACTTCCGCTTTTGGGCTATTACCAGCAAAAAAACCTGATCACGGCCGTGTGCGCTGCCGATGTGTTACGTCAATATTTTGGCATCGAAGACAGCGACATCCGCGACGGACTCGAAATGGTGGTTTATAAAACCGGACTTAGCGGGCGTTGGCAAATTTTGAGTAGAAATCCACTTGCCATTGCCGATACCGGCCACAACGAAGACGGTATCCGCGAGGTGGTTTATCAACTTCGCGATATGCGTTATACACAGTTGCATTTCGTGCTCGGGATGGTAAACGACAAATCTATTGATGCCGTTTTGCAACTTCTGCCCCGATCGGCACGTTATTATTTCTGCAAGGCCAATATCCCGCGTGGCCTCGATGCGCATGAGCTTGAGAAAAAAGCAACCGAATTTGGCCTGAACGGAAGAGTTTATGAATCGGTAGCCGAGGCGTATCGTGCGGCCCGAAACGAAGCCGCCGCCAGCGATTTGGTTTTTGTTGGAGGAAGCACTTTTGTTGTAGCCGAGGTGCTCTAAAACTTATATTGCCTTAAAAATGAGATACTTTTAGCTCTTAAGGCTCAAAAAACCAGCACCAATTTTGCACTTATCCGGCTTTATTCACCACTAAAGAAAGGCACGATATAATGAAATTTTTAGCGAAACAAAAAAGCAGTTACAAATGTTGATCTGTAACTGCTTCATATTCTCAGTGACCCCGGAGAGACTCGAACCCCCAACCTTCTGATCCGTAGTCAGATGCTCTATCCATTAAGCTACGGGGCCAATTTTTGAGTGTGCAAAGATAGGGATTATTTTATATGCAATCCAAAGCAATTAAAAAAAACATTTAAAAGCAGTTTATGCGGCGAACTTTCACTTTATCGTTTTTCCAAACGGAAATTGCGCCCGATGCTGTTGCCCGATTCATCAACGGCTACAAGACGGTAGGTTCCGGCTGCAAGCTCTGTTACACGCATTTGATGCCTGCTGCCTGTGGTTTCGCCTAAGTATTTGTCGTTCAGATGCCAAAAAACCCGTGCGCCGTTTTGTTGGTGTATAAGCTCAAACACAATCGGAACGATTTGTCCGGCATAATCTGCAGGCTGATAAATGATGGTGCCCTTGGGCGGATAAATAAAGTCCATCAAGGGTTGTGAGGCATTGCAAAAGGGGTAAACAGGCGGCACAGGCTTATAGCTAAGGTGTTTTTGCTTGTAATAATACTCCATAACCGGGGGCAAAACAAACCATGAATGTGTTTGAACAATTCCGGCGGGCTGGCAGCCTGCCGGGAAGCTGTAATGTTGCTGATTATCAGTACGGATGAGCTGATGATAATTGCACGGCTGTATTAAATTGCGCTTTTGCAGCAAAGCCAGCCGGAGGATGATGCTATCGCAAAACGGCCCGGGCGGATAGCCCGATTGGGCGCAAACTTCCTGTTCTTGTAATTCCGAAGCCGGAATGTCGAACCATTTTCCGTTGTCTAACGAGAGCGCAATATCGAACAATAGGGGAGCAGCTGCGCCAATGCCTGTTAGCCCCGGCCTTCCGTGCCCATCCGCATTGCCAGCCCACACGGCTATGCAGTAATCCGGTGTGTAACCCACTGCCCAGGCGTCGCGAAAGCCGTAGCTAGTACCCGTTTTCCAGGCCATACGCAGTTTGTCTTCACCAAAAAGCCAGCCGCTTTCGGTTTCAGGGCGGTTGAGTTGTCGTAAGGCTTCGGTGGTGAGGTAAATGCTTCCGCGGCTTAGCGGGAAACTTTCATTGGCTGTGGCAGGAAGAAGCTGTTGGGCAAATTTTGAATATACCAATGACAATTCCCAAAGATTGATTTCGCCGCCGCCCAAAATTAACGAAAGGCCGTAGTGCGAGGGCGTTTGGGTAAAAGTGCTGAAGCCGAGATCTTGCAGCAGTTGATGAAAACGTGGCGTGCCAAACTGTTGAAGCAGCGCTACAAAAGGTACGTTGAGCGATCGCCTGAGAGCTTCCGAAGCCTGAATGGCGCCGCTGTAGCTTTCGTCGAAGTTTTTTGGGTGAAAACCCGACATCCAACTTGGGATATCGGGTAAAAGGCTTTGCGGATGAATAAGGCCTTCATCCAAAGCGGCAGCAAACAAAAAGGGCTTTAGTATGCTCCCACTGCTGCGTTTTGCCTGCGCCATATCATTGTCTTTTCCGTCTAATGTGCTATCATTCAATATGTTTCCGTGATAAGCCATTACTTCTCCGGTCGAGATGTTTCGAATGATAACGGCTAAGTGCCGTATGTCGTTGCCAACAAGAAAACGGTGTTGCTGCTGCATAAGGTTTGCAACCTTTTGTTGCAGATGAAGGTCAATGGTGGTGGTGAAAAGCCGGCTTCCCGACTTTTTGCGCAAAAACTCAAGGTAATGCGGGGCAATGTTGGGTAAAGGCTGTGGCCGCGAGGGGAGAGGCTCGGCTAT
>CAYYDS010000026.1:13928-19650 GCA_964470665.1 uncultured Lentimicrobiaceae bacterium
TATAGAAAGTTTAAAGGTAATGCTGTCCATATTGCCGGTTTCAAAAAGGCGTTGCAACAGCTTGTTTCGTTTGCTTAACAAGGTTTTGCGGTTTTGCTGTGGCGAGATGATTGCAGGTGCATTGGGCAGAATAGCTAAAGTGGCTGCTTCGGCCCACGAAATATCATCGGGCGAATGGCCAAACCATCGCCACACAGCCGCTTCGTAGCCCACCACATTGCCGCCAAAAGGTGCATGAGCTGCATAAAGCCGCAATATGCCTGCTTTGCTGTGATGGGTTTCGAGGGCTAAGGCTAACCAAAATTCGATGAGTTTTTCGCTTAGGGTGCGTGCTTTGCCTTTGCGTGACAGTCGAATGAGCTGTGTGCTTAAAGTGCTGCCACCGCTTACAACTTTTCCGGCTTTTATATTGGATACCAACGCCCTGGTTAAAGCCAGCGGATCTATGCCTGGATGATAATAAAAGCGCTTGTCTTCGAAACGCAATACCGCTTTGATGTATTTTTCGGGCAGAACGGCAGCTTCCGGAAAACGCCACTGGCCGTCGCCGGCAATGCGGGCGCTCAACAAATGGCCTTCGCGATCTTTCAAAACGGCGCTTTCCGGATCGGTAAACAACTTGCCGCCCGGCGTAAGGAACAAGAGAAGCCAAATTGCCGCCAGGCAGAAAGCCGTTACACGAACTGCCGGTTTCGAAAGCCATTGTTGAAGTTTTTGCAAAATCCTCACATCCTTAGCCCTTTTTTCGGTATCGTTTACGAATGTGAAAATTTTCTATTTGGCTTTTACGCTTACCATCCGCCCGGCTACAACAGTCAGCACTTCGTTGCTATACATGCTTTCGCAACGCTGCGCCGGTAAGAGGTAGTTGCCTTCGTAAGTGGCCAAAAGGTGCAATGTAAACTTTTGCGATTTGCCGGCTTTCAGATCAAAATGATGGATAACGCGGTCATCGCGATAATCTTCGAATGTATCTTTTGTGTTTTCTGCCTCATTTACAAGCCGTTCGTTAAGAATTTCCCATGATGCGGCTGCAATCTGACTCAATGCCAGAAATGGCAAATCTTGAGCCGAAGTGTTCGTTACAACAGAATGCATATGGAATAAACTTCCTTGCTTAAGATTGTCAGGATCAATGGATTTTCCCTGATCATCGGTAAATGAAACCTGCAAATCAATGCCTTTTGCGATGGATTTTCCGGGCCCCGAAGCTTCGATGCCCGATCTGGTTATATTGAAATGTAGCGGAGAATCTCCAGTGTTTTTTACCGTTAACGGAAATTGATCTATCGGTATATCTTCTTGATAAACAGTGTTTTTCAGTGCAATTTCTTTTGGCTTTGTGTTTTGAATTGTAAAGCGAAGGTTTTTGCCTGCACTTTGTTTTCGGGCAAAAAGCTGCCAGGCTATCAGTGCATAAGAGGTTGTCTGGGTTGTTAAATAGGTGTTTGAGTTTAAAGTTTCGGAGATTTCTTTGATCAGCGGAAAGGCCAGATCAAACTCGTTGACAGTGATCAAAGCGATGGCCCTGATTGCTTTGTCGCGCGTAAGTGAACCGAAATCAGATTCAAAGTTATAGCTGCTGGTTGTGCGCGTTGATTTGCCCAATAGCAGCTGTTTTGCTGCTTCGGCCTGACCAGCTTGCTGATAGGCTGAAGCTAAAAAGTTGGCCGATTGCCATGACAAACCCTTTGTTTCTTTTAAACGGTTCATCGCGTTGAGCATGGGTTCGCCTGCCAGCGAGCTAACATATAGGCGATAAGCTTGATGGTAATCATTTACGAGCTCGTTCTTAAAGTAAACTGATTTCCAAGATGTTGCTTGTTGTTGCTGGCTTTTCAACGCGTTTTTAAGCAGCTTAGAGTCAACAGAAAAACCTTCGTTTTTGGCTAAAACCAGAAAATGCGTAGCAAAAACATCGGCCCATTCGTGGAGATTAGCCTGGTTAGGCCAATACGAAAAACTTCCCGAGCTCAATTGACGCTCGCTAAGCTGACGAATAGTACTTTCAATGCTGTTTCGGCGGTAGAGGTTTTGTTTGCTGCTGAGTTGGGCTACTTTGTCGAGGTATAGCTGTGCAAAGGCTTGTGATACAATTTGTTCGGTGCAACCGTAAGGGTAAGCGATCAGTTGCTCAACCCGTTGGTTGAGGTTGGCCGGAGGTAAGCTGGTTACCTCTAATGTGGCTTGTTGAGATGCTTGCGTTCCCGGAAAATTGGATTTGAAAGTCGTTTCCTGCCCTTCGCCAAGAAGGTGGCTTTCGGCAATAAAGGTCCTTTCGTTTGAGTTTTCGATGGACAAATTTATGGCTTGAACCGAATGATTTTGTCCTGAAGTAACGATGATCTTCACCGAAGCTTTTCCGGATTGTGTTGAAGCCTTTAAATTGAAGCGGATTGTTTGTTCGCCTTCGCCCGCAAAACTGATTTGTTTGGTGTTTGTGCCGCTTACTGCAATTTCGCCTGTAGTTTCTACTTTCACTTCTGCCAGATGGTTTCCTTTTATTGCAGAGAAAACGGTAACGGGCATCACGGTTTCATCGTTTTGGCGAAGCAAACGCGGCAAGGTAGCTAAGGCCATCAGCGGCTGTTTTATCTTCAAATTGGATGAGGTGCTCCCATATGCTCGATCGGAGGCTGCGATCAGCATCACCCTTACCGAACCGATGTAGTTGTCAATTTTTATGGAGTGACTTTGTTTGCTGCCCGGTTTTAGGCTGATGGGCCCAATAAAGCGCACAACGGGTGTGAAGCGCGATTGGCGTGCTTTTTCTTTATCGGGTATTGCCGCATCGCCTCCAATACTCATAACCTGCTCTACCCGACCGCCATATGCGCCAAGCACAAAATCGAACATATCCCAACTTTTGAGGTCGAGTGCCGTTTTTTGGTTAAACCATTTGGATGGATCGGGGGTTGAAAAACCGGTAAGGTCGAGCAGGCCTTCGTCCACTACTGCAATAAAATAATCCATCGGGCGGCTGTTTTTCTCGGAAACCTCAATCTGAAATGTTTTTCCCGAATTTACCTCTTTTGGCAGTTCCAATTGCGGATTAAGTTTTGTGGAGGGATCGTCAACCCATAGATTGATTATGCCGTAGGTTCGTATTGGGAGGTCGTTAATGCTTTGATCAACAGGCTGAAGCAGCGTGATATGCACATAAACATGAGGGCTGTAGGAAGCCGGAAGGGCTACTTTTATGTGGTTTTCGCCGGCAAAAGTGCCTGCCCACCAGCTCTTGAGTTGTTTTCCGGCACTTTCGATGCTGATGAAGGCTTTTCCGTTTGCCGGCCCCGTGAAACTAATGATGGCGTTATCGCCTGCAGTATATCTTTCCTTATCGGCGCTCAGACCAAGCAAAGCTGCGCCTCCTCCGGCGGTGCGGCCATCGCGCGAGTAGCCCCACGGCCAATCAAAATAGGCTAAAATGCCGCTGCTGTGCCCGCCTTCGGCCTTGCTCACGCGGATAAAATAGTTGCCCCATTGCTGGTTGGTTGGCTTCCATTTGAATACGCCCTTGCCATTGGTAAGCTGCACCTCTTCTTGAAACATTTTCTCCATGTCGTAGGTGCTAAGGTATTCTGCATTACCGCTTTGATATCCCGACCACCACCATGACCAATTGGTTTTCATTACTTCAACAATTACTTTGTCATTGCCCGTGAGTTTGCCTTTTGCGTTGAGCTGAACGATATCAAACTTGTTTAGAACATCGGTGTGGAGGTAGCCTTCTCTTTGTGGCGTGGGCGCGGCTATGCCAAGGTAGTTTGCATAAGGCACATAATCTGCATGATGTGAAACAACCGAAAAATCGCCTCCGGGCTCCGTAACGTATGCTGTCCATTGCATCTGGTATTTTCCGGATATTATTGGATTTTCCGGAAATTTGAGCAATCCATCCCAGCAACCCTCTTCATCCAATTTACCTGTGATGACGCTTTGTTCGGTTTTGTCTTTATAGATCGTAGGATCGGAAAATACATAGCTGTTATATCCTGAAAATTTCATGGGAACGACTTTCACGTTTTGTTCCAGACGCAGATCCAAGCCCGGCGATTTAGCTCCGTGCAACCAGGCTGTTTTTAGTTTTGCTTTGCGGCTTCGATCGGCGGGGTAGAGGGTTTCGGCTCCAAAGTCGAATTCGATTTTCAAGCGGTTGGGCTTCACTGTTTCTACCCTCATGCGGCGGCTGAAACTGCTTCCGCCTACCTTCACCTTGGCAGTCCAAAGCCCTGTGGGAGCTTCGGGTCTGGTTAAAAAGCTAAAGCGGCACAGGCCTTTACTTGTGAGTGTTGTGTTTTGTGTTTCAACCAGCTGATTACGTGAGTTGTATAACTCAGCCATAATGGGATATTGCATCGGAAGAAGCTCGCCTCCTGTATTGAGAATCATGCCGAGGTGAATGGTGTCGCCCGGCCGATAAACGCCTCGCTCGCCAAAAAGGTAAGCGTTCATGCCTTCTTGCAGGTTATTGCCCGCTACATCGAAACGGGTATAGGGGAGGGCCGATCCCTCATCAAGCTTGAGATAGGTTTTTTCGTTCGAAAATTTGGCAATGGCTAAAAAGGGTTTTATCGTTTTCCACTGCAGCTTTGCAAGACCTTGTGCATCGGTTATGTCCGAAGTGATGAGTTGCCTTTGATAATCATAGAGTTCTATTTTTGCCCCCGGTAGCGGAGCGGCAGTTTCGAGGTTGGTGGCAACAAAAAGTATTTCTTTTGTTTTTAAGTTGCTTTGGGTGGCCAGAAGCCCGATGTTTGACGAAAGCACGTTGCGGGATGCAAAATGCTCGTAATAATAATAACTTTCGTTGCATGGGTTGTCGCGCTCGTCCCAGTCGAAATAATCCGGAAAGATATAGGTAGGGTCGTAATATGCGCCATCTTCCCAGCGCGCCAGATCTTCTCTGCCGATTACCGTTTCAATTTTTTCGAACTGATTCGCTTTTCCGCAATTATAGATCGTGTATTCCGGCCGAAATGTGAGTGCTACACGGTAGAGCGCCCCCGGTTCGTGCGCAATAATTTTGTTTAGGTCGAGGCCGTATGTAGTCCATTGATTGCGCAGGTCGGGCTGGTCTTTGGCTAATAGCTGTTGGGTTTTGGCAACAATGCGCCCAACGCGTTTTAGCTCGCTTTCGCCATCCACGTTATTCCACTGCAAAAACTGAAGAATATTGTCTTCAAATATTCTGATCACGCTCACATCTACCGCTTTTAGCCCGATAGCCTGAAAGTTGATGGTACCCTTGTTTTTGCCGGCCAAAATTGTGCCTTTACCGATGAAACGCAACTGTGGCTTGGCCTGGCCGAATGTAACATTTTGATCGTGGTCGTTTTCCAGTGTTTTTCCCGAAACAGCTCGCAATGAGGCATCCATAAGCAGGTGAAAATCACCGCTAAGCTCCTCCGTGGGATAAATGGTGAGGCTGTTGTTGCGACGTTCGATCCGTATTTCCTGCTCAGGCATCAGGCGGATGATTCCGCCGATGTTTTGTTTTGAATCGGTTTGTTCCGAAAACCAAAGTTTAATTGCCTGTTCGGGAGTGTTAGTCACCTCCGTTTTTAACAGCATAAAGGCCGATTCTTTTGGAATGAGTATTAAGGAGCTCCCTTTTGTGTTGCTGCCAATAGCGCTGCCGTTCCAGCTTAGGCGAAGTTCAAAGTCGTTGGCTTTGCGTTTGATGCTGTCCGATTCAAACAGCAGTTGCTGTTTTTGGCGG
>CAYYDS010000027.1:0-18037 GCA_964470665.1 uncultured Lentimicrobiaceae bacterium
CAGCTCACAGCGGTAAGAAACTGTTCGGCCGGCTCGCCGGTTTCAAGAAAAGTGGTTTTTCCGGTTTCGATAGCATACGTTCCAATCGTAACGTGGTGACTTTTCATGCCTGCCATCGGATATTTTTCGTTTTTCAGCGAGGCGATGCGGGTGCTGATATCTACAACAGGGTAGTCGGTAACCATGCTTTGATCCATGCGGTAAAAAGCAAGGTGGTTTTCGTCGGGCGACCAAAATATGCCTTTATTGATGCCAAACTCGCTGCGATGCACGGTTTGCCCGCTAACTACCCCTTCAGGGTTTTCGCTTATGCGCCTGTGCTCGTCGCCAATAGCCACATATAAATCGTTGCCTGCGGTATATGCTGCTTTTAGGCTTTTGGGTGCAATTTCGATGTTGGCAGCGTCTTCGGGGAAACTGATTATTTTTCTTATTTTCACTTCGGGCATCTTAAGCTCCCACAGCGCGCTTTTTGCCATAAAATAGGCCTGATTGGCCGACTTCCAGTTGAGCATCGGGATTCTTTTCAAGCTGTCATAACCCGCCGCATTGAGCGAGCGGTTGAGGTCGTCAAGGTTGAAAAACACCTTTGTTTGCATCAGATTTTTCTCCGAAATCCGCACTTCATTTTTTTCGACATAGATATAGGAATCGGCTTCGCCCATCCATTGCAGTTGCGAAAGGCTTTTGGGGTATAACGCGGGATTGAGGCCTACGACTTCTTCGGGGCTGAAGATTTTTTGCTGGGCAAAACTGCCGCTAACGATAAACAGGGTAAAAACAAGGATGATCAACGCGTATTTTTTCATGTTTTTTGGTTTTTATGTAAGGTGATGTGCCTGCAATAGTAAAATAAAACTGAGGCGCAAAAGTGTATTATTCAGTTAAAGGTGAGCTTTGTTCAGCCAAGCGTCGCTCAGTTTACACTACGCACGGCTTTTACGAAGGCCTCTACCAGATGGGGTTCTTTTTCGAGCATATTGCCAATAACCACCACATCGGCTCCGGCTTTGAGCTTGGCTGCGGCCATTTCGGGGGTTTTTATGCCGCCTCCGATAATCAACGGAATATTGATGCTTGCTTTCACATTTTCAATCATGCTGTCCGGAACCGGATTTAACGCACCTGAGCCGGCATCCATAAAAATGAGCTTCATCCCCAGCATTTCGCCGGCCATGGCCGTGCACATGGCAATGTCGTTTTTGTCGGAGGGAATAGGGGAGCTGTTGCTCATATAGCTCACTGTGGTAGGCCTGCCGCTTTCGATGAGCATATAACCTGTGCTGATGATCTCCAACCCGCTGATTTTCAGATAAGGAGCGGCAATCACATGGGCGCCGATCAGCATATCGGGATTGCGCCCCGAAATGAGCGATAAAAAGAGAAAACTGTCGGCCTGATGGCTTATCTGATGGGTGTTTCCCGGAAAAAGAATGACCGGAATTGTAGTTTTCGATTTGATGAGCCGAATGCAGTTGCTCAAGCCGTTGTTGGTGAGCAGCGATCCGCCAACAAAAATAAAATCAACTCCACAACGGTCGGCTTCGGCAGCCAGGTTGATGACTTCTTCGTCGGTGGGCTTGTCAGGATCTATCAGGATGGCCATTTTTTTTCCGCCACTGCAAAACTGTTCGTAATTGTTCATTGCAATTTGGTGTGCATATAGCAACAAAAGTACAAAAGCTTCTCGAATCAACAGCATTTTTCGGTCGTTCCCGGCATTTGTGCCAAAAAACGGAAGGGAGTTTCGCGTTTGTCGGCTACTTACCGCCGATAACTTATTTTTGTTTTTGAGCTTCGGCGATAAGCTTTTAACTTTGTTAAGTTTTTCGTTTTCCTTATGCCAAAGACCAGCCATTTTTTTGCGCTTATTTTGCTTTTACTTTTTTATTCGAGCGCCCTTTTTAGCCAGGAAAAAAGGCAGCTCAAAGCAGTTCGGTTTCTGCAGCCTCCAAAAATTGACGGTAAGCTCGATGACAGTTGTTGGATGCCCGCGGCCCGTGCGCTCGATTTTGTACAGATAGAGCCTTATAATGGTAGGCCGGCAAGTTTTCCGACATCTGTATTGATTGGTTACGACGATCAAGCGCTCTATGTAGGTGCGCAAATTATTGATTTGAAGCCCGATAGCATTTCGTTTGAACTTCACGAGCGGGATAATGCGGGCCTGGCCGACTATTTTGAGCTTATAATTGACCCGTTTAACGATGGGCTGAATGCCGTTTCATTTATGGTAACAGCGCGCGGGGTTCAGGTAGATATGAAACTTGGCAATCGCGATGAGTTTTTCGAGCTGTCGTGGGATGCGGTCTGGAAATCGGGCGTTAGCCATATGGCCGATGGCTGGATAGCCGAAATGGCCATCCCCTATTCGGCTTTGCGTTTTGCCGAGTTGCCAACACAACGCTGGGGCATCAATTTTAAACGGAGCGTGCAGCGCAAACGCGAATACGACAGTTGGAATTTTATTGATATCCATAAATCGGGCACGGTTTCGCAAATGGGCGAACTTATTATTGACGATGTATTGAAGCCTCCATTAAGGCTGAGTGCAACACCGTATCTTACAGCCGGCGCAAGCCATAACAGCCTAAACGAGAAATGGATGCCAGGCTATAATTATGGGATGGATTTGAAACTGGGTTTAAGCAAAAGTTTTACGCTCGATTTGACCCTTATTCCCGATTTTGGACAGGTGGAATCCGATAAACTGATCTATTCCCTTACCCCGTTTGAGGTATATTATGATGAAAAAAGGCCATTTTTTACCGAAGGCACCGAGTTGTTTAGCAAAGGCGGACTTTTTTACTCGCGTCGCATTGGCGCAACTCCCGAAGGCCATCAGCAAATTGCGGGAAATTATGCTAAAGATCAAATTATCAGCAATCCCGAAAACGTTCAGCTGGTGAATGCTGCCAAACTTTCCGGAAAAACGGCAGGCGGCCTGGGCATAGGCGTGTTTAATGCCATAACGGCAAATACCTGGGCCAAACTGCAATTCGACAGCACCGAAGCAAAAATACGAACCGAGCCTTGGGCAAACTTCAATATGGTGGTTTTTGAGCAAGCTTTGGCCAACAATTCGCAAATAAGCTTTTACAATACCAATGTGCTTCGGCCCGACGAAAAGCGCATGGCAAATGTGACGGGAACAGAAATGGCTTTTCGCAATAAAAAGGCCAGCCGCGAGTTATACGCCATGCTCAATCTAAGTCAGGCCTACAAAAATGATAAGCCGAACGAAGTGGGCGAAAATTTGCAGCTGAGCTACGGAAAAATTGATGGAAAAATAAGGCCGTCGGTAAATCTTAAGCTTGCAACGGATACGTATGACCCGAACGACATGGGTTATTTGCAGAAAAACAACGAAATAGTGAGTAGCTTTGAGCTTGAATACCTGCTCTTTGAACCTAATTGGTGGAGGCTGAAATGGGAAAATAGCTTCGAAGTCAATCAGTTTTTTCAATACCTGCCATTCAAGTTTAGCAAGCTCGAAATCAGCGCAAATTCGTTTCTTACCACGGCCAAACGAACAACAATTGGCGGTCATGTCAATATTTATCCCCTTGGCGAAATTGATTTTTTTGAGGCGCGTTGCAAAGGCCGTCATTTTCAAAAGCCCTGGAGCTTCAACACGGTTTTCTTTGTTTCGCCCGATTATCGCAAAACTTTTTTGATTGACTACAATTTTGGCGTTTTTCTGCATCCGCAGTGGCAGCGCTTCAATTGGTGGTTTGGCTTTTCGCCCCGCTGGCGTATAAAAGACCATATTATGCTCGTTCCGGGCATGAACTACGACGATACTTTTCGCGATGTCGGATATGCTGCACAGCTTGGCCCCGAAAGCGATAATTTGATCGTTTTTGGCCGGCGAAGGCTGAAAAACCTTACCACATCCTGTGATTTTAGCTTAGCTTTTAGCCCAAAATCGGTTCTGGTGTTAGGCGCACGCCACTATTGGCTATTAGTTGATTATCAAAACTATATGAGGCTCCTTGAAGATGGAAAAACGGAAGATATTGCCTATAACGGCAACCATAATTTTTCGGTCAATACTTTTAACTTAGACCTCGTATATAAATGGAACTTTGCGCCCGGCAGCGAGCTGCTTTTTATTTGGAAAAATGCGGTTTACTCTGTTTTTAGCGGCGATGAATACGACAAAGGTTATTTCACAAATCTTGAAAAAACTTTTCAAAGCCCAATGGGCAACAGTTTGAGTTTAAAGCTTCTCTATTATATTGATTGGCAACAAATCAGCCGGCTTCAAAACAGGTTTAAAGCCGGCTGATGTTTCATAAAAGCACACCTTTGCGGGTTGGAGCTTATTCCAAATAAGTATAGCTATAAAGCCCTGATCTGTAAATAGATAGAAATTCTTTACCTTCTTCTGTAGTGATTTTTCCTTGCTTAACTGAGGTCATCACCCAGGTTTCAACCGTTCGAACGAGCTTTTTCGGGCTGTATTGCACATAATCCAATACTTCGGCAACGGTTTCACCGTCAATCACTTGATCAATATAATGCCCTTTGCTATCCACCGAAACGTGCACGGCATTTGTATCGCCGAAAAGGTTGTGGAGGTCGCCCAAAATTTCCTGGTATGCTCCTGTAAGGAAAACCCCGATATAATAGGATTCGCGGCCTTTGAGCGAGTGCACGGGCAGGTGGTGCGAATAATTGCGGGTGGAGATGAAATTGTCAATCTTTCCGTCCGAGTCGCAGGTGATGTCCTGCAGCGTGGCGTAACGGTCGGGTTTTTCGTTTAAACGATGGATGGGAATAATGGGGAAAATCTGGTCAATGGCCCAGGAGTCGGGCAGCGACTGAAAGAGCGAAAAGTTGCAGAAATACTTGTCTGACAATAGCTTGGGCAGAATCATCAATTCTTCGGGCGGCCTTTTCATTTCGTTGGCCATTTGTTGAATTTCTTTTGCTATGGTCCAGAATAAGCGTTCTATTTGTGCGCGTGTTTTCAGGTCGAGCAGGCCGAGGCTAAACATATCGAGCGCTTCTTCCCTGATTTGCTGTGCATCGTGCCAGGTTTCGAGCATTCGCGGCTGGTTGAGGCTTTCCCATGCGTTGTATAGCTCGTGCAGCAATTCGTGGTCGTCTTCTTTTATTTCTTCATCATCTTCCCAGCAGGGCAGGGTGGCATGTTCGAGCACTTCGAAAACAAGTACCGAATGATGTGCCGTGATTGCGCGCCCCGATTCGGTTATGATATTGGGGTGGGGGATATCGTTTTTGTCGGAAGCATCAACCATTGCAAAAGTGGCGTCGTTCACGTATTCTTGGGTGCTGTAGTTTACACTGCTGCTGCTGTTTGCCGATCGTGAGCCGTCGTAATCAACTCCCAAACCGCCTCCAACGTCAACAAACTCAATGTGAAAGCCCATTTTATAGATCTGAATATAAAATTGAGCCGCTTCGCGCAATGCAATTTTGATGCGACGAATTTTGTTTACCTGGCTGCCGATATGAAAATGCACAAGCCTGAGGCTCTCTTTCAGGTTGTTGCGTTCTAAATAGTCGAGTGCTTCGAGCAGTTCGCTCGAGGTGAGCCCAAATTTGCTTACATCGCCTCCCGAATCTTCCCATTTGCCGCTTCCCGAGCTTGCCAATTTGATGCGGATGCCAATATTGGGCTTCACTTTCAGTCGTTTGGCTACACGGGTAATCAGTTTAAGCTCGTTGAGTTTTTCAACAACAATGAAAATAGCCCGCCCCATTTTTTGCGCCAGAAGAGCAAGCTCAATATAGCTTTCGTCTTTGTAGCCATTGCAGATAATCAACGATTCACTGTCGGGATTAATAGCTAATACCGTATGAAGTTCGGGCTTTGAACCGGCTTCCAATCCGATATTGAATTTTTTTCCGTGGCTAACAATTTCTTCCACTACCGGACGCATTTGGTTCACTTTTATCGGGTAAACGATAAAGTTTTTTCCTTTGTAGTCGTACTCGGCGGCTGCAACCTTAAAACAGGTGTCCATCAGCTCAATACGGCTGTCAAGGATATCCGGAAAACGTAGCAGCACAGGCATTGATACGTCGCGAAGCATCAGCTCGTCCAACAAATCTTTCATGTCAACAGCTACGCCATCCTTGCGGGGCTTCACGGTAACATTTCCCTTTTCGTTGATGGCAAAAAAATTAATGCCCCATCCGTTGATATTGTACAACTCGGCCGAATCTTCAACACGCCATTTTCTCATAATACTTAAACGATGTTTAATAAGATGAATATGAAAAATACTTCGCTTTGCCGGGTTTATTACCCAACAAACCCACGTTGCGCAAAACTAAACAATAAATTCATATAAATTACTCTTTTTTAACGATTGCAATGATATGATTATCTGAACAATGCCTCGGATATAACTCATGCCCGCCGTTTGAAAGGAGTTAGAAATTAAGCCTCAGACATGTAAAAAAGGTTTTTCTTTCTACTTTTATGCACTTTTTTAAACCCTATATGATGAAATTATTCCGCATTGTTTTATTTTCTATTTTAATTTTTAGTTTGGGGCTTCAGCACAGCTCGGCCTGCACCAATTATTTAGTTACTAAAGGCGCTTCAACCGATGCTTCCACTATGGTGAGCTATGCCGCCGATTCGCATATTCGTTATGGCGAGCTTTATTTTAACGAAGCTGCCGACTGGCCTCAGGGGAGTATGCTCACCATTTACGACAGAGGTACAAACCGTCCTTTGGGGCAAATTCCGCAAGTGACTCATACCTACCGAACGATTGGCTTCATGAATGAATTTCAAGTTGCAATAGGCGAAACCACTTTTGGCGGAAGGAACGAGCTGACCGATACTACCGGTATTATGGATTACGGCTACCTGATGTTTATTGCCCTGCAACGCGCCACCACAGCGCGCGAAGCCATCAAAGTGATTGCCGATTTGGTGGAACAATACGGTTATGCCAGCTCGGGCGAATCGTTTTCCATTGGCGATCCCAACGAGGTGTGGATTATGGAGATTATTGGCAAAGGGGTGGATATGAAATTGGATAAAAAAAACAATAAAATGGTCAACTCGCGCAAAGGCGCGGTGTGGGTAGCCAGGCGCATACCTGACGGCTATATTTCGGCTCATGCCAATCATGCCCGGATTACCCGCTTTGCCAAGGCCAACGGAAAAACAAGCATAAGCGATAAGCAATGGAAATTACTGCACAATGCCGATATCCAAACCATTTACAAAAGCGACGTGATTGATTTTGCCCGCAAACAAGGCTATTATAGCGGTACTGATGAGCAATTTAGTTTTAGCGACACCTATGCGCCGCTTTCTTTTGATGCCGCACGCTTTTGCGAATTAAGGGTGTGGGCCATGTTTAACCACGTTTCGGATAGCCTGAAACCCTATTGGAATTATGCCAAAGGCGAAATAGCAAATCAGCGTATGCCATTGTATATCAAGCCAAACCGCAAACTTAGCCCGCAAGATTTGATGTCGTTTAAGCGCGATTATCTTCAGGGCACCGATTTAGATATGTCGCAAGATGCCGGAGCCGGAGCTTATGGCTTGCCTTATCGCTGGAGGCCGCTTACATGGGATTTTCAGGGGAAGGAATATTTTCACGAAAGGGTAACCGTTACGCAACAAACCGGTTTTTCGTTTATTGCACAAATGCGTTCGTGGCTGCCCAACGATATAGGGGGCATATTTTGGTTTGGCGTTGATGATGCCGGCTCTACGGTGTATGTGCCGTTTTATATGGCGCTCAAAAACGTTCCGTTGCAATGGAGCCAAGGCTATGGCGATATGCTCACCTACAAAGACGATGCAGCTTTTTGGGTGTTCAACAAAGTGGCGCATTTTGCCTATCTCTTTTACAATCGGGTGATGGTTGATGTGCGAAAGCTTCAGAGCGAACTTGAAAACGAATTTGCCGCACGGCAGGCCGAAACCGACCGCCGTGCGCTTGCATTGTATCAGGAAAATCAGGAGCAGGCGCGCGATTTCTTAAACCGCTATTCGGGCGATGCAGCAATGAAAACCCTTGCTGCTTGGCAAAATCTGTATGGATATCTATTGGTTAAATACCTCGATGGAAATGTGAAACAAGAAGATGCGAATGGCTTCAAACGCAACCCTTGGGGCTATCCGGCCTCGCCGCTGTTTCCGGGCTACGACGAAAAATACAAAGAAAAGCTGATAAAAGAGACCGGCGATCAGTTTTTAATGCACTGATTTTTTGGTTTATTGATAAAACCTCCAGCTTACTCCCACATAAAAGCGGGCGTCGCGCATGGGGTAGTGGGGAGTGGTGTAATAGGTAAAGTTTCTGGCCAATCCAAATGCATTGGCAAACTGGCCAAAAATGCGGGCACGCTTTACTTTGAGGGCAATGTGAATGTCAATAAAAGGATAATTGCCGATCTTCTTTTCGCGTTGCGGATAAAACGATTTTAAAGCCGGCATATAAGCATCGGCATAATAGGCCGTAAACCAATAAGCTTCTATTCCTGCCTGAAATATTGCCACATTTTTGATTAAAAGCTGGTCGAAATTGACTCTCAAACGCGCCGAAAGCTCCGGAAGGCTAATCAGGGTGTCGTTGTCGCAATATTGGTAATTTAGGTTGGCCAGCACGTCAAATTTGCCGGGTTTGAGCCTGAAGTTCGAATATAGCCGGTAAATGCTTGTTGTGCCGCTTGTTTGCTGCGGCCTGGCCTTCGAATTCAAAAACACATATTTGTCAATAACATTCCACTCGGCGCCTGCCTCAAACTTTTTAAGTTGATAGCCGCCCTGCATCGTTACAAAGGTGGTTTTGTCAAAATCGTTGTTCCAGCGAAAATGATTTGACCGATAACGTTCCATAAACCACGAAGGGCTTTGGCTAATCAGGCGGAGGCTGTAAAACAAATTGCCTAAGTTGCGGCTCTCGGTGCCTAAAAACTGCCTCACTTTTCCGTACAGCTCCAAATCGCCCGACGACTCGCTGCCGCTGATAAGCTTGGCTTGGCCGTTGACATAAAACGATTTAAAAAGCGAAATATTGATACCTCCATAAGGGTTGACCAACCACAGGCCTTTTTTGAAAGTGCTGTCAGACATGCTGCCGGAAACCAATTCAATTCCGGCATAAATATGAAAAGGAACATCCCTTTCGAAAGTGTTGTAACTTAGGCTACTCCAATAAAACCGATTGCGAATCAGCGTTTGAAAGCTGCTGTCGTAAGTGCTTTTTGTGTTTAAAACCGGATCGAACGGGCTGTAAAAACTGCTGAGCGGGTTGTTTTCCGAATAAATTGACTGATATCGTTGATATTCAAATTGATGGACAATTCGCCCTAACTGAAAACCGCGTTTTTCAACGGTGCTGTCGGTTGCATGTCGTTTTTCGGAAAGGAGGATAAAATACTGTTCAAACCCAAAACCCGATTGCTTGTATTGGTTGAGGGCGTTTTCCAGATTCACTCCAATCACGCGGCGGTCAAATTCAAGGTTGTTTTCAAAAACGCTGTCGGCTGCAATACCGCCGTTTTCGTTCACCGAGGTTTTATTGTAAAGATAGTGCCCCAGCGCGCCATAGCGGTTGTTTTTGGAATTGTATCTGGCCGTAAAATAAACTGCCGCACTGTTTGTCGCATTGTTTTTGTAGGGCCCTTTTGCATCAACGAGCTTAAAATTCATGCCAACAAAGGTGCGGGGTGCCACTTGACGGGCAAACAAGGCATTGAGGTGTTGCTCTTTTTTGGATCCCATCATATAGCTGAGTTCGGAAAAAGCTGCAGTGGGCATCAAATAGGTAATGTCGGCAGGGCCAAAGGTAAACGCCCGAAAAGGATTGGGCAAAGTGCCCACCCCATCATTAAAAGCGGGGGCAAATACCAGCGACTGATGAGCCATGCCGGCATTGCTCAGGCTTTGCTGAAGCTGCGGCAGGCGCTCAATCTGATCGAAGCGGCTAAGCACAAACAAAGTGGTATCAATAGAATGTTTGAAACCCAAGGTAAGGCTGTCGAAACTGCCGTTGAAATAGCTTACAAGGGTCGAATCAATCTTTTCTGCAACAGGCTTTGGCTTTGGCTCAACAAGCGTATCTTGCCCCAAAAGCGGTTTTAGGCTGCCTGTAAAAAAACAGAGAAAAAAAATGAACCAAAAAGAAGTCCTTTTTACCATAGTGCTAAGGGCGCATTCGGGGCGCCCGGAATTTGGGCAAAAATACAATAATCGCTCTGTTTTTACGCTAATGGATTGTTCTTTAACTTTGCCGCCGGTATGATGTGTATAAAAAACCGTATTTTCTCGAAAAACAGCCTGATTCGAACAGCGCTGGCCCTGCTGATTTTTGGAATGATTGCCTTTTCCTGCCGAAAAGACGACATCGTGAGCACCGACCCCGATATCAAACTGTCGTTTTCAACCGATTCGGTGGTTTTCGATACGGTTTTCACCAGCATTGGCTCCATCACCAAGCGCTTGATGGTGTATAACACAAGCAATAAGCGAATAAAAATAAGCCGGATTCGCCTGATGGGGAGCGCCGGCGAAGTTTTTAAAATGAATGTGGACGGCATTCACGGAACGGCGGTAAGCGACATCGAACTCGATGCCAACGACAGTTTGTTTGTATTGCTCAAAGCCACCATTAACCCTAGCGATGCCAACAGCCCTTTTGTGGTTGAAGACGAAATCTTTTTTGAAACCAACGGCAACGAGCAACAAATAAAACTCATTGCCTGGGGTCAAAATGCAAACTACATCATTGCCGACCGTAAAATTGGCGGTTTTCCGAAATTCAAAATGGTGGCCGACAGCACCGAAACCGTGTATTGGACGGCCGAAAAACCTTATGTGGTTTACGGCTACGCCCTGATCAACTCATACGGCACCTTGGTTATCGAAGCCGGCGCAAAAATATATTTTCATAATAATTCCGGTTTATGGGCTTTTGCAGACGGGATGCTCAAAGTGGAGGGCACGCGCGAGCAGCCGGTTGTATTTCAGGGCGACCGTTTAGACCCTGAGTACCGCAACATTCCCGGGCAATGGGATCGCATTTGGCTGATGGAAGGCAGGCAGGGTTTCAATCACGACATCAATTATGCCATTATCCGAAACGGTTTTATCGGCATTCAGGCGGAATCGTTTTTGCGGCCTACTCAAAACCAGCTCAACCTTTCCAATACGGTAATTGAAAACCATACCGGAGTCGGGCTTTTTAGCCGGCTTTTTGCAGTTGATGCCAGCAATGTGGTGATAGCCAACTGCGGATCGTATGGCGCCGCGCTTACGGCAGGCGGAGCTTATCGCTTCAGACACAGCACCATAGCCAATCATTGGAATTTTGGAACCCGAAATACCCCCGCGCTCTTTTTCAACAATTTTCTACTCGACTCGCTCAGCCAGCCTATCGCCGTTCCGATCAACATCGAATTTGGCAACAGCCTGATTTATGGCAGTTTAGAAGACGAACTGGGCAAAGAACTCGTGGCCGGTGCCGATACAAGTTATCTGTTTGACCATTGCCTGATAAAACTCAAAGACCAGTGGAAAAAAAACGATGCTTTTGTGTCGTGTGTTTTTAACGAAAACCCGCTTTTTATTGACTATAGCGCCTTCAACTACAGGCCCGATACCCTCTCGCCCGTCATTGGCAAAGCAAAGCCCGAAATAGCCGGCGAAATTCCTTACGACCTCGATGGAAACTGGCGTTTGCCCTTGCCCGACATCGGCGCGTTTCAATATGTATATAAGCCCGAAGAAGAATAAAAAAGCCTATGATTATCGCTATCGGTGGCCCCAGCAATGCCGGAAAAACGCATCTCACCCAACGTTTATGTGCTTATTTTGGCAAAACGAAAGCTGCCGGCCTTTGTCAGGACGACTTTGTGAAACCCCTTGAGCAAATCCCGCAAATTCGGCAGCATCTCGACTGGGAACATCCCGATTCGATTCATCACCAGCGGCTTAGAAACAGCATCATCGAGCTGAGCCACGAAAAAGAAATTGTGCTCGTAGAAGGACTTATGATTTATCACGATCGTGAAACGCTTGGCCTTTTCGACAAAAAACTGTTTGTGGATATCGACTTTGCCACCTTTTGGAAACGACGTTCGGCCGATACGCGATGGGGCATCGAGCCTGATTGGTATTTAGAACACATCTGGAAAAGCTATTTAATGTATGGAAAAGCTCCCGAAATCCCTGATTTAATGATGATTAACGGCTCTAAACCCATTCGGCTGAAAAGTATAATTGAGTATCTCGAAAAATGAAAAGCCGGAAACAACTGTTTATTGATGCCAGAGAATTTGCGCAGCTAGCCTTAGAAAATGCCGACCCGGGGCATGATATTCTGCATATTGACAGGGTTTTTGAAACCGCCATGAAGTTTGCCCGAAAACGTAAGGCCAATCAGCTGGTGGTGGGTTTGGCCGGCCTGCTGCACGATGTGGGCGATGCAAAATTTTGCGATGGCGACGAAACCCAAGGCGCTTTGATGATCAGGCAATTTCTTGAAAAGAAAGCGCTGCCACGCGAGGTGATTGAGCAGGTGGTGTGGATTTCGGAAAATCTTTCATTCAGGAAATCAAAGCATTTTAATGGAGATAAATCCATTGAGTTTCAAATAGTTCAGGATGCCGACCGCCTCGATGCAATAGGAGCCGTTGGCATTGCAAGGGCCTTTAGCTATGGCGCCTACAAAAGAAATCCGTTCTATTTTCTGGATGATGCTGAGGCCGGAAAACGCATTGTCCGAAACAAAATACCAACTACAATCTGGCATTTTTATGAAAAGTTGCTTTTACTCAAAGAGCTGATGAATACCGACGAAGGCCGTGCCGAGGCGCAGCGGCGCCATGCGTTTATGCTCAGGTTTTTGAAACAGTTTTACCGCGAAGCGAAGCTAAAAAACGAATAAGCGGCAAATTTTCAATAATTCAGAAAGTCGCCATACAAAACCTGAAGATAGGCCTTGCCTTCTTTGAGTATTTGCGCTTCACTTTCGGCCGGCAGCGACTTTTGAAAATACGTATCGGTAAATTTGTTCCAAACAAAAAATCCCTCCTCGGTTTTCCAGCCTAAGCCCTCGTTTAGCTCGAAATAGGCAAACGGACGGTAATACTGGTTTAAGAAATTTTTGCTCCATTTGAATGCATCGGCCGGCAAATTTAATTGCCTGAGCAAGGTGGCCGGCACATCGGTATTGCCGCAAATCACGTCCATTTGCCTCCCCCTGTATTCGTTTTTCAGCGCAGGCCCATAGAGCAGCAGCGGTATTTTGTGATGCTCAAAGCTTTCTAATGGATGGTTGCGGTAGCTTGTTTTGCTGTGGTCGGCCATAATGACAAACAAAGTATTGTTGAACCACTCGCATTTTTGGGCTTCGTCGAAAAAACTTTTCAGCGATTGATCGGTGTAATAGGCTCCATTTACGAAAGGTTTTTCGGTTTGCGGCCAGCTAATAACCTCTTCCATCGGAAAATCGTATGGCGAGTGCGAGCTAAGCGTAAAAACCGTGCTAAAGAAGGGTTGCTTCAACTTGTTCATCTGTTGTGCAGCATAAGGCAACAAAAACCCGTCGTGCACGCCCAGGCGCCCTCGAGGCATCGAAGCGGGCAAATCGCGGCCTTCAACAATCACATCTATCTTGTTGTGATACAGAAAAGTAAGAATATTGCCATAATTGAGCTGCCCTCCAAAATAAAAAGCCGATTCATAGCCTTGTTGCCTCAATGTTTTGCTGAGCGATGGCAAGGCTTTAAACTTTTCGGGATAATCGGCAATATGGGTAATGGGAATGCCCGGAAAACCTGCAAAAAGCGAGCCCATGGCCTGTTGCGACCGGTTGGCGCTGGCATAAAAGCGGGTGAAAAGCAGTCCGCCCTTTTCTAAATTCTTGAAATTGGGTGTTATACCGGGCTCAGCTCCCAAACTCTCAATCAGATCGGCCGACCAGCTTTCTAAAAGCAGAACCACAATATTTGGCCGCAAATTATTTAAAATGATGGGTGTTGAATCGCCTTCGGTTTGGTGCAGGCCTTTTACGATGAGCCGCGCCTCGGCATCGTCCATGCCGGCAAACACATTGGTGCCTTTGTTTTGCCTTGACGTGATAAAGCTGAAGCCAAAATGATAGAGCGAATTTACCGAAGCGGCATTCAATATGGGATGTTTGCTGTAATAGGCCGAGCCAATGCTAACCGGAATAGCGGCAAAACCGCCCCGTGCGCCGATAAAAATAAGTGGCAATATCCATAATGCCGAAACCGCAGCAATGGATCTCGGCCAGCGCTGCATATGCGCATATTGAAGCACCCATTTGCGGTAGAGCAAAATTCCGGCTCCCGAAATCGCAATCCAGATCAAAACAAGCAGTGCGGTTTGGGCAAACGATGCCGTTTGAAATACCTCTTGCGGATGAGATAAATACGAAAGCGCTTTGAACGTAAGTTTTGTTTTCCACTCGGAATACAAACCCAGCTCGGCGCTAACAATCAGTGCAGCAATTACGATCAGGATACAATGATAAAGATGGTGGAGTTTCAGGAAAAAATTTTTCCAAAAAAAAGTCGAAAACAGCAAGAGTACAAAGGCCGGAAGCAGGATATACGAAGTTGTGGCCAAATCGAGCTCGAGCGCCTTTACAAAAGCAAATAGCGTTTCGCCAAGAGCAATGTGCTCCATGCGAATAAGTGATAGATGATAAAGCAGAAAAAGTGCACGAAGGCTAAAGAAAAAAAGCATCCAAAACACAAATAGACGCAAAATAAGGGAAGTGAGCTTTCTCATGGGGCAAAAATAGCTTTTTTGCTTGTTTTCAGCCCTTGTAAAAGCGTTTTTTGAGCGGCAAATGTTTTCGCCCCAAGGCGCATAGAAAACCGCTTTTTGGCTTTTTTAGCTTAAATTTGCAGTTTTCGATGCCTAAAACGAATTCTTAATATCATGTCAGTAAATAAAAATTTGCAAGACCTCCGATTGCGCCTCAAGCCGGGGGTAAGATTGGTTGCCGTTTCCAAAACAATGCCCGTAAATATGCTGCGCGAGGCATACGAGGCCGGGCAAAGGCATTTTGGCGAAAATAAAGTGCAGGAAATCATTCGCAAACAGCCCGAAATGCCTGCCGATGTGCAATGGCATTTTATTGGACATTTGCAAACCAACAAAGTGAAGTTTATTACTCCTTTTGTGCAACTGATCGAATCGGTTGACAGCCTTAAACTGCTGAAAGAAATAAACCGGCAGGCTGCTCATAACAACCGGATAATCAATTGTTTGTTGCAGTTTTATATTGCCGATGAAGAAACTAAATTTGGCCTCGACGAGGCCGAAGCACAACAATTGTTGGAAACCCTTAGGGCCGAAAAACTCAATCAGGTGGCAATAGTTGGAGTGATGGGGATGGCCTCGTTTACGGACAATCGGGAACAAATTCGTGGCGAATTTCGCCGGCTGAAAGCCATTTTCGATTGGTTGAAAAGCGAATGGTTTCCGGCCGACGACCGTTTCAAAGAAATTTCGATGGGCATGTCGGGCGATTTCGATATAGCAATGGAAGAAGGCGCAACAAATGTGCGCATTGGCAGCGGCATTTTTGGACTTCGGGTTTAAATTGATTAAGAACTTGAAAACCAATTTCTTTCTAAAGTATCTTTTCGAATTAACACGAAAATCGTTCAAACCGGCATAGCCAAAGTTCCATTTTTACATCAATGAAAACAACGCGCATTAACGTCTTGATAATCTTCATTATACTTGTGCTCAACTGCGGAAGCAAATGCAAGGTAGAGGCTCAGAATAGCGTTTTGGCTTTCGGCCAGGGCGAAACATTGCACTACCTTGTAAGCTATCGTTGGGGGCCTTTGTGGGTGGATGCCGGCGAGATAAGCTTTTATGCAGAACAAAGAAATGACGCCGAAAGTAGCCATTGGTTTTTTCGGAGCACCGGAAGTTCGCTCAAGCGTTTCGACTGGCTTTTCAAGGTGAGAGATACCTTTGAAGTTAAAACCGGCTTCGAGCCTTTTGAGGCTGAGCGCTTTTACCGGCACACAAGCGAAGGCGGGCACCGCACAGTCAACGATTTTCAATTTTACCGCGACAAAGGGCTGGTGCAAATGAAAATTGTGGAAAGCGACAAAAAAGACTTCGACAGCCTGATGGCAATGCCCAACGATCTTTACGATGTGCTTACTGCAACCTACCTCGTCCGCTCGAAAAACTTTAGCCGCATTTTGCCCGGCGAAGGTTTCCACCTGAAAGTATTAATGGATCGGCAGATTGAAGTTTTGCCCATTCGGTACATCGGGAAAAAAGCAATTACAACACCTTCAGGTTTGAGCTTCAACTGCATCGGATTTTACACCGGGCTGAAAGAGAGCTCGCTTTTTGATCCGGATGAAAAAATAAGGGTATGGGTTACTGACGATGCCAATAAAATTCCGGTTTTGATCGAAGCTAAAATAAAGATCGGAAGGGTAGAAGTTTACCTGCAATCGTTCGAAAATATGGCGCATGAGCTAAGCTCTTTCAAACCTCTTATCAAACCATAACAATAATAACTGATTGATATTCAAAACTTTTTAACCGTTGATGCGCCGCTTGTATTGACAGTAAGTTGGGGATTGCCTTTGTATTTTACCTTTGATGCGCCACTGGCTTCCACCCGCAGGCTTTCTGTTGCCCACACATCGGCATTGCTGGCGCCGCTGAGGTCAAGTTTCATCTTCCGGACAGAAAGATTGAGCAATGCCAGATTTGAGGCTCCCGAACTCTCCAAAAAAGCGCTTTCGGCCTGGCCTGACAGTTTTAAACCGGAAGCTCCGCTCAGATCAACGTTGAGCTTTTGAAAATTGCCTTCCAGATCAATAGACGAAGCTCCGCTAAGGCCGAGATTGAGCCGGTCGAAACTCATAACCTCTTCAGAATGGAGTTTTACGGCGCCGCTCAGCTCAATATCATCAAGGCTGACGAATGTTAGATATATCTTCATTTTTGTGATCGGCTTAACCCTGTCTTTCACATAAATACTCAGCCTGCCACCGCTGACAACGGTCGCAATTTCGCTCAGCAGATTGTCGTCGGCCTCAATAATCAGTTCGGCTTTTGTGCCCTGGCTGAGCGTAACTTCAAAGGCCGAGCTCACATCCAATTTGGTGAAATTGCCTGCATTACGTTGTTCGGTGGCTTTAACGCCGCTGCCTCTCTGAGCGAAAGTTTCGTTATAGGCACAGGAGCCGAGTAGCTGGCTTGCAAAAAAGATCAGAAACAACTTTTGAAGAAACAAAATGGTTTTAGTTTTCATAATAAAACATTTTTGTGAATAATGACTTTGACGTGCAATGGCTTAGTAAGTTACAGCGCGGCGAAAAATAAATTGGAAAAAAGTGCTGGCTGGCTGGCTGGCGCGCGGCTGGCGCGCGTCTCCAGACGCGTGCCCCACGTGCCAGCCGCGTGCCCCGCGTGCCAGCCATTCAAGAGATGGGACCAAGCGTCTATGGCACGCATCTATGGCACGCGTCTATGGCACGCGTCTATGGCACGCGTCTATGGCACGCGTCTGGAGACGCATGCCAGCCGCGCACCAGCCGCGAGTTATGAATTCTGAATTTTGAGTGATGAGTTTAAGCGGAATAAGGGCAAGAAAGCTGTTTTTCCTCTAACGTTTATTTAGAACCCCTTCAAAAATTTTTAAAAAAACTTGCAAAAGCGGCGCTGCATGTCTTATCTTTGTTAAAAAAACCAAAAACCAAGCAGCGCAAAACGATATATGGCCGATAACCAACATATTACCCCCCCAACACCCGGCTTTTTTCATAAAGAAGCAGCTTGGGATAAGCTTTGGCAAGCAAGTGGGTCGTTTTGGCAGCTTGGCGGCAGTGCAAAGTTTTTTCGGACACCGGAAACAGACATATTTTCCGGCTGGGGAAAAACGATTTTGAGCGGTGAGGGCCGTCTTGTTTTAAATGTGGGCAGGGTGGCCGGGAAGAGACACATTAAAAATGAATTTATTAACCAAAACCTTAATATAAAATGAAAAATAAAATCCTTTCGCTTCATTTAATG
>CAYYDS010000028.1:0-14695 GCA_964470665.1 uncultured Lentimicrobiaceae bacterium
TTGATTTCTTTGGGATAATCGGTGAGGATAACCGGCCGTTTGAAGTGTTTTTCAACCAAATAACGTTCGTGTTCCGACTGCAGGTCGGCGCCCCATTTATCAATCGGATAGCTAAATTTTCCTTTTTTATTGTGGTTTGAGTTTCGCAATATCTCTATGGCTTCGGTATAGGTAATGCGCTCAAAAGGCTGCTCCAGCACAAATTTCAGCTTGCCTATCAGCTCCATTGATTTTTCTTCGGCCTTTTTGTTTTTTTCTTCCTCTTCCAGGCGTTTTGCAAGAAAATCCAGGTCATCGGCACAATGTTCCAGGGCATATGCGATCAGGTATTTCAGCATTTCTTCGGCCAAATCCATATCGTCATTGATGTCGAAAAAAGCAACTTCGGGTTCTATCATCCAAAATTCGGCCAAATGGCGCGAAGTGTTAGAGTTTTCAGCGCGAAAAGTTGGCCCAAATGTGTAAACCTTAGATAGCGCGAGGGCAGCAAGTTCGGCTTCGAGCTGACCCGAAACGGTAAGATTAGCGGCACGACCAAAGAAATCTTGTTCAAAATCAATTTCTTTGTTTTCGTTCAAAGGCAAATGATGAAGATCGAGGGTGGTAACCTGAAACATTTCGCCTGCGCCTTCGGCATCTGAAGCGGTGATAATGGGTGTATGGATATTGAAATAACCCTTGTCGTTGAAAAACTTGTGGATGGCGAAAATCATTGCATGCCGCACGCGAGTGATGGCGCCGAAAGTGTTTGTCCGGAAACGCAAATGCGCCTTTTCGCGCAAAAACTCAAGCGAGTGTTTTTTGGGTTGCAGGGGGTACTCATCGGGGCTGGCCTGGCCAAGCAGCTCGATGCTATTTACGGCAAGTTCAACACGCTGCCCGCTTCCGGCCGAAGGAGCAAGCAACCCTATAGCCGAAAGAGCCGAGCCCGAGTGGATAAGCGCCAGATTTTCTTCGGGTATCTTTTCGAGATCAACAACCAATTGAAGGTTATGAATTGTTGAACCATCATTTAAGGCAATAAAGGTCACATTCTTACTCGAGCGTTTGGTGCGCACCCAGCCACTTACTTTAATTTCCACCTCAAAGTTTTCACTTTGCAATGCGTCTTTGATTTCTGTACGTTTCACGGATATCGGTATTTTTAAAACAAATGCAAAAAAACGAAAAAAGCTGCAATGATTTTCATTTTCACTGCAATTTGCCCTTTTTATGCGCTTTTTGCGGCGCTTTAGGTCGGTTTTTTGAGCCCAAAACTTTTCGTGCGGATGATTGTTATTTGGCTAAAGCATGCTTAGTCATCAATAAATGGCAGCTTATCGCTAATTTTGCAACCAGAAAGGATATTAAAACAGCATGACAAAGCGCGAAGAAAACAAAAAAACCATTGCATTATCAAATGCACAGGATTGTCCGTTTCCAATGCTCATTTGCGGGCCATGCAGTGCCGAGAGCGAAAGTCAGCTTTTGGCCACGGCTTCGGGTCTTAGCGAGCTTTGCCGGCTCGATTATTTTAGGGCAGGCATTTGGAAACCCCGCACCCGCCCCGGCGATTTCGAGGGCGTGGGCATTGACGGGCTTCGGTGGATGCAGCAAGTGAAAGACCGCTTTGGCTTTAAGCTGATGGTGGAGGTGGCAAGCCCCGAACACGTGGAGGCTGCGCTCAAATATGCCATGGATGCGGTGTGGATAGGCGCTCGCACGGTTGTAAATCCTTTTTCGGTGCAAGAGCTGGCCGAGTCGTTGCGCGGAGCAAAACTCCCGATTTTCATCAAAAACCCTGTTACTCCCGACCTTCATCTCTGGATAGGCGCTATCGAACGCTTCACAAAAGCCAACGCAGGAACGCTTTCGGCTATCCATCGTGGGTTTCATTATTTTAGCCGTTCGCCCTATCGCAATGCCCCCATGTGGGAAATTGCCATAGAGCTGAAACGCTTGATGCCCGAGCTTCCGGTGATTACTGACATAAGCCATATCAGCGGAAGGCGCAACCTCTTGCACGAAATAGCCCAAAAGGCCCTCGATCTTGGCACCGACGGACTGATGATCGAATCGCATTACAACCCCACGACAGCCAAAACCGATGCTGCCCAACAGATCACCCCTGACGAGCTCAAACAGATGATTTTGGCGCTGAAAGTACGCAAACGCTCCGAAGGAAGCGATTTTGATATGGTTTTAGAAAAACTGCGCACCGAAATTGACAAACTCGATGGCGAACTGCTGCATTTGCTTGCCCGCCGCATGGAAATTATTGATGAGATAGGGCAGTATAAAAAAGAAAACAACCTTTCTATTCTTCAGCTCAAGCGTTGGCGGCATATAATGGACGACCGCTTGGCCATTGGCCGGCATTTAGGCCTCGACAAGGTCTTTTTGGTTAAACTCCTCGAGTTAGTTCACAAAACCTCTATTGAACGGCAAGAAGGGGTTTTTCGCAAAAAGTAAGGCAAATCCGGCTTTTACATCCAGCGACGGCGTCGGAAAAAGAAAATCATTGCCACAGTAAGCACAAGCATACCCGTCATCAGTATCCAAAAAGCAGCTTCCTGTCGCTCTAAAGGAAGGCGCACATTCATGCCATATAGACTGGTGATAAAGGTTAGCGGGAGAATAACGACCGAAATCAGGGTGAGAATTTTCATGATCTCATTGGTTTTGTTGGTCTGCATCGAATCAAAAGTTTTCGACAAACCCTCAATCAAATCTTCATAATCTTCCGTCATATCCCATACTTTTTGGTAATAGTCCAGAATATTTCCCCAATATTGCTCCATATTGTCGGCAAAACCGCTGATTTGCCCGGTTTCAAATTTATGAAACATCCTAAGTTGAGGCTTAAAGGTGGTATTGATCAGGATGATATTCTTTCGGGTTATGGAGATTCGTTCGATAATTTTAACCGGCTTATTATCAAATAGTTCGCGGCTTATCAACTCCAAATCGAGGCCGGTTTTGCGAAGCAGGTATAAGGATTCAGAAATCAGCCGTTCGAGCAGGTTGTAGAGCAATGCATCGGAGGTTCCCACTTCGAGGTCTTCATCGTTTTCGACGGCTCTCTGGTATTCGCTAAACATCTGCGAGGCAAGCCATGGACGCTTTTCGATTGTAATAACATAATCTTCGCCCCAAAACACCTTCACTTCCTTGATTTTAATGAACAAATTATGCCTGTCGAAATCGGGAAAGTGGAGGATCAGAAAATAATAATCGTCATAACTATCAATCTTAGGTCGTTGATTTGTTGATTTACAGTCTTCGATATCGAGTGGGTGAAAGTGAAACTTGTCTTTCAGAAAATCAAAATCTTCTTCAACAGGCTGCTGCATGTGATGCCAGCGCAACCTCCCCATTTTAACCGTTTCAATCATAGGCTATTGATTTTAGCATCATTTATTCGGTTGTTTGCCTTGCCCTACAAGGTCGGGCAGGCCTCAAAAATACTGTTTTTTAGGTTTTGTTGTTGCGTTTTGGCGTTTTTCTTTTTGTAGCCAAACAAAAAAACTCTGCTATACGGCTAAACCATATGGCAGAGTTTTCATTTTTAAAAAAGAAATGCAATCGTTATTTCACAATCAACCGCTTGGGGCTAAGTGAGGTTTCCGAGAGTCTGATTAAATATAAGCCCGGTTTAAAATCCTGAGTATCAATTGTTACATCAACAGTTCCCGAGTGCACTTCCAGCGTTTGCACGATTCTTCCCTGAAGGTCGGCAATAGAAAGTTGCATTGCATTTTTCAGTCTTTCAGAAAAAACCAACTTGGCCAAACCGTGTGCCGGATTGGGGAAAACTCTAAAATCAAATTGACTCGCATCAGTTTGGATCAGCGATGTTTCCACGTCGAGTGTTTCAATTTTCATATCGTCGAAATAAAAGCCGTCGCCATTAACATAATAATCGCTTTTTAAAACAAAACGCAATTGGAAAGAGCTGCCGGCATAGGGTGTAAGGTCTATTTCTTCTTTAACCCAGTTCGACGTGCCATCGTAAATCGGCTGCCCTGATGGCTGGTTATTTATGCCGGTTTTGGTGTATTTTCCGGCCAAAGGTGTCCAATATACCACATCAACGGGTTTAATCATGATCTGCACATAATCCCAGCCGGCCTCGATATCCCATTTTGCCCAAAAACTAAGGCGGGCATAGGGTGTTTCGGGGAGTTCAATCGGCTCGGTCAGCGTGATCATATTGGTCAAATTATTTGCATAATTTCCGTTGGGCGAATCGGTTATCGAAGCCGGAGCAGAAATGTAGGACGAGGTGCTCAGGCCCCAGTTGGTGGTTGTCCAGCCCGCCATTTGGTTGCATGGATTATCGAAAATTGCAGTGGTTTGGCCATACATTTTGGTGATGGTATCGCTTGTAATAAATTCGCCGTTGTTCAGTTTGATCACAAAACGAAATTCATCGCCGCTTTTTATACTGCCGGTAAGTGTAATCGGGATGGAATCGCTTATGCTTTGCAGCATATCCAAATGCCCAAATACCAACGGATCGCCAACCGCAGCAATGCCTTGGCCAACAGGCTCGATGCTAAGTTCCCAACTTTCGGAATCGCTAAAACCTAAGCGCTGAAGTGTTAGCGGAAGGTAGAATTGTTTTTGACCAATTATCTTATCCGACAAGTCGGTTACCTTGCCATAACTACCTGATAAATATGCTGCGTACATGTTTTGAATCATATTTTCCCGGCAGAGTGGGATAATGCGGTTTACCGAAGGCCAAAAACCGTCATTATCACTACCCACTTCGGGCGTATAGGCAAAAACGGCATTTTTATTGCTTGTGTCGCCATACATATAATCGTCTGAGCCTCCGTTTGTAACATAAATGGTCGAGCTGGCCGGCCCGTATGTATAATGGCTGTCGCGGGTCATCAGTTTTGCGTGGGCGCTGAAAATTGCGTCGTCCGGACAAGGAGTAAGGGTATATCCCCAGGCGTAAAGCAGTAAATTACTGTATGAGTGATAGTTAAGGTTGATTACAAATTGATGTTCTTCGGCAAATTGTTTTAAGGTTTGGGTTTCAATCTCGCTGAATGCCGAAGGGCCGCGATAAGTTTCGTCATAACCGTTGGGCGAAGATCCGGTATTATCCAATCCCCATTTATAGCCAAAATTCCGATTCAGATCTACCCCAAACGAGCCGCCGTTGTCGCGTCGGTTTTTGCGCCACATGCCGCCGCCATTCGGGTTGGTTTGTTGGTTGTATTTGTATCCGTCGGGGTTCACTATCGGAATAAAATAAAGCTCTCTGGAGTTTACCAAGGCCTGAATATTCGGATTGCTTTCGTAATTTTCGAGCAGGTAAAGCATGAAATAAATCATTTGCTGCACGCCAATTCCTTCGCGGGCATGAATAAGCGAGGTATAAAGCACCTGCGGTTCGTTTTCGTTTTCGTTGGGGTTATCGCTTATTTTAACCCACCACAACGGGTTTCCCATCAGGGTTAGGTTAGTAGGATTAATAGGCTGTTTTACCGTGATCAAATGAGGCCATGTGGCGGCCATAAAATCGAGTTTTTCCAGCACCTGATCGTAGGTATAAAAACCCCCCATATTGCCATATTCCCAGTTTTGAGGCACCGGAAATTCATCAGCCGGACTGCGGTTTATCGGTGTTTGGGCAGCATTTGCAACTCGTTGACTATAAAAATTCGACACATCGTGAATAACGATTTCAACCGGATAGCCGGCGGCGGTAACCCGTGCAATTTCGGCCTCCGAAAGGTCGGTTTCGAGGTAAGCGTCTTTTTTAAAGGTGCCTTCTGTAAGGTCAATGCCGGCCTGTGCCAGCGCCCTGAGATCGCGGCCTTCGAGTTGAATTTTAACTCGGTGATATACAGCTGGGTTTTGTGCCGAAGCCCCAAGCGATAACAAACAAAAAAGTAAAAAGGTGGAAAGGTATTTCATCAGCAAAAATATTGATTGAAGCGATAAAAGTATAAAATCTTCCGCCTTCTTGCTGTTTTAAGCTTAATAAAAAATGAATCCGGAACGATTTATTTCCACTCAAAGGTAGCGGCCAGATGATTGAGATCTTTTTTCAGGTATTCGATCACAGGGGCAATAGAGTCGTTGTCGGGCCGAAAATCAAAATACAGCGCCCCGCGTACAAAATGGTTTATGGAATCGGTAAGGTAAAATTGAATTGGCGAAGCCACGCCTTTGCCTTTAAGAAAATAAAAATTGCCAAAGACGCTGTTTTTTGGGTTGGTTATCAAGCTATCGGCTATGCCGCTGGCTTTTGGCAGGTGCTTAAAAGCCAGCGTGCGAGCGTCTTCCAGGTAATCGGCAATGTTGTTGCCAACCGGTTTGTAGCTTAGATAAACTTCGGCCTTAAACCGAGGGTAAACAATTGTGAACCAATCGCTTTGCCCTTCTTTTTGTCCGACAGCTTCAACTGTTGCCTGATTTGAGGCTTCAAAACGGTAATGTTGGGCCGAATCGAAGGGCCGGTAACTGATTTCGGGCAGCTCGATGCGCAGGTATCCTTTTGGTTTCGGAATCACAGGATCGTTGCACGAAGCAAGTCCCGGAAACACGAAACCGGCGGCGAAGCCCAAAATGAGTCGGGCAATTTTATGCGGGTTCATGGGCCGAAAGGTTTGTTACCTTAATCTGTTTGATTCGGCGACTATCGGCATCTATGATTTCAAAACAAAAATTCTTACAGCTTGTTTTGTTCCCTTTTTCGGGTATGCGCCCTTCGAGTTCGAGCAGTAAGCCGGCCAGGGTATCCGATTCGCCCTGCACATCGTCAAAATAATAGTCGTCGAGCTCCAACACCTTGCAAAAGTCGTTGAGGTTGGTTTTGCCTTCAAAAAGATAGGTGTCTTTTCCTATTTTGCGAAAAAGGCTGTTGATCGTGCTTTTATCAAACTCATCGCTGATTTCGCCAACAATTTCCTCCAAAATATCTTCTAAAGTGAGCAAACCGGCTGTTCCGCCGTATTCATCAACCACAATGGCCATATGAATTTTGCGTTCGCGAAATTCCTGCAACAGGTCGCTGATTTTCTTGGTTTCAGGTACAAAAAAGGCCGGTCTTACCATGCTTTCCCATTCCATCTGCTCGATATGCAAATAAGGCAACAGATCTTTAATATACAGTATTCCCACTATTTTATCAAGGGTTTCTTCATAAACGGGAATGCGCGAAAAGCCGCTACCCAGCACAATTTTCAACAATTTTTCGAAATTGGCACTTTTATCAACTGCCGTAATGTTTACCCTCGATTGCATTACGCTGGTTACTTCCTTTTCGCCAAAAGTGGCAATGCCTTTGAGCATCTTTTTTTGTTCGGGCAGCGTGGTTTCGTCGCTGGTTATTTCAATTGCAGCGCTAAAGTCAGTCATCGTAAAGCCGGAAGATTTTTTCGCCAAGCGCTTATCAATGAACGATGTAGATGCCACAAGCAAGAGGCTTATCGGCTTCAAAACCACAACGCAGCCCTTGATAAAAAGAACCAGATTGAGTGCAAGTTTCAGTGGCTCTTTGTTTGCATAAATTTTTGGCATGATTTCGCCGAGCAGCAAAATAAGCGAAGTAATCAGGATGACCTGTATTAGAAACTCTACGAGCGTGTTTCCGCCAAAATCCACCATCGAATGTGTGATAAAACTTGAGAGAATAACGATGGCCACGTTGGCTAAGTTGTTGGCTACAAGAATTGTAGCTAACAGCAATTTTGGACTTTCGCGCATTTGCATCACCATTTCGCCTCTGTTTCCGGCCTCTTCGCGCAAAAAGACAAGATCGGAAGGTTTTAAGGAAAAGAATGCGGTTTCGCTGCCCGATACCATTGCAGATACCATAAGCAGGAGTGCAAGTACAATAAATCCAAGGATTATCGGCAAGTCAATGCCATTGAAAACGATTGAAACAAAAATCGAGCCTAAACTCGCATAAGGGTCGGGGTCAGGTGTTTCCAAAATAACTTATTTAGAATTCCGGCGCAAAATTAATAAAGTTCTAGTGATTTTACCGGTTAAAAATTAGATTTTTATCAAAACGGAAGATCGTCGGCCATATCCGGCGTTGCGCCATAGTGTTCTTCGGAGGGCATTGATTGTTCGCTGGCGGACTGCTTGTCGTGGCGGCTCTCGGCATAGTTGTGGCTTCCTGCGCCGCCTTTGGAAATCAGGTTCATTTTTTCGGCAACAATTTCGGTAATTGTTCGGCTAACACCTTGGCTATCGGTATATTGCCGCGATTTGATTTTTCCTTCTATAAAAAGCAGATCGCCTTTTATGTAAGAGCGTCGTTTTTCGGCAATATCGGCCGCCAAATTGCCCCAGGCTACAATGTTATGCCACTCCGTTTGGTCCTGCCAATTCCCATCGCGGTCGCGGTAGCGCTCGCTTGTTGCCAAGGTTACGGTCATCTTTTTGCCTCCATTTTCGAAGGAGATCACTTCAGGGTCTTTGCCAAGCCGCCCAATGAGAATTACTTTGTTCAATCCGGCCATTTTTGTTTGTTTTAAAGCGTTAAAGGTAAGTTTTGATCATTCAAAAATAACAAATATTTCTGTATGAGGCGGTGCAACGGATAGTCGGCCTGCCTGTTTTGATTCATCAAAAATACATTATTTCTGTTTTCACTAAAATAGTCGTACTCAAAAAAAAGCAGGTAAAAGCGGGCGTAAATATTTTGATGCGACAAAATTTGTTTAAAATCTACTGGCCGACCTATGACGGCAAAGGGCTTTTCCTGAGTTATTTCCTTGAAAAGATCGTTTTGCAAAACTGCTTCGAAACCCTGCTCGGCTTCAGTTTCAATCAAAGGAAACTCAAACAGCCCTTCCCAAATATCCTTTTCGCGGCGTTGCCGCAACACAAAACAGAGTTCGTTTTCGTGCCTGAAAATCATTACCAGATAATTAAAGAAACGATTTACGGAAGCCTTCTTTTTTTTCTTAACCGGCAATTTTTTCACCAAATCAAGCTGAAAAGCAGCGCAATTTATTTGCAGCGGGCAGTTTGCACAATCGGGTAAGCGAGGCACGCATTGCAAAGCGCCAAATTCCATCATGGCCTGATTGATGGTACCCGAATTACCTTTCATCACTATCTGTTGAGCCAGGCGGCTAATTTCCTTTTTGCCCTCGTTGCCGTCAACCGGGCATTGAACTGCAAAATATCGGCTCAGAACACGCGCCACATTACCGTCAACCGTTGCATGCCGGCCGCCAAATGCAATGCTTACAATAGCAGCAGCGGTATAGGGTCCTATTCCTTTTAGTTTAAGCAGTTTCTCGTAGCTTGTAGGAAAAAGGCCATTATGCTGCTCCACAACCTGCCGGGCCGTATGCAACATATTTCGGGCGCGTGAGTAATAGCCAAGCCCCTGCCACATTTTAAGCACCTCTTGTTCGCTGGCACGGGCAAGCGATTTCACATCGGGCCATGCTTCAAGAAAACGTTTGTAATATGCAATACCTTGATTAACGCGTGTTTGCTGCAAAATGACCTCTGAAATCCAAATGGCGTAAGGGTCGTTACCTTCGCGCCAGGGCAAAGAGCGCATATTTTGAGCATACCATTTGAGCAAAATGTGTCTTAAATCGTCAATCATCTGAGGAAATAATTTATATAGAGCGGGTTAGTAGAAAATAATTCACAAAAAAGCTTTCAAAATTAAAATAGTTCTTACCTTTGTCAGCCAAAAAAAGACCACAGTATTAACATTTTAAACTTTTTAAGACATGACAAAAGCAGAAATCGTAGCTGATATTGCCGCCAAAACCGGAGTAGAGAAGGCAGCTGTACAAGCAGTTGTTGAATCGTTTATGGATGCCGTAAAGGACTCCATGATGAATGGTGAAAACGTGTATCTTAGGGGCTTTGGCAGCTTCACAATCAAAAGAAGGGCCGAGAAAACCGGCCGCAACATTTCCAAAAACACCGCCATTATTATTCCTGCACACAACATCCCGTCCTTTAAACCGGCCAAATCATTTGTTGCTCAGGTTAAGAACAGCGGAAAATAATATCAGTTCAGATTTATTAAATTTTTAAAATTATGCCAAGCGGTAAAAAAAGAAAAAGACATAAAATGGCGACACACAAGCGCAAAAAACGCTTGAGAAAGAATCGTCACAAGAAGAAATAGCTTTTATGGCTTTTGACTCAAGAATAACACAACGCTGCTCTGCTGATAAGGATGCGGCGTTGTGTTATTCCATTTAGATTATGAAATTAATACATCTTGTTGAAACACCTTTCAGAAACAAGCCTAACTTGAAGATAATCAAATTGTTGAATTAATACCGACACACAAGTGAACAGAGAACTTATTATAGATTCTCGGGCTTCGGAGGTTGACATTGCTCTGATAGAAGACAAACTTCTGGTTGAGTTACACAAAGAAAAAACAAATAACAATTACGCTGTTGGCGACATTTACTTAGGCAAGGTTAGAAAAATTATGCCGGGGCTGAATGCCGCTTTTGTGGACGTTGGATATGAAAAAGATGCTTTTTTGCACTATCTCGACCTCGGTCCGCAAGTAAAATCCCTGAACAAGTACGTGAAGCTTGCCCTCGGCGGCAAGCCCGAAAACGTAACAATGGACAACTTTAGGGTTGAGCCCGACATTGAAAAAACAGGGAAAATAACACAGATTCTTGCTACAGGTGCTCAAATCTTAGTGCAAATAGCCAAAGAGCCCATCTCTACCAAAGGACCGCGCATCTCGTCAGAAATTTCTTTTGCAGGCCGTTATTTGGTTTTAGTGCCCTTTTCGTCGCGCATTTCCGTATCGCAAAAAATTAGAAGCAGCGAAGAACGAAACCGGCTTAAACGACTCATACAGAGCATTAAGCCAAACAACTATGGGGTAATCATCCGTACCGTTGCCGAGAATAAAAAAGTGGCCGAACTCGATGCCGACTTGCGGAGTTTAGTCGAAAAATGGGAAAAAACATCGGCTAAACTTTTCAATGCAAAGGCACCTGTAAAGGTGATGAGCGAACTCGACCGCACCTCGACCATACTTCGCGACCTGCTCAACGAATCGTTCAACAGCGTGCATGTGAACGACCCCGTATTGTTCGAAGAAATAAAAAACTTCATCCAAATCATTGCCCCGCAAAAAGTAGATATCGTTAAGCTCTACAAAGGCAAAACACCCATATTCGACTCTTTCGGCATTGATAAACAGATCAAAGGTTTATTCGGAAAAACGGTAACCATTCGCAGCGGCGTATATCTGATCATCGAGCACACCGAAGCCATGCACGTGATTGACGTAAACAGCGGCCATCGCGTGAACAAAGAAAATTCGCAAGAAGAAAACGCCCTCGAGGCCAATCTGGAAGCGGCCGTAGAAATAGCGCGACAACTTCGGCTGCGCGATATGGGCGGAATAATTGTGGTGGATTTTATTGATATGCACGACAGCAAAAACAGGCGCGACCTCTATCAAAAACTCAAAGATGAAATGGCCCGCGACCATGCTAAACACACCATATTGCCCCCCAGCAAATTTGGCCTAGTGCAAATTACAAGGCAGCGCGTAAGGCCCGAAATGAACGTAGAAACCCTCGAACAGTGCCCTGTTTGCGAAGGAAGCGGAAAAATAAAACCCTCCATCATCTTCCTCGACGAAATCGAAAACAACCTTAAATACCTGCTGCGCGACCAAAACGAAAAAAACCTTACGCTTGCCCTGCATCCATTTATCTACGCATACATCACCAAAGGAATATTTTCGATTCACAGGAAATGGATGTTGAAATATAAAAAACGATTCAAAGTGCAGGAAATGAGGAATTTTCACGTTATGGAATACAAATTTTTTAACCACAACAACGACCTGCTCACCATTTGAAACCCGGCATCAACCCCATTAACCCAATAAAATCACCACTCCCGTTTAAAACATAAAAACGGGATTTTTTTGAACGAATAAACAAAAAAACACTAAATGGATATTGTATTGAGCGGCATCAGGCCAACCGGAAATCTGCATCTTGGCAATTATTTTGGTGCCGTAAAAAATTTTGTGAAAATGCAGGAAGAAAACCAATGTTTTTTCTTCATTGCCGACTACCACTCCCTTACCACCCATCCCACGCCACACGATCTGCACAACAACGTAAAACAGGTGCTGGTTGAATACCTTGCTACCGGCCTCGATCCCGAAAAAGCCGTGCTGTATGTGCAGAGCGATGTGCCGGAAATTGTGGAACTCTACCTCTTTTTAAATATGAATGCCTATCTTGGCGAACTCGAAAGAGTAACCACTTTCAAAGAAAAAGCCCGCAAACAACCCGACAACATTAATGCCGGCCTGCTAACCTACCCCAGCCTGATGGCAGCCGACATCCTCATTCACAACGCCAACAAGGTGCCCGTTGGCAAAGATCAGGAACAGCACCTTGAAATGACGCGCACCTTTGCCCGCCGATTCAACAGGATGTACGAAACCGAGTTTTTCAACATCCCGCAGGCCTATAATTTTGGAGCCGAACTGGTGAAAATACCCGGCCTGGATGGCAGCGGAAAAATGGGCAAATCGGAAGGCGAAGGCAATGCCATCTTTTTAGTTGACGACGAAAAAACCATTCGCAAAAAGGTAATGAAAGCCGTTACCGATACCGGCCCGACCGAGCCAAACCAGCAAAAACCAGAAATCATCGAAAATTTGTTTAGCCTGCTAAAGGCGGTATCTAAGCCCGATGTGGTTTCTCATTTCGACGAGAAATACAACGACTGCTCAATCCGCTATGGCGACCTGAAAAAGCAGCTTGCCGAAGATATGATCGCTTTTACAGCACCCATAAGGCAAAACATACTCGATCTGGCTAAAAATGAGGCTTATATCAGTAAGGTGGTGCGAACAGGGGCTGAAAAAGCACGCGAAAGCGCCTCGAAAACGATTAAAGGAGTAAGGGAAATCATTGGTTTCAAACACTTCTAACCGCTTGCTTATGAGCAATTTATTCCGTTATAACCTCAACAAAATAATCACACTGCTGCTTCGGGTGGCAGCTCTTTTATACCTTTTGTTTGTTTTTTACCCCTTCATAACCGAGCCCGGATTTCAGAACACCTTGAGCAATTGGCTTTTGCGCTGGGGGCTCATCATTGTTTTAGGCCTTGCCGCACTCGGTTTTTTCATCCTGAAAAGAGATGATTTTATTTTGTATGGTTTTTTTATCGTGTTTTTTGCCTCGATTTTTCAGTTTTTCTCGACCATGCTGAATAAAACGCCCCTTCCGGAAGTATTTTTGCATATTTATGTGGCTTTTACAGCCATTTATTTCGCCACAAAAGATTTGAGGCGCACGCGGGTTTCAGGCCATCATTCGGGCAAACGAACAAGTCAAACAAAATAAGGCCATGTCGAAGCTTCCAAGCACTCCGCCCCCGGCTGAAAGAGCCGTTGTTGTTGGCTTGATCACACGCCAGCAGCCCAAAGAAAAAGTTGACGAATACCTGGCCGAGCTTGAGTTTTTACTCGAAACAGCTGGCGGACAACCCGTGAAACGTTTTGTGCAAAGCCTCGACCAAGCCAACCCGCAAACTTATGTCGGCTCGGGAAAATTAGACGAAATCAGGCAATTTATCTTGGCCGAAGACATCAAGCTGGTTATTTTCGACGATGACCTGGGGCCTTCGCAACTTCGAAACATCGAACGCGAACTCAACTGCAAAGTACTCGACCGAACCAACCTCATCCTCGATATCTTTGCCAAGCGAGCCCGAACATCGCACGCAAAAACGCAGGTTGAACTTGCACAATATCAATACCTTTTGCCAAGATTAACGCGGATGTGGACGCACCTCGAGCGGCAAAGAGGCGGCATTGGACTGCGCGGGCCCGGCGAAACCGAAATTGAAACCGACCGCCGCGTCATTCGCGAAAAAATCAGCCTCCTCAAAGAAAGACTGAAGGAGATTGACATGCAATTATCCGTGCAGCGGAAAAACAGAGGAAAACTCATTCGGGTGGCATTGGTTGGCTATACAAATGTTGGAAAATCAACCTTGATGAACCTGCTAAGCAAATCGGATGTTTTTGCAGAAAACAAACTTTTTGCCACCTTAGACACTACGGTTAGAAAAGTAGTAGTTGATAATCTTCCATTTTTACTTTCGGATACCGTAGGTTTCATCCGGAAACTACCCCACGGATTGATAGAATCGTTCAAATCAACTTTAGACGAAGTGCGCGAATCCGACATCCTGCTGCATGTGGTTGATATTTCGCATCCCGAATTTGAGGCTCAAATCGAAACCGTAAATCAAACCCTTCAGGAAATTGGCGCACTGAATAAGAAAACCATTATGGTTTTCAACAAGATAGATATTTATAATGCCGATAGGGAAAACGAAGACGAAAACAACATTTTTGCTGTACCCAAGCCAAGTTTGGACGAGCTGAAAAACAGTTGGTTTGCAAAAGACGAGCTTAACAGCATTTTTGTTAGCGCTAAACACAAAGACAACTATCACGAATTGAGATCATTGCTGTATCAGGAGATCAAGGATATGCACGCCATTCGTTATCCTTTCGACAATTTTCTTTATTGAAGCTGCACATTTCTCATGCGACAGATCACATTGGTCTGAATTTCCTATTTTTGCCCGAAAAGTAATTCCACACATGAATCGATTACAAAATACCGGCCTTTCGCTACTCTCGGCAGCGCTGCTGAGCATTTCGTGGCCGGCAAGAGGCTTT
>CAYYDS010000028.1:14758-17934 GCA_964470665.1 uncultured Lentimicrobiaceae bacterium
GATCCCGCTGCTCCTTATTCAAGACGATTTGGGAGGAAATACTGCAAAAGCAAGGCGCAAAGGCATGTTTGGTTTTGCATACCTCACCTTTGTTGTTTGGAACACCCTCACAACCTGGTGGATATGGAACTCAACCGACTTTGGAGCCATTATGGCTATTCTGCTCAACAGCCTGTTTATGACCATGGTTTTTTGGCTCTTTCATCTCACAAAAGTTAAACTTTACCAAAACTGCAAAGGATTTTTCATCCTAATCTTTTATTGGATGGCCTGGGAGTGGTTTCACTTAGATTGGGATTTGAGCTGGCCCTGGCTCAACCTTGGCAATGCCTTTGCCTCGAAACATCAATGGATTCAGTGGTATGAATATACCGGCACATCGGGCGGAACGCTATGGATTCTTATTGTTAATATCCTCATATTCAAAATCATAAAGGCTGTTCGAGAAGGGGGCTTTTCAGGCAGAAGGGTTAAAATATTTAGCGCGACGGCTATCGTTCTCATTTTGGTGCCCATCCTCGCATCCAAACAAATTTACCGCTCATACACCGAAACCGGCAACAAAGTGGAAGTGGTGGTGGTTCAGCCCAATTTTGACCCCTATACCGAACAATATGAGCTATCGCCCGAAAAAGTGATTGAACGCAACCTCAGTTTAGCCGAGCAAAAAATAAGCCCCGAAACCAAATTTGTAGTTTCGCCCGAATCGGCTATTCAGGAAGAAATCTGGATGGAATTTACAGATCGTTCGCCGGGTTTAAATCAGGTAAAAACCTTTGTGCAATCGCACCCGCAGCTTGCCTATGTAATTGGCGCCAGCACTTCCAGTCATGTGCCAAAAAGCATGGAAGACGACGCTGCGGCACGCAAATTCAGAAAAGGCGAGGGTTCTTATTTTAGGCATAATACGGCATTTTTTGTGGACACTGCCGGGCAACTGCCCTTTTACCACAAATCAAAACTCACGCCCGGAGTTGAGCTGATGCCTTCATGGCGCATTCTGAAGCCTTTGCGGAGTTTTGCCATTGATCTGGGCGGCACGGTAGGCACGCTAAAAACCGACAACAGGCGGAGGGTTTTTTCGCATCAAGATGCGGAAACCAAGGTTTCGGCCATCATTTGTTACGAATCCATTTATGGTGAATTTGTTACGCATTTTGTGCAAAACGGGGCCAATTTGCTTTTCATCATCACCAACGACGGCTGGTGGGGCAATACGCCGGGCCACCGGCAGCATTTAACTTTTGCCCGCCTGCGAGCCATAGAAACCCGCCGCAGCATTGCCCGCTCGGCAAACACCGGCATTTCGGGCTTTGTTGACCAGCGCGGCGATCTTTTTCAGGCCACGCCATATAATGAACAAGCCGTTATCAAACAACAACTTGCATTAAACAACGAGCTCACCTTTTATGTTAAAGCCGGCGATTATCTTTCGCGCATTGCAGCATTGCTTAGCGCAATATTTGCACTGATGGCTCTTGTAAAAATTGCCATAAAAGGTAAATCGGCAAAAATCGCCTAGCCCAATGCCCGCAACCAAAGGCGCTATACATCTTCAACTCGGTCCTTTTCAAGGAATTACCGATGTGTATTTTCGGCAAGAATACAGCAATTTTTTTAGCGGAATAGACACCTTTTTCACCCCGTTTTTTTCGGGCATACATACCGAAAACAGCCGCAACCTGCGCACCCCCGAAATTGACCCTGCACTAAACCGGGTTGAGGTACTCTGTCCGCAACTTCTGAGCAACGATGGCGACGAAATCATTCGGTTTGCAAGCCAATGTGCTGCTTTGGGCTACAGCACTGCTAACCTTAATATGGGCTGCCCCTATCCGCAGGTGGCTCGCAAAAAGCGCGGATCTGGAATCCTGCCTTATACCGAAAAAGTGGCAGCCATAGCCGATGCCCTAAAAAGCAAGCCGGACATAAATTTGAGCATCAAATGCCGCCTTGGTTATTACGAAAACAGTGAGATTGAGAAGCTTATACCTATTTTCAACAGCATGAACCTCAGCGAGCTCATCGTTCATGCGCGATTGGGCAAACAAATGTATTCCGGAGTTACGGATAAAGAAAAATTTGCCGGCCTTATCGGGCGCATAAGCTGCCCGCTGGTTTATAACGGCGATATTTTTTCGGTTGGCGACTTTCAGGAAAACACCCGGCTTTTTCCGGATATCAATCGCTGGATGCTGGGGCGCGGCTTGCTGGCCGACCCTTTTCTGCCTGCCGACATCAAAAATCAAAATCTTTTAAACCCATCGGAACGCAAGGAGCAAATCCGGCGTTTTATTACGGCTTTGTATTTGCAACGGCGCAAAGCAAAACACGACAATCCGGCCATTTTGGGCCGGATGAAAGAACTCTGGTCTTACCTCAGTCTTTCGTTTGACGAACCGCTTGCGGTCTGGCGTGGCATACGCCGCGCATCCAGCTTCGACCAATACGAAGAAACCGTTGCTGCAATTTTTAAAAACCAACAGTGGCTTGGAAGCGGTTTTGGGCGCAATTCGGAAAACAGACAGTTTTAGAAGTCTGGAAAAAGAGAAATTTTTTCGGCCGGCAACGCTGCCCAATGCAAAAAAAGAAAGGATATTAACTACATTTGCATCAACTGTTTATCGGCTTTTGCTATGCGTCTGAAAAACTTTAAATTTCACCTGAGTTATCAAATGATCGTATGGTCGTTGGTAAGCATTGCCCTGCTGCTTGCGGGCGGCTATCTGATTATCTCATACATCATTAAACTTCAGGAAGATACCCGTCAGGTGATTACAGAAAACGTCATCAGCACCCGAAATGCACAAGAACTCCGTTTTGCACTTTATCGGGTGAGGGCTGCCTCGCTAACGCATCTTTTCGACAAAAGCGAAGAACAACTTAAAGTTGTTGAAAGCGAACAAAAAACCTTTTTAAACCTGTTGGCAAAAGCCGATCAATCGGCCCAGCGCGAAGAGGAAAAAAAACTGATTAATCAAATATCGGCGCTTTTTTCCAATTACGAGCAAACCATGCGCAATGCCATCGAAATGCACAAGCAGGGAAAACTCAGTCAGCCCAACGCCCTGATTGTGTTGGCCAGTCAGGATTTGATCAACACCATCGAAGAAAAAACCAACTCCCTGATGCTTCGACTGCAGTTCAGCCATGAATTTAAATGTATGCGCAGGTAC
>CAYYDS010000029.1:0-17042 GCA_964470665.1 uncultured Lentimicrobiaceae bacterium
CCCTTTTCGCTTACGCATGGTTTTACTTTCCGGTTTCGCTTGCAAACATTGCTTTTAGGCTCGCTTTTGCTTTCAATTTTAACCTTAGGGGCCGGCTCAATTTATTATATAACAGAAGTTTACGAAAAAAAGAACAGCGATTTTCTGTTCGAAAAAACGCAATCCATACTTACAGAAATCGAAAAAACATTGCCCGGCCAGGATTTGAACAGCCCCGAAAATCTGGCCCTTCTGCAGGAGCACCTTGCCCGGCTTTCGAGGGTCTTTTTTTCCGATATTAATGTTTATAATACTGAGGGGCACCTTATTACATCTTCAAGGCACGATATTTTTGAAAAAAGCCTTCAATCGGTTCAAATGAACCCTTCGGCCTATTACAACTTAAAATTTGGACAAAACTTGTATTTCAGGCAAAGTGAAAACATCAGCGGTTTTGATTATGTGTCATCCTATGTGCCGCTTACCCTCCAATCGGGTGATGTGGCGGCTTTTGTAAATCTACCGTATTTTGCCCGCGAAACCGACCTCCAAAACGAACTTGCTTCATTGGTTCTTACGTATGTCAATTTGTTTATTATCATTTCCGTTTTAGCGGTAATTCTTGTGCTTTTATTTTCGCGACCGCTGCTTGAGCCGCTGCAAATGATTCAGGATAAAATGAGAAGCATTCGCATTGGCCATACCAACGAAAAAATCGTTTGGAAAAGGCGCGACGAGCTTGGACAATTGGTAATGGAATACAATCATCTGATTGAAAAATTGGCTATTAGCGCCGAAAAATTGGCTGCAAACGAGCGTGAAAGCGCATGGCGCGAAATGGCCCGACAGATTGCACACGAGATAAAAAATCCGCTCACGCCGATGAGGCTTAGTGTACAGTATATGCTGCGAGCCTGGAACGATAAAGACGAAAAGATTGATGAAAAAATAAAAATCACTTCACAAACAATTATTAGTCAGATAGATACATTGTCGTCTATTGCTACTGCCTTTTCCGATTTTGCCCGAATGCCCGAAAACAATAAAGCCGAAAAAGTAGAGTTGATTGCCCTTTTGCGCGAACTTATTGTACTTTTTGACAATCAGAAAGACCTCGTTTTTGCATTGGAAAGCAATAATTTAAGCCAAATTTATCTTCAGGCCGACCAGCCCGGCTTGCATCGTGTGTTTACCAATTTGATAAAAAACAGTGTTCAGGCCATCGGATCGAAACCCGATGGAAAGATCCGTATCACAGTGGAAGCGCTGAATGAAATATGCAAAATAGTGATTGCCGACAACGGAAAAGGAATGTCGGCCGAAGAGGCAAAACGCGTATTTTCGCCTAATTTTACCACCAAAACGAGCGGTATGGGCATAGGATTGGCTATGGTGCACAATCTTGTGAAAACCTACGGCGGTGAAATCGAATTTGAAACCGAACCAAATACAGGTACCACCTTTATCCTTCACTTACCTTTAGCGCGCAACAATGGCACATAATCCCATTAAAAGCCTTGCAGGCCAAACCGTGGTATATGGCATGGGCACTATTGTTCCGCGCCTGTTAAACTATTTTCTTGTTCCGGTTTATACGCGCATTTTTCAGGATCAGGCTACGTATGGCCAAATCACCGAAATATATGCTTATGTGGCATTTTTGCTGGTATTGCTTACCTATGGCATGGAAACGGCATTTTTCAGGTTTGCTCAAAAGCATCAGCCATCTCAGGTTTTTAACAATGCTACAAGCTCAATTTTAATTACAACTGGCGTTTTTGTGTTTATTTCGAGCCTGTTTTATCCCGATTTTGCCAAATGGCTGCATTACGAGGGAAACAGCTCTTACATTTTGCTGCTGGCGCTTATTGTGGCCTTCGATGCCGTTGCTGCTATTCCGTTTGCCATGTTGCGCAAGCAAAACAAAGCCCGCAAATTTGCCATTGTTCGCCTTGTAAATGTGATTTTCACCTTGTTTTTAAACTTTATAACCATCATTTGGTTTCCCGAATATTTCGAAAAGTTAGGTAAAGCACTTTTAGGCCCCGAAACCGGATTGGTTGTCTGGGTATTTATTTCCAACCTTTTTGCCAGCGCGCTCAGTTTGGTCATGCTTTCCGAAACCTTCAAAAATTTTCGCTTTGCCCTTTCAAAGCAAATTTTGGGTCCAATGCTGCGCTACGCCTGGCCAATTTTGATTATCGGATTGGCGGGTATGGTAAACGAAATGCTGGACAAAATACTGCTCAAATACCTTATTCAGCCCGAAAACAGACCGATGGCTCAATTGGGCATTTACGGCGCCAATTACAAATTGGGCGTGCTGATGACCCTGTTTATCCAAATGTTTCGCTATGCGGCCGAACCCTTCTTTTTTGCCGAAGCCGAAAAGAAAAACGCCCCTCAACTTTTTGCGCGTGTCATGAATTATTTTGTGATTTCGGGATTGATCATCTTTCTGGGAGTTAGTTTGTTTATTGATGTTTTTAAGTATTTTATCGGGCCGGCCTATCGCGAGGGGCTTCATATTGTGCCCATTATTCTTTTGGCGAATCTATTTAACGGCATATATTACAATTTAGCGGTATGGTATAAGCTAACCGATCGCACTGCAAGCGGTGCGCTTATTGCCCTTGGCGGCGCCGCCATTACCATTGCGCTCAACTTTTTGCTTATCCCGCCTTTTGGGTATTATGGTGCTGCCTGGGCACACCTCATCGTGTATTTACTGATGATGCTGGCCTCATACCTGTGGGGGCAAAAAGTTTATTTTATTCCATACAACAGCTCTCGTATCTTCCTTTACTTTTTAATGGCGTTGGGGATTTTTGTGATAACAACTTACTTAAAACAGCATGCAATTATAATAAGGCTTGGCATCAACGCCATAGCTATCCTGCTGTTTGCAGCAATCGCCTTTTGGATTGAAAAAAAGAAAGAAAAACAAAGCATTTAAAGAATTACAGCGCTATAATTTTTTGCCTGGTTTCAATGAAAGCAAAGCCGGCCATTACTCCGCTTGCCCTTTTTTGAGTTCCAAATAGTTTTAATTGTTCCAAAGCGAGTGTATTAATTGATCTTAAAAGAATTAGCCTTCAGGTCAAAGCCTTCTTTCTAAAAGCGTTAATTTCTTTAATTTTGCGGGCAGGAATTAAAAAAACAGTATGCAGTTAAAAATTGTCAATATTTCGGGCTTACCGCTTCCGGCTTACGAAACTTCTCATGCTGCCGGGATGGATGTGCGTGCCAATCTCGAAAAAAGCCTGATCATCGGTTCGATGAAACGGGCAATCGTGCCTACCGGCTTGTTTATCGAGCTCCCCGAAGGCTTCGAAGCGCAGATTCGGCCCCGCAGCGGCCTTGCGGCCAAACACGGCATCACGGTGCTCAATAGCCCCGGAACCATCGATGCCGATTATCGTGGCGAAATCAAGGTAATTTTGATTAACCTTTCCGAACAGGATTTCGAAATCAACCATGGCGACCGCATTGCACAAATGATTATCGCAAAGCACGAAAAAGCGCAATGGATCAGAGTTGAAAGCCTGTCGGACTCGGCACGTGGTGCAGGCGGCTTTGGCCACACCGGAAAACAATAAACAACCAAACAGCATAAACATTTATGAACATCATCATCCCCATGGCAGGAATGGGCAAGCGCCTTCGCCCGCACACCCTAAGCACCCCAAAACCACTTTTGCACATAGCCGGAAAACCCATTGTGCAGCGCCTTGTCGAAGACATTGCTAAGGTGCTCGATCAAACCATCGAAAACATCGGATTTGTGATTGGAAATTTTGGAACAGAGGTAGAAAACCAATTGCTCGAAATAGCAGCATCGGTGGGGGCAAAAGGGCATATTTTTTATCAACATCAGGCATTGGGCACAGCACATGCCATTTTGTGTGCCGCTCCTCTCCTCAGCGGAAAAACAATGGTGGCTTATGCCGATACGCTCTTTCGTGCCGATTTTAGGCTCGATCACGAAAAGGAAGGCATTATTTGGGTGAGCCGCGTAGAAAATCCACAACAATTTGGAGTTGTAAAACTGAATAACGATAGCAGCATCGAAGGTTTTTACGAAAAACCAAAAACTTTTGTATCCGATTTAGCCATCATCGGCATTTATTATTTCCGTGACGGCGAATATCTGCGCCACGAACTGCAATATCTTTTAGATCAGAACATTACAACAGGCGGCGAATACGGAATTACCGACGGATTGCAAAACATGATGAAAAAAGGCACCAGGTTTCATACCGATAGCGTTGATGCCTGGCTCGATTGCGGAAACAAGGATGCCGTGATAGACACAAACCGGCAAGTGCTGGCTTTTGCCGCACAAGACGGCTTAGCCGACGAACTCATTAGCCCCAACGCCGAACTCGACGAAGTCATCATCATCGAACCCTGTTTTATTGCCCCAGGCGCCATCATCACCCATTCGGTTATCGGCCCTTTTGTTTCGGTTGGCCAAAACGCACAAATCAGCCAAAGCATCATCCAAAACAGCATTGTCAACAACCAAGCTGTCATTCAAAGCAAAATGCTGCAAAACAGCATCATCGGGCAATATGCCCATGTTGCCGGGCGTTTTGATGAACTCAGTTTAGGAGCGTATAACGAAATTTTCAACTAATCATAGCTTATCCCAACTCGATTGAACACTAGCATCAAAAAATACTGCTGCACAACCGGCCTTTCAGCGCTCATGCTGTTGCTTGTGCTATCAACAATTACAAACACGGCTTATGGCCAAAAACGAGGCAAAGCTTCGAAAGCCAAAGCGCAAAACGACAGCATTCTTATTCGAAACAAACGCATGAATGCGGCTATGTTTTCCGATGCCCTTAAAGAAAAAACCGAGGGCAACTACACGGCTGCCAAACAAAAGTTTGAATTGGCCTTGCAATTTTGGCCCGACGACGCGGCTTCGATGTACGAACTGGCTGATATTGACTCTAAAACAGCACATTTGGACGAAGCCATCAGGCTGATGAATAACGCAACCGCTTTAGAACCCAATAATAAATGGTATCTCGAAAAAAAAGCGCAACTTTTTCGGTTAACGGGCGACCTGAAATCTTTCGCAAAAACCTATCGCGACTTGTTAAATTTAGAACCGGATAATATTGAATACATCGGCGAACTTTCTACGGCTCTGTTACTTATGGACGAAACCAACGAAGCCGTTAAGCTGCTCGACGAGATTGAAAAACAAATTGGCACAAACGAAATGCTTTCGATGCAAAAACAAAGCATTTTCCTCAATCAGGGGAAACCCGAAAAAGCCATTGCCGAAATAAAAAAACTGGTTGATGCCTTTCCGGCCGAAACCCGCTATATGATGTTGCTGGCTGATTTATACAAAAAAACAGGCCAAACCGAACAAGCGCTGGCACTCTATGAAAAAATGGCGGAAAACGAAGCCGACGATCCTTATGCCAATATAGCCCTCGCTGAACAGTATCGCGATCTTGGGCGCGATGATGAGGCTTTTTCAGCCCTGCTGAAAGCTTTTGAATCGCCAAAGATGGCGGCTGATAATAAATTGCACATCCTTCAACTTTGGTTTCAGGGCAGAGAAAACGACGAAACAATCAGCGAATCGGTTCAAAAAGCGGCTCAGGTGCTTGTTCGCGTGCATCCCGACAGCCCCGAGGGATATCAATTGCTTGCCAACTACCAGCTACATCACGGGCAGTATGAAGAGGCACGTAAAAACCTGCTGATCCATTACGACAAGGAAAAACAATATTACGAAACCGGCGAAGCGCTGCTTTTTACCGACTTTTACCTTAAGGATTTTGAAAGCCTTGTGAAACACGCCGCCGAAGTCATTTCCACTTTTCCCGAACAGCCCGTTCCCTACTTTCTGAGCGGCATTGCATTTTTTCAACTGAAACAATACGAAGAAGCCCTGAAAAATTTTGAATCAGGAAAACGTTTTGTGGTAGCAAATAATACGCTTTTAGTTGATTTTTACAGCCAAATAGGAAACACACAAAAAGAACTTAAAAACTACCAGGCTTCGGATAGTGCGTTTGATAAAGCCCTTTCCATTGATGGCAACAATGCCACAATACTCAACAACTACGCCTATTATCTGAGCTTGCGCAACGAATCGCTCGACAAGGCGAAAGAAATGTCGTACAAATCGGTGCAATTGGATCCCGAAAATTCATCCTATCTCGACACTTATGCTTGGGTGCTTTTCAAAAAAGGAGAATATGCCGAGGCTCTGAGCTGGATTGAAAAAGCCATCGAAAAATCAATACCCGAAAGTGGAACCATAGTAGAGCATTACGGCGATATTTTGTTTCATCTTGGCCGTGTTGACGAAGCCCTTGCGCAATGGAAGCAGGCCGCAGAGTTGGGTTCGGCCTCCGACCAAATCAACAAGAAAATAAAAACCGCTAACTATGTGGAATAAAAGGGCAAAAATAGCGGTGTTGGCCATCGTGGCGCTGCTGTCGTTAGCGGCCTGCCGCAGCCCGAAACGCATACTGAAAGAGCCTTTGAGGGCTGCCGACGAAAATTTTCTGCTCGGCAAAATGGCTACTTCCGAAATGAAGTTTGAAACCTACAGCTCAAAGTCGGCGATAAGCCTCATCAACGAAAAAAACCGCAAAACCGAACTCAAGGCACAGATCAGAATAAAAAAAGACAGCATTATCTGGATTTCATTTTCGCCATTGTTGGGCATTGAAGCGGCGCGCTTGGTGCTTACGGTTGACAGTATAAAGTTCATAAACCGCCTTGATAAGACGTATTTTATAGGCGATTACGGTTTTATCCGCAACACTTTTGGCACCATTGTGGATTACGATATGGTTCAGGCCCTGCTCACCGGCAATGACCTGGCGTATTACGAAAACGAAAACTTTAAGGCCTCGGTAGATAAGTTGGAATATCGCCTCATGGCAACAAACCGACACAAACGCCGTCGCGAAGCCCGCCAAAAAGAAACGCCCGATGTGCTGGTGCAAAGCATATGGCTCGATCCCGAAAGTTTTAAAATTGTGCGGCTGAGCCTGCGCGAATTTAACGACGAAAACAAAAGACTGAGTGCGGTTTACGAAAATTTTATTGAGGTAAACGGTCAAAAAGCACCATCTATCATTCGTTTTGACCTTTGGAATGCCGGAAAAAAAATAAAATTAAAACTTCAGCTTTCAAAAACCGAACTCGATCAGGAACAACAATTTCCATTCAAAATACCGGGCGGTTTTTCAATAATGAAATAAATAGATCATGAAAAAGCTGCTTTGCCTACACCGCTTGCCTCTTGTGCTTCTTATTGCTTCAATGCTTTGGAGCAAGGTGGTTTTGGGTCAGAACAACAAAGCGGAATTGGAAGAAACAAAGCAAAAAATTGAAGCAGAAATCAACCTTACTACCCAACTTCTCGAAGAAACCCGAAAGTCGAAAACAATGAGTATCAACGAGATGGCAATGCTTCAAAAACGCATTTCCCAACGTGGAAATCTGATCGCAACCCTTCGAAGCCAAATCAATCTGATTGAAAAAAAACTTGGGCGCACCTCGCTCGAACTCGAAAAAACCGAAAACGATCTGGCCGCCATGCGAAAAGAATACGCCAAGATGATTCTTTTTGCCAATAAAAACCGTAACGGAATCAATCAATTGATGTTCATTTTTGCCTCTGAAGGCTTTAATCAGGCCTACCGGCGTATGAAATACCTGAAACAATACAGCGCCATGAGGCAGGAACAGATTAAAAAGATTACGCTTTCGCAACAGCAATTGACTGAACAAAAACAGAAATTGGAAAACGAAAAAAAAGAAAAACAAAACCTGCTTGATGCCGAACAGCAACAACAAATTTTATTAGCTACCGAACAAAAACAGGTTGATCAGGTGCTAAACCGTTTCAACCAAAAAGAAAAAGACTTGCAGGGCGAGCTTCGTCAAAAGGAGAGAGATGCACAAAAGCTTCAAAAGCAAATAGAAAGCATCATAGCCGAAGAAATAAAATTGGCCGGCATCAAGGCTACAGAGGCAAAACCCTCGGTAAAACCCGATAAACTGATGAACCTCACTCCGGAAGAAAAACAGCTTAGCACCAGTTTTACACAAAACCGAAAACGCTTGCCCTGGCCGGTAGAAAGAGGCATGATAACCGGAAAATTTGGAAGCCAGCCACATCCGGTCTTAAAAAAGGTGATCACCAATAACAATGGAATTGACATAGCCTGCCCGAGCGGAAGCCGATCAAGGGCTGTATTTGAAGGAGTTGTGATTAGTGTAACCAAAATTACACCTTCCAACAATGCGGTAATTATAAGGCATGGCGATTATTTTACCGTTTATTCCAACTTAGACATGGTGAGCGTCAAACGGGGCGACCGGATAAATACACGTCAGGATATTGGCCGCGTGCATACCGACAAGGCAGAGGGCAAAACAACTCTTCATTTTGAAGTGTGGCAAGGAAAAAGCCTGCTTAATCCCGAGCTTTGGCTTACCGATTAGGGGCATTCAAACCGGCTATGCAGCGGTTTACTAAGTCTAATACATCTTCCATTTTGCGGGCATCAAGCCGCTCGAAAACGTCGCGAGGCGAGTGATAATCCTCGTGAAAACCCGTAAAAAATGTAATAATCGGGATGTCGGCCTCTAAAAACGATCCGTAATCGCTGCCCGTGTGCCCATCTGCATCCCAAACATCGAGTGTGAGCGGCCGTTTTAGCTTTGTATTGGCCTCCGTAACCATACGAACTAAAAGGCTGTCGGCAGCTCTGATGCCCACGCTCACAATGCGGCACAAGCTATCGCTCGCTTCGCTTCGCGAAATCATATCCATATTGATAGAAGCGATTACCTGCTTCGTTTTGTTTTTTATGCTTTGCATAAAAGCGCGGCTTCCCAATAAACCCTTTTCTTCGCCATCCCAGTTGGCAAAAACCATGTTTACGGCCGGTAAAATGCCGCTTTGCTTCCATTTTTTTGCCAAAGCCAATACCCCCACGGCTCCGGACGCGTTGTCGTCGGCACCAAAATAAATACTGTCGCCACGTTTTCCTAAATGGTCGTAATGGCCGCCTATTACAATGCAGCGGCTGCTATCGGCCCCACGAATAAACCCTATTATGTTTTGAGCTTCAAACGTTTCGCGCAATGTGTTTGCATGCAAGTTGCAAACCGATGGAAGGCTCTTAAGTGGTTTAATCGCTTGATTTTTAGCAATTTTCTGTGCTATTTGTTTAAAATCAACGGCTATTGCTTTTTCGATAGCGAGCGAAGCTTGCTGCGAAAGCGCAAAAACCGGAATACACTTTTCCGAAGCATCGGTAATTAAGCAATGTTGCCAAGCCGGTAATGCTTCGCTTGCATTGCCCCTCAACTTAACAAACCATTCAGAAGCAGATAGTTGATTATCAATATTTTGGATTAATAAAATTGCTTTAGCGCCATATTGTGCCGCATTGCGCTTTTGTGCTTCAAGATCCTTGCCTTCATTGCGAAACACTTTTCCAAAACGCTGCCATACTTCGCCCAGGGTGTCGGCTTGTCCGGGATAGCCCTCTAACAATACAACCATTTTTCCATTCACATCCAAGCCATTGAAATCGTTATACAAACCGTCGGAACTGATCATTCCGTATGCCGCAAAAACCATTTCGGCCGAGTCGGTAAAAGATTGCGGACAAGGCAAAACAATGAAATTATTTTCAAATAAGAAAGGGGAAGAATCCTTCGCTACTTCGTGGTTTTTTAAACCTATTGAAGCTTTATCGCATTGATATCGGATTGCAGCAAATAGTTGAAAATAACTGTTATATAGCGTATTAAGTCCAATTTCGTGCATGTTCGAAGCTAAAAGCGCTGCCGCTTTCCGGCCGCCTTCGCTAGCTGTTTCTCTCCCCATCATTTCGGCCGACGAAAGCCGCTTTAGCAGCGGAACGAAATCGTCCTGCAAAGGAGGATCGGCAAGCTGCTGGGCAGCAACAAGGGCCGTATATCCGAAAAAAAGCAGAAGAAAACTGAAAAGTCGTTTTGTCGGGCGCATCAAACAAAGGGTGAGAGGTACATTCGATTATTTAACAAATTTGCCGTTTGCCATTACGCGCAAAACATTAAAGTCGTTGTCAATCAGCACTAAATCGGCATCATAACCCTGTTTAATATAGCCTTTGCCTTCGAGTTTTAGTATTTCGGCCGGATTTGAGCAGGCCACTTGAAGGGCTATTTCGAGTGGAATTTTTTCGGTTAAAACCGCATCTCGTATTTCGTGAAGAATAGAAGAGGGGAGGCCCATTTCTAATTTTATCAATTTACCGGTAAGGGGGTCGAAGCCCGGCAACGAGCCGCAAGCATCCGAAGTAAACGTAATGTGCTGAATGGGTACACCGTTTTGAAGCAGTTGACTTAATGCTACCGAAGGTTTTACCTCTTCGTCGGCGTAATAGGGATACGAGCTGGTGGTAATATCCACAAAACCTTTTTTGCCATACTCTTTCGCATCTTCAAAAATGTAATAATTTCGGTTGCAGTGTGTTGGGACGAATTGTTTGTAATTCAGCTCGCTGTTTGCCACTACATCATGGATAGGTCGAAAGGGGTCTTTGGCATCGCCCATATGCACGTTAACAATACCTGCTTTTCCGCCAATCATGCCGGCTACGCGAGTATGTGCCGCCAATTTTGCTAACTCGCTGACGGTGGGTACCGACGAACGATGGTCGGATATGGCAATCTCGCCCAAGCCCACAACCTCTTCGATGAGGGCAATGTCGCGTTTAAAATCGCCGGTAATGCTGGGCGGCGGCACCTGATAGGCGCCGGTGTACATCCATGCCGACATGCCTTTTGCTTTCAGTTGTTTTACCTTCATCAAAACACTGTCAACGCTGCGCGTAATGCCATCGGTTCCTAAGCAGCCTACTACGGTAGTAACGCCCGCTTCAACTATCATCGAAACTTCGAGCTCGGGCATGCGGCTACCCGGCCCACCCTCGCCGCCGCCTCCCGTAATGTGGACGTGCGCATCAATGAGGCCCGGTATCAACGGCTGGCCTTTGCAATCGAGTACTTCTGTTTCTAAACCTTGCGGAGCAGCAATGTTGTTGCTGATAGCAATAATTGATTTTCCGGCAACTAATACATCTTTTAGGCCTTCGGAAAAGGGAGAATAGAGCCCTGCGTTTTTGAAAAGTGTTAGCATGCGTAAAGCGTATTTTTCTCAAAAGTAGAATTAATTTTGCTTGCATAAAAAAACTTTAATTTAGCCTTTTGATTAAAGATGTTTGCATGAAACCCGTTTTTTTAACACTCTCTCTTTTAATTTTATTTGCTTCACCCACTTTTGCGCAGCGCGGACGTGTGTTGATTGTGGGTGGCGGCGCCGAAAAAAACAATGCCAACGGCTGGAGCGTTCCGGCCTATAAATGGGCTGTAGAAGGAAAACGCGTGGCCGTGATCGGAAATTCAACAGGCGCGCTGGCTCCCTATCTCAAGCAATATTGCGGGGCTGCTTTTGCAAAAGAATTCGCCGTTGCTTCGCGCGACAGCGCCGACAGCCCGGTGCTTTTCGATACCCTGATGAGCTATCAGGCAATCTTTTTTAGAGGCGGCGATCAATACGATTATTATTCCAATTACAAAGACACCCGGCTTCAAACCGCTGTTGAAACCCTGTTTGCAAAAGGCGGCACCATTGCCGGAACTTCGGCCGGAATGCATGTCTTATCTTCCGTTGTTTTTACGGCAAAAAAAGGATCGGTATATCCATACGAAGCCATCGAAAACCCAAATAATGTGTACATGACCATAGCCGATGATTTTATGGATTTTTTTCCCGGTTATATTTTTGACACCCATTTTGCCGAACGAGCCCGTTTTGCACGCTTAGTGGGTTTTCTTGCAAAATATGCAATGAGCACTCAGCAAAAAATCATTGGATTAGGAATGGACGACATGACTTGTATGACTGTGGATACCAATAATATAGGAACGGTTTTTGGCACAGGCAGCGCAAATATCTACACCTTTGATCAGGATTTTTTGCTAAACGGAACAAAACTGCTTCATCCGGGCTTGAATGTGAAACAACTGCCTCAAGGGAGCACATATAATTTCAATACGGGCGAATTTACCACGCCTACGCTAAACCGTATCTTACAAACAGAAAATTTGAGCGAAACAGGCAATTTTACCCTTTTAGCCAGTGGCGGAAATACCTTGGCCAATAACAACAGCCTGCTCAGCGATTTGGTAAACAATTGCGGCATTGCAACCGACGCCGTATTGATTTTTACTGAAAATCAGACCACTGCACAGCCGTTCGCAAATAAAATGATTGAATTAGGGGCCTCAGCCGCCGACGTCTTTCTGTTGAATAGCCAAAATGGCAACAACGAACTGTTGGCTTCAAAAATCAATTTGGCAAAAAAAATCGTATTCGTAGCCAACAGCACAGCCGGCCTCAATACTTTTAGAAACACGGCAAATGGCGCTTTATTGCAAAACCGACTCAAAACAACCGGAATCATTGTGGCTTTTGTGGGCGACGACAGCCGTTTTGCCGGAAAAACAATTGTAGATAATTACTACAACTCGCTTGCCTCGTGGTATGCCGAGCTTGAATTTAGCACCGGATTGGGGATGCTAAAAAATACCGTGATCATGCCGAATACCTATTACAATTCGGATATGTATGAAAATACGGCCACCGCCGTACCCTACGCAATGGTGCGCGACACCCTTCGCTACGGAATTTGGCTAACTTCGAAAAGCTATATGAAGATAGTCCCCATTGAGGGCAAAACCACTTTATTGGGTTACGGCCAACATCCGGTAATGGTGCTGCGCAACGATGGCGGCAAAGCCGGTTTTGTTACCCAAAGCGGAACAGGAAGCAGCAGCGCTAAAGCCCGCATGGTTGCCGGTTTTGAAAACCTTAAGCTGATGCTTATTGACGAAACTTTGGCCTACGCAATGGGCGAAACGGAAGCGTCGGCAATTGCCGAAAACCCGCTTCTTGACGGCATAAGACTTTCCGGAAACCCGGTAACACAGTTTTTGCACATCGAAACTCCTTTCGAAAACTTTTCGTGGACACTCTACAATGTTGCCCAACAAAAACTGCTTAGCGGAAATTCGGTCGGCAAAACCACACAATTAAATCTCGGCTTTTTAAGCCGGGGCACCTATTTGCTCAAAATCTTCAACGAAAAAACGAAAAAACCCATAACACGAAAAATCATTAAACTTTAAATAAATGAATCTGTTTTCAAAACCACTTTTGTGGATTTGCTCCTGGCTGATGATGCCTTTTTTGCTGCATTCGCAAGGAAACCTAGTAATTGTTGGCGGAGGTCTTGAAAATGACAACGATGCGGTTTTTGAAGAATTTATCCGTCTGGCAGGCGGCACCGATGCCATTATTTCAATCATACCTGCTGCCAGTGGTGTTGCGGTTCAAACGGCAGCATACTTTAGCCTTGGATTGCTTTATCACGGCGTGAAACCCGAAAACATTCAGCTTATCCCCATAGCTATGGAAGACGACGACAGCACGGCCAACATCAACGAGGCCAAATGGAAAGCCAATGCGTGGGACGTTGAACTGGCTCAAAAAGTGCGTGCCGGAAAGGCGGTGTGGTTTTCGGGAGGCGACCAGTTGCGCATCATGAAACTTATGTTTGATGAACAGGGAAAACCCTCGCCGGTGATGAAAGCCGTGTGGGAGGTGTATCGCAGCGGTGGCGTGATTGGAGGCACCAGCGCCGGAGCTGCCATCATGAGCAACCCGATGATTGGTGGCGGAACCAGCCTCGGCGCACTCGAACATGGGGTGGAATTAACAAAAATAGGAGAGGATAAAAAAGATTTTACGGGCGTAATACTCACAACGGGCATTGGATTTTTTCCGCACGGAATTGTAGATCAGCATTTTCATGCCAGAGCTCGCACCGGCAGGCTTGTGGCAATTTTAGGCTTTACCGGTCAACGTTTCGGCTTTGGAATTGACGAAAATACGGCATTGGTTTTTTATGGCAACGAAAACCGAATGAAGGTAGCAGGTAAAGCCGGAATTACCATTTTTGATACCCAGAATGCAGTTTTCAGAAAACAAGATCCTTTCTTAACAGTTAAAAACCTAAAAGTGCATTATCTCGAAAATGGCGACCAGTATTTGTTTGATACCGACCGGCCTGTGGCAGCTTCCGAAAAAAAACAGCTTCGAAACATTTCCTTAGCCAACAAAAAAGAAATCCGGCCCGGTGGCGCCTTTTCCACCGAGGGGCAGGGCTTTTACGAATTGCTAACCGAACAGCTTTTTGAAGAAAAAGCCTCCGCAACTTCAAACCTGCATTTTTTTAACCAAAATCAGGCTTTCAGGCTCAGCCTTTCGCTTGATTCCGGTTCTCAATTATATCTTTACAGCTCGAAATACGGAAAAAACCATTATACAGCCACAAATCTGCAGCTGAATATCGAAGCCGTAAAATTAGAAATCAAACCCTTGAATGACAATTAAACACATATAAATGAACAAGTTATGAAAAAAAGTAAACTTTTGGCTTTTATTCTTACCTTTCTTATCGGGTCGGTTTATGCCCAAACGCATACAGTTACCGGAACGGTTAGTTCTGCTTCCGACAGGATGCCGATTCCCGGCCTAACCGTGCAGGTGAAAGGCACCACTACGGGAACCACTACCGACCTCGATGGCAACTACAAACTCAGCGCCGATGCAAAAGCAACGCTTGTCTTTAGTTTTGTGGGAATGCAAACGCAGGAAATTCCCGTCAACAACCGCATCCTGATTAATGTGGTTATGGAAGAAACCAAAGTTAATTTGGGCGAAGTAGTCGTTGTGGGCTACAGCACCTCGAGCAAAAAACTCATTTCCAATTCTGTTGGCATAGTTAATTCGGAAGAGCTGAGAAACAATCCCGTTCGCACGATTGACGGGGTGCTTCAGGGCAAGGTAGCCGGAGTGTCGGTAAGCATGAACTCTGGAACGCCTGGCGGACAAAACAACATCAAAATGAGGGGAGGAAGCTCCATCACGGCCAGCAACCAGCCTTTGGTGATTGTTGACGGCGTGCCTGTCATCACCGGAAGTTATGGCCAGATCGGCTACAGCGGCCAGTCAATTGACGCCCTTTCCGACATCAACCCCAACGACATCGAATCCATCACCTTCCTCAAAGATGCTTCAGCCACTGCCATTTATGGAGCTAGAGCTTCGAACGGCGTTATGCTGGTTACCACCAAAAAAGGAAACTATCAAAAAACTAACGTTAGCCTCAACACCTCTTTCGGATGGCAAAATCTGCCCAAAGAACGCCTGCCCAAGCTGATGAATGCAGCCCAATGGAACGAATATAAAAACACCAATGTACAAGGCGTTGATACCGATTGGATGAGCTTGATTTTGCAAACTGCGCCAACTTCCAACACCGAAATATCGGTAAGCAGCGGCAACGACAAAACGCGCCTTTTTGTTTCGGGCAATTACTTCGATCAGGACGGCATTGTCAAATCAACCCGCTACAACCGTTATAGCGGCCGCATGAGTGTAGATCACAAGCTGCTCGACAATCTGACAATTGGCGGAAGTGTTTCGATGAACTATTCTAAAAACGACCGTGTTGAAGGCGATTACACCCTTTATGGCCCTATACCCAACGCACTTTCGATGCCGGCCATTTATCCGGTTTACAATCCCGATGGAAGCTACAACGAATCGGGGCCTTATGCCAATCCTGTGGCCATTATCAATCACACAATCAATCAGGCATTTACAAATAGAAGCAATGTCAACCTTTATGCCGAATACAAATTTCTAAAAAACTTTAGCTTCACCACCAAATGGAGCGCCGACCAGTATTTTTTGCGTGAGCATGAATACGATCCCATCACCGTGGCACAGGGCGCCAAATATAACGGATTGGGTATCGAAGGCACAACCTATGCCAGCAACCTCATCTCGAGCAATGTGCTGCAATATCAAATATCGCTCGACAAAAAACACAATATCGAAGCGCTTGCAGGGTATAGCCTCGAAAAATTCTCGCGGCGCAACACCTATATAGAGGCCATCAACTTTCCGAACGAAAATTTCCAATACATCACCTCGGCCGGAATCATCAGGGCAGCTTCGGCGCGCAGCCTCGACCGTGGAATGAACTCCTATTTCGGACAATTCAAATACAACTATTTGTATAAATACATTGTAACGCTTACAGCCCGTGCCGACGGATCATCAAAATTTGGCAAAAACAACCGCTACGGCTATTTTCCGGCTGTTTCGTTTGCTTGGAGAGCCAATGAAGAAGCTTTCATGAAAAATCAGAATGCCGTGAGCGAACTCAAGCTGCGCCTCAGCTTCGGGATGACAGGTAACGACGACATCAGCGATTTTTCTTCGATGGGCCTTTATGGGGGAGGATACAACTACGGACAACGCCCGGGAATTGCTCCGGTGCAGCTTCCCAATGCCGACCTCAGATGGGAATCAACGATACAAAATGGTTTTGGGTTCGATCTTGGCCTGTTTGAAGACCGGATTAGCCTGGTGGCCGATATGTATTACAACCACACTCGCGACCTGCTCCTCGATCGCCCTGTGCCCCCTTCAACCGGATATTCATATATTACGGCCAACATCGGCGAGCTTCAAAACAAAGGAATAGAGCTGCTGCTCAACACCCAAAACATCAAAAAGGCATTTAGCTGGAATACTTCAATCAACTTTTCGGCCAACCGCAACAAAGTGCTGAAACTTTACGAAGGTCAGCCCATTGACGACCAGGGTAGAGGAGGAAACCGCGTGCAGGTTGGCGAAGCTGTAGGGATATTCTACGGATATAACTGCTTAGGCGTTGACCCTACAACCGGAAAATTGGTGTATGAAGACGTAAACAAAGACGGCGAAATTACGGCCGAAGACCGAAAAAAAATTGGCAACCCAAATCCGGATTTTATTTACGGCATTACCAACAATTTTGTCTATAAAAACTTCGATATGTCGGTATTTCTTCAGGGAGTGCAAGGCAACGATATTTTTAACGGATCCAATATTTACC
>CAYYDS010000029.1:17052-17780 GCA_964470665.1 uncultured Lentimicrobiaceae bacterium
TTTACCTTGCTTCAGGCATTGGCGAAGATAACCAATTGGCCATCATGGCCGATAGATGGAAAAACCCCGGCGATATTACTGCCATTCCAAAACAGGGCGACCAGCTTAAATCGTCGAGGTTTATCGAAAACGGCTCTTTTATGCGAATCAAAAACATCACTATAGCCTATAATCTGCCTCAGAAATTATTGAAACAATATAAGCTGAAAAACTTGAGGATCTATGCCTCAGCTCAAAACCTCTATACTTTCACCACTTATACCGGAATGGACCCCGAGGTAAACTATTATTCGAACGATAACATTGTAATGGGAACCGACTTCTTTACCTATCCGCAGTCGCGCACCTATACCATCGGATTAAATATCGGATTATAAACCTGTAAATTTTGAATAAAATGAAAAAAATAATATATACCATACTGATTATCAGTGCTGTTGCAAGCTCGTGCAATAAAATACTGAATGTTGATCCGACAGCGTATGTGTCAACGGATACTGCATTGGTTGACAGCATTGGCGTTGAAAGAGCCATCGTAGGCTCGTATAGCGGCCTGCAGGCCATTGGCCTTTACAACAGAAATGCGGCTATTGTGGCCGATTTGGCAGCCGACAACTTAATTTGGACAGGCACCACACAGGAATACGGCCAGATAATGAATAAAAACATTGCGGCAGACAACGGCGTGTCCGAAGGGATGTGGGCAGCAGCTTACGATGTAATCAACC
>CAYYDS010000030.1:0-8948 GCA_964470665.1 uncultured Lentimicrobiaceae bacterium
TGCCACTTTTAGTTTAGGCCACGGCGGCAACGACGCTCAGAAGGTGATCGGTATTATAACCGCTGCGCTTATCGTGTTTTTCCAGGGCGTTGATCCGGCCGATATTCCTCATTGGGCGCACATTACGTTTCATACCAACGGCGATATACACCATATTCCGCCATGGGTAGCTATTGGCTGTTATGGCGCTATTGGCATTGGAACACTTATGGGAGGCTGGCGTATCATCAAAACGATGGGCAGCAAAATTACACGACTCACTCCATTCGAAGGCGTAACGGCCGAATTAGCCGGATCGGTATTGCTTTTCGGAACCGAGGCCTATGGCATTCCCGTGAGTACAACACATACAATCACAGGCGCTATTATGGGTGTTGGGCTTACAAAAAGATTATCGGCAGTAAAATGGGGAGTTACGGGCAACTTGTTGATAGCGTGGTTGGTAACCATTCCTATTTCGATGATCATTGCGGCTCTAACCTATTGGGCACTTAACTTTGTCGGCCTTTAAGGCCATACAACACCTTTATAATTTGCCCGCCGAAGGCATTCTTTAGCCTTAAATTGGCAAAATTTTTGGCCGTAGGCGCAAATACTTTTAAGGTAGATTGTGAAAATCCGGCAGCTTGCCGGCCCGTTTCTTTTACGGCCTCTCATATTTTTTACGAAACCGTTTGCGGAAGAAAAGCCACGGATCTTATGGCTTTTTACGTGTTTTTTGGTGCTGATTGTGTATCTTTGTTTAACATTCATTTATAGCTAAAATATTGATAATGAATAGAAAAGAAAAGATATTTGAATTGTGGGAGCAGCTCTACCCCGAAATTCCACAACAGCGAATCGAGTCTTATCTCGAACAACTTGTTGTTCAGACACATTCCGATGAGGCCACCGATTGGTACAAAGACGCCGTGGTTTACTCGCTTTATGTTGATCTGTATGCCGGAAATTTTGCCGGGTTAATGGATCGTTTAGATTATCTTCAAAAACTGGGAGTATCCTGTTTGTGGTTGTTACCCATACTCGACAGCCCCATGCGCGACGCCGGCTTCGATATCCGTACCTACGACCTGATTCGTCACGATCTGTTGGGTTTGGAGCCAAACTTTACAAAAGAAGAACAAGAAAAGCATTTCGGGCTGTTTCTTTCGGAGGCACACCGAAGAGGAATACGCGTGATTTTTGACATTGCCATCAATCATTGCTCCGAAGAACATTTTTGGTTTCAGGAAGCCCGAAAGTCGGACGATAATCCCTACCGCAATTACTTCATCTGGACAAAAGACCCGGGCAAATACAACAATTCGCGAATTATCTTCAAGGGCATGGAAACCAGCAATTGGGAGCCTCTTGGCGATAGCTATTATTTCCATCGGTTTTTTAATTTCCAGCCCGATCTCAACTACCGTAATCCGGAAGTGTTGCTTGCGATGGTGGACAATTTTCTGTATTGGCAAAAACTGGGTGTTGATGGCTTCAGGGCCGATGCCATTCCTTATTTGTGGAAAGAAGAGGGCACCGATTGCGAAAATTTGCCACAAACCCACCTGATTGTCAAGCTGTTCAGAGCAATATTGGATTTTGTGAAACCGGGCACCTTGTTGCTTGCCGAGGCTTGTCAAAAACCCGCCGTGGTGGTAGAATATATGGGCGAGGGCGACGAATGCCATGCCGCATATCATTTTCCGGTGATGCCCATGTTTTATAAAAGTATTGCAATGCAGAGCAACCTTCCAATTCGCGAAATATTGAACCCGGCTGTTAGCCCAAAAATACCGGAAAACAGTCAGTGGTTTACCTTTTTGCGCTGCCACGACGAGCTGAGTTTAGAGCTGGTTTATGTTTCGGAAAACGATCGTAAATACATCCACCAAAACTATTGCCACGAAAAAGCTTGGGATTTTCGCCTGGGCGAAGGCATCTCGGCCCGATTGGCCAACCTCTTTCAGTTTGACGAGCATAAAATAGGCCTGGCTTATTCCATTATGCTCAGCCTGCCCGGTACGCCGGTGATCTATTATGGCGACGAACTGGGAAAAGAAAACGATATGGCCTATTACAATGAGATGAAAGAATTTGCCGGAAAAGACGATACCCGTTTTTTGGTTCGCGGAAGAATGAACTGGCAAGAGATCGGGCAAAAACTTGCAAATCCCGCCTCATTCCAATCAAAAGTGTACCAACGACTGAAAACCATGCTAAACATACGAAACAAAATGAAAGCCTTTGGAAGAGGTGAACTGAATTTTGTAGAAGCATATAACATTGATAACCAAATAAATATGCATATCTTAGCATATAAGCGCAGCTATAAAAATGAAAAAATTCTAGTGGTGCAGAATCTTTCGGATGCAAAGCAGAAAGTGCGCATCGGAGCTTATAATGCAAACGCTGTTGACTTACTTTCGGGTGATAAATTTGGTTTAGAAAAGCTTTTATTAGAGCCGTATCAGTATTTTTGGTTTCAGATAGAATAGCATAAAACACACAAAAACAATTACATATGGAGAATAAATGCTTTGATGCAGTCGTTTTTGACCTCGACGGGGTCATTACCAAAACTGCTTTAACTCATAGCGCTGCTTGGAAAAAAGTGTTTGACGACTTTTTAAGGCAATATTCCATCGAAAAGGGCATTGAATTCAAAGAATTTACGCATAAAGACGACTATCTGCCCTATGTTGATGGCAAACCTCGCTACAAGGGAGTGGCAGATTTTTTGCAATCGCGAGGAATTCATATGCCTTTTGGCGATCCTTCGGATCAGGCGGGAACCAGCACGGTTTGCGCTTTAGGAAACATGAAAAACGATGCTTTTAACGAGGTGCTTCGGCGCGATGGCGTTGAGGTTTACCCCTCAACGGTTGCCCTCATGCAACAGTTGCGGCAGCATGGCTATCGCGTAGGGGTTGCCTCGTCGAGCAAAAATTGTGAAGCCGTATTAGAGGCAGCAACTGTTTCGCATTTGGTTGAAACACGAGTTGATGGCGTTGTTTCGGCTGCTTTAGGACTAAAAGGAAAACCCGAAGCCGATATTTTTACCACTGCAACCGACAATCTGGGCTGTGTGCCATACCGAACTATTGTGGTGGAAGATGCGGTGTCGGGCGTTCAGGCCGGACAAAAAGGCAATTTTGGCTTGGTAATCGGCATTGCGCGCGAAAAAAACCACCAAGAGCTCTTAACAAATGGAGCCGATATTGTGGTTGATGATCTCGAAGATTTTGGAATAGCCGAAATGAAAGATTGGTTCGAAAACCAATTAGAAAAAGAAGAGTGGGCAATAAAATATCACAACTACGATTCAAAAAACGAACGTTCGCGCGAGGCCTTGCTTGCAGTAGGCAATGGCTATTTTGCCACACGCGGCGCCATGGAAGAAACAAGGGCTAACCCTGCTAATTACCCCGGAACTTATATGGCCGGCATGTATAACCGATTGATAACCAATGTAGCCGGCAGAGATATTGAAAACGAAGACTTTGTGAATCTCCCAAACTGGTTGCCGGTTTCGTTTGCAATAGACAACGGCGATTGGCTCGATAGCAATAAAACAACAATACGCTCCATCAAACGCAGACTTTGCCTTCGAAGCGGTGTGTTAAAACGCGATTTGGTTGTGGAAGACGAAAAAGGAAGGCAAACGAAAATTGTTTCCGAGCGTTTTGCCGCCATGCACGACCCCATGCTTGGAGCCATGCGCTATACGGTGCAAGCTTTAAACTATCAGGGCCGGCTGAGGCTTCGCAGCGGCATTGACGGAAACATCAGCAATGCTGGAGTTGAACGCTATAAATCACTCAATCAACAACATATAAAGCCCATTCAAAGCGGATCGGAAGACGATATTCTTTTTTTACTAAGTCAAACAACCCAATCGGGTCATATGATTTGCGAAGCTGTGCGGCATAGTGTATGGCTCGACGGCGAGCCATACGGTACAGCCGGACTTATTGAAGCAGCTTCAGGTGAAATTTGGCAAACTTATGAGCTTGACATCAAGCAGGGGCAAAGCATCAGCCTCGAAAAAATATTGGCGATTTGTTCAGATAAGGAAAATTTTATTGAAGATGCACTTAGCTCGGCTTTGGCCGCCCACAAAACAGCGCATTCGTTCAATACTTTGCTTTTGGCCGGAAAGCAGCAATGGGAGCAGCTTTGGGCTAAATTCGACATAAGAATTGCAGGCGACCGGATGGCACAAAAATTAATCCGGCTACATATTTATCATCTGCTTGTGGCCATGTCGCCGCACAATACGCATCTCGATGCCAGCATCACTGCGCGTGGCCTGCACGGCGAAGCCTATCGCGGACATATTTTCTGGGACGAGCTTTTTATTTTGCCGCTCTACAGCCTCCACCTGCCTGAAGTAACAAAATCAATGCTCATGTATCGCTACAGACGGCTCGAACAGGCACGTGAAAACGCAAAAGAGCTTGGTTATCAGGGGGCAATGTATCCCTGGCAAAGCGGAAGCACCGGCCGCGAAGAAACACAAATTGTCCACCTTAACCCCCTAACCGGCGAGTGGGGCGACGATCATAGCTCGCTCCAACGCCATGTGTCGCTGGCTATAGCATACAATATCTGGGATTACTACTGGATAAGCAATGATCAAGATTTCTTAAATCGCTTTGGTTTGCCCATGTTTTTCGAAATCTGTCGCTTTTGGGCCGGGAAAGCCCGACAAAATCCAACTACCGGCCGCTACGAAATAGACGGGGTGATGGGCCCCGACGAGTTTCATGAGCATATGCCCGGAACCACAGCCGGCGGACTGAAAGACAATACCTATACCAACCTTATGGTGGCCTGGATGTTTGGAAAAGCCGAAGAAATAGCAAAAATTTCCGGCGAAAAATGTTTGCAAAATGCCGGCTTCAGCCCCGAAGAACTCAAACTCTGGCAGCAAATAGCATCGAAATTAAACCTTGTGATAAACAACGAAGGCATTCTGGCACAGTATGACGGATATTTTAGCCTAAAAGAACTCGATTGGGAGTTTTATCGGAAAAAATACGGAAATGTTTACCGCATGGACCGCATCCTGAAGGCCGAAGGCAAATCGCCCGACGACTTTAAAGTAGCTAAACAAGCCGATACCCTGATGACATTTTACAACTTAGACAAAAATGAAGTGGATGGCTTGTTGGAAAAATTAAACTATCGCCTGCCCGATGACTACCTCGAAAAAAACCTAAATTATTACCTGAAACGCACTTCACACGGATCAACGCTTAGCCGGGTGGTTCACTCGCGGCTTGCCGCTATGGTGGGAGATAAAAAGCTGAGTTTAGAGCTTTATAACGACGCGCTGAGCAGCGATTATATTGATATTCAGGGAGGTACTACAGGCGAAGGAATACATGCGGGCGTAATGGCCGGTACGATATTGATTGCCCTGAATACCTTTGCCGGAATAGGTTTTCGCAACCAAATAGTGTCGTTAAACCCCGATCTGCCTGAAAAATGGGAGAAAATGACTTTTGCCCTCACCTTCAAAGGCGTAAACTTTAACTTTGAGCTGAGTAAATCCAAATGCCGTGCACGAGCTGATAAAGACGTGTCTATCACTTTTAAAGGAAATACAAATGAGTTGAGAAAAGATACCTGGATCGAATTGGCGTGAAAATGAACGAACATCTGAGAAAATCAGCCCAACTTTTGTTGAAGAAATAAACGATTTTTAAAAAGAATTTAAACCATGTTAAACGATAAAATAACGGTTACAAAAAAGCACCTCGAGGCTGCCGGGCTTGTTTCGGAACGCTTGCAAGATTGCATTCAGCCCAAATTTATCATTACAATTGGCGGCGAGGTGGGCTCGGGCAAATCTACCCTGAGTTATGCTATTGCCCAAAAGATTAAAAAACAGGGCATTAGCAGTAAAATTATTGACCTCGACGATTTTTACAAAGTAGCACCTAAAGAACGAAAAGCCTGGCGAAGGCATCACGGCATAGAGAGCGTTGGCCCCGATGAATACGATTGGAAAAAAATATACCGGGTAGTGGATGATTTTGTTCAAAGCCGCGAATCAAACATGCCTTGTGTAGATTTGATTACCGATGAAGTAGATAGCCTTACAACTTCCTTCGAAGGGATAGACGTGTTGATAATCAACGGGTTGTACGCTACAAAGATTCAGCAGGCCAATTTGAGGGTTTTTATCGAACTTACTTATGATGAAACCAAAGAGGCTCAGCTTTTTAGCGAAAAGGAAGAAATGACGGCTTTCAGAAAACAAATTCTCGAACGCGAACACCAAATGGTACAGGCATTAAAACACGACATTGACCTGTTTTTCGACTTCGATGCCACATTGGATAAATATCACTTATAGAAGAAAATGATCATTGTAAACCTCTAAAAGACAGACAATTATGTTAGGAGATGTATTGCTAATTACCGAAAAACATCAAAAAGCCGGTGAAATCATCCTTCAAAGAATTTTGGCTCAGCGCAAACCGAAAATGATTATAGCCATCTCGGGCGAATCGGGTTCGGGCAAATCAGAACTGGCGCATGTGATTGCCAAAAGCCTTCGCAAACAGGGCATTATGGCCAAGCCGCTGCATATTGACAATTATTACCGCATTCATCCTTTGGAGCGCACCGAATGGCGGAAATCGCATGGCATTCAGAATGTTGTGGGGCCCGACGAGTACGATTGGGACACCTTTTTGCGCAACATCGGAGAGTTTAAGGCAGGATCGTTTTCGACCGGCCCTTGCGTTGACCTCGTAACCGAGCAAATTGACCAGCTTACAACCGATTATAGCGGCATCGAAATGCTGATCATTGACGGACTTTATGCCATAAAAACTCCCGATGTGGATTTGCGCGTTTTCATTGAGCTAACCTATCACGAAACAAAAAAAGCGCAACTTGTAAGAGGAAAAGAACCCAGCAACGAATACCGCATGCAAGTATTGGAAAAAGAACATCAGGAAGTTCAAGCACTGAAACCTCTGGCCGATTTGCTCGTAAGCATGGACTACGAAGTGCGCGAGGCTTAAGTGCCTACATGTTAGACTCTTATATTCCGTTCCGAAAAAAAAAACGGCTTCGGTAGAAATGCTTTAGAACATCTTTTTTTGACCCGGTTTCGTTTTTTAGGGCATATTATACTCTTTTGCACATAACAATAGGGGACGTTAATGTGTATGAAAAAGTAAAAAAATCTGATTCCCGATTTGTATGAAGCAAATTGTTTAATTTTAGTCTTGAAACAGGAGCGTATAAAACTGATCTTTCGGCATGTAAAATTTACCGGCAAATACAGCAAATGAAATACCAAAACATTCGGGAAGAGGAACTAAAAAACAAAGTAGCACAAGACTATTTTTGGATATATGATTGTACCAAAATAATTGGCAATGTTGACTTTTGCGTGTGCATGCACCAAAGTCAGAAAGAACTGTTTGAGCAGGAATCGCTGCTTTGGGCTGAAGCAAAAAAGGCTTCATCGGATATTTACAGTTCCATTGTTCAACTGATACTTACCATTGGCAAAGCACGAACTTTCGACAAGTTTTTGCCTCCGCCGATGCTTGGCGCTTTCGACGGCGAGAAGATTGCATTTATTCCTTACAACGAAATTCACGATATTTTTTACCAAAACGACTTCAACTGGAATGTAACCCCGTCGGACTACGAAACAAAAGAGTTTAAAATTGTTTACGAAAAAGTTAAGGCAATAATTGATCGGAAGACACTGTTGTTCAACTACGAAAAGGACAACCGCGAACTCAGAAAATTTATAAAAAGCAACTTTGTTGTCGGCAAATTTGGGCTTACCAAAACCAAAATTGACAAAAACAATTTCATGGTCATTTACAACAAATGGTTGCAAACCGTAAAACCGAGCATTGCCGTAAATTGGGAAGCAGCCAAAAAGAACGGGATAATTGACGGCGACTTTTACCTTGCCGATTTGCTCTCGCGCGAAAACAACACACTGAAAGAAAAACTATTCGTATTGCTCAGGCACGACCATTATGTGCTCGACCGGAAAATTGACGATGCAGGGATGTTCAGCAGCAAACAGACAGATTTTTCGGACAAACAGCTTGCCCATACCCAATTTTGGAACCGTTACGACCGTCCGCCCAAAGAAGAATATTGGGATTACATTGTTGAACGCCGCGATTTGCTTGTGCCGCAAGATGTGCGCGAACGCAAAGGGAGTTTTTTTACACCGCAAATGTGGGTAGAGCTTTCGCAAAAATACCTGACCGATGCACTTGGCAGCGATTGGCAAGACGAATATTACATTTGGGATTGCGCCGCCGGTACAGGCAATTTGTTAAACGGGCTTACAAACAAATACAACATTTGGGCCTCAACCCTCGACAAGCAAGATGTTGAAGTGATGCACGACCGTATTAAAAATGGCGCAAACCTGCTGGACGACCACGTTTTTCAGTTCGACTTTCTGAACGACGATTTCAGCAAATTGCCCAAACCATTGCAAAACATCATAAACAATCCCGAAAAACGAAAAAAGTTGGTCGTTTATATCAACCCACCGTATGCCGAAGCCACAAATGCAAGAACGATTGCCCGAACCGGTGAAAATAAAAAGGGGGTCGCCACTCAACATAAAACAAGCGAATACTATCGTTCTAAAATTGGAAACGCTACAAATGAACTATTTGCCTTATTCATGGCACAAGTGATCGAAAAAATACCCGACTGCTTTTTAGCTCAATTTTCCAAACTTAAATTTATACAAGGATCTAATTTTTTAAAATTTAAAGAGTTTTTTAGGGCAAGGTATTCAGGCGGATTTGTTGTTCAGTCCGACACTTTTGATAATGTTAAAGGAGATTTCCCAATCGGGTTCACTGTATGGAATTTGGCTGTTTATGACAAAATCGGGAATATTTCATGCGATGTGTACAATACGGAAATTGAAAAGATTGGAGTAAAAAAAGTAGAAT
>CAYYDS010000030.1:8958-17690 GCA_964470665.1 uncultured Lentimicrobiaceae bacterium
AACATTTTACGGTGAATTACCGCAAAGTATTAATAAATGGATTAAGAAATTTGAAAATTCAAAGTTTGAAACAATTGGATTAATGGTGAGTGCTGCTCCTGACTTTCAACATAATAAACAATTAGCAATCTTATCAAAACAACAAGAAAGATATTGTTTTAAAATAAATCAAAGTAATTTATTTACTTTCTCAATTTATTTCTCGGTTCGCAAAGTTATTCCTGCCACCTGGCTCAACGACCGCGACCAGTTTCTTTATCCCAATGATGGTTGGAAAGACGACAAAGAGTTCCAAAACGATTGCCTCACTTATACGCTTTTCAACAACAACATACAATCGAAATACGGCACAAACCACTGGATACCTTTTACCGAACAGGAAATAAGCGCACGAGAAAAGTTTGAGAGCAATTTTATGACCGATTTTATTAAGGGCAAGCCAAAGCCCCCAAAAACCTCTTCCTTTACAATGGTTTTATTCGAGCCCGAAGCACCTTATTATACTGCTCCACTTCAATTTTCTGATGAGGCTGCTGCTGTTTTTGATACCGGGCGCGAACTTTGGAAATATTATCACAAACAAGCCAATTGCAATGTAAACGCCTCATTATACGATATTAAGGAACACTTTCGGGGCAGAAACGATGCCGGAAAGATGAACAGCAAAAGCGCCGACGAAACTTATTCAATGCGATTGAATGACCTGCGCGATGCGCTGAAGTTGCTTGCCGAAAAGATTGAACCCAAGGTTTACGAATACGGTTTTTTGAAAACTTAAACATCCCTTAGTAACGCCAAAACCTTTATGATTACGATTTACCAACTTTTTCCGCGCCTTTTTGGCAACCGTTGCAGCTCGCTAAAACGCAACGGCACAATTGAAGAAAATGGTTGCGGCAAGTTTGACGACATCAGCGCGATTGCGCTTCAATCGCTCAAAGAGTTTGGAATCACGCATATCTGGCTTACGGGCATTATCCGCCATGCCAAGCTTACCGGTTATTCGCACTTTGGCATACCGGCCAGCCATCCTTCGGTAGTAAAAGGCCGGGCCGGCTCGCCCTATTCCATAAACGATTATTACGATGTTGATCCCGATTTGGCAATCGATGTTACAAGGCGTTTCGATGAATTTTTGGCTCTGGTCGAAAGAGTTCATCAGGCCGGAATGAAGGTGATCATTGATTTTGTGCCAAACCACCTGGCTCGCGAATACCATTCGGTGAATTTACCCTTAGGCCAGAGCGATTTTGGAGCTAACGACCGCATAGATCGCGCGTTCGATCCTCAAAATAATTTTTATTATATTCCTAAACAAAGCTTTGTGGCGCCTTATCGCGATGAAGAAATTTATCGGGGAAGCAATCTCTATTGCGAACAGCCTGCCCGCGCTACCGGCAACGATTGCTTTAGCGCCATGCCCGGCATAACCGACTGGTTCGAAACCGTGAAACTCAACTATGGTGTGGATGTGCTTAATTTTAGGCAAAAGCATTTCGATCCCATCCCCGATACCTGGCTAAAGATGGAAAAAGTGTTGAGTTTTTGGGCTTCGAAAGGTGTGGATGGCTTTCGTGCCGATATGGCTGAAATGGTTCCGGTTGAATTTTGGCAGTGGGCAATCGGCCGGCTCAAATCCAATTATCCGGCTGCGCTAATGGTGGCCGAAATTTATCAGGCTCCTCTTTATCAAGATTTTATAAATGCCGGTTTCGATTACCTTTATGATAAAGTTGGGTTATACAATCGCTTGTACGATGTATTGATCCACGGTCAGTCGGTTGAACCCCTGAGCGCGCTGTTGCAGGCAAACGGCTCGCTTAATCAACGGATGCTTCGTTTTATGGAAAATCACGATGAAATTCGCTTGGCTTCGCCGCGTTTATATGGCTTTCCATTTGCTGCATTGCCGGCTGTGGCGCTTTGTGCATGGCTTCACCCGGCCGCTCTGATGATCTATAACGGGCAAGAAAGCGGCGAAACTGCCTTGGGCTCACCGGGTTTTAGCGGCGACGATGGCCGAAGCAGCATTTTTGATTATTGCCATATGCCTGAACATCAAAAATGGATGGCCAACGGGAAATTTGATGGATCCAATTACGACTACGACCAGCACAAACTTCGCAAAGCCTATCAAACAATTATCCAACTTCGCAACGAAAGAGCTGCTTTGCGCGAAGGCGATTTTTACGACCTGACGTGGGCAAATCCTTGGTTTACCGATTTTGACCCCTGGAATGTATTTGCTTTTTTGAGATATACCGGCAAAGAGCGGCTGTTGATTGTTGCAAACTTAAACCGCCACGAACACCGCACAATGCGGATAAACATCCCCCAAAATGCGCTGACTCTGCTCGGGATGAGCCAAAACCCCGATGATGCTTGGCAGGCTAACGACCTGATTGAAGAGGAAAAAATAATCGCCTTTGTTCCGTCTGACCTGCCCGATAAAGGCCTTCCGTTGAGCCTTAGACCTTCGCAGTATGCTGTTTTTGAACTAAAAGAAAAAGATAGAATCGCTTAAATCATGAATTATGAAAGAAGCAAAACTACCCCTTGTGATCGAAGATGAGTGGTTAGAACCTGTGAACCAATATGTGAATGAGCGGTATAAGAGATACGCTGCCCGGTTGAAACAGATTAGTGATGAATGGGGCAGCCTGAGCGCTTTTGCGCAGGCCGACCGCATCTTTGGCTTAAATTACGACCGCTTGCGCAAAGGATGGTGGTACCGCGAATGGGCACCTTCCGCGTCGGCCCTGTTTTTGTCTGGCGATTTTAATAATTGGCAACGCTATTCCAATCCCTTGATAAACAACGGGAAAGGAATATGGGAAATCTTTCTCGACGACAAAACCTATAAGCTAAAGCTTAAACATAAAAGCCTGCTCAAAGTGATTGTGCAGAGCAACCTTGGCGAAACCGACAGAATACCCGTTTACATCAAGCGTGTGATGCAGGATGAAACCACAAAAGATTTTTGCGGCCAGCTTTGGAATCCGCCAAAAGCCTATCGGTTTGCAGCTCAAAAGCCACAGCTTGCAAAAGATGAGCCTTTGCTCATCTATGAGGCACATGTGGGCATGGCACAGGAGAAGGCCGGCGTAGGCAGCTATAATGAATTTAGAATCAACATTTTACCAAAAATTGCGAATGCAGGATACAATGCAGTTCAGCTGATGGCTATTGCCGAACATCCGTATTATGGCTCGTTTGGTTACCATGTTTCCAATTTTTTTGCGCCAAGTTCGCGTTTTGGAACTCCCGAAGAGCTGAAAATGCTAATTGATGCCGCTCACGAATTGGGTTTGTTGGTCATTATGGACATTGTGCATTCGCATACGGTTAAAAACACCCGCGAAGGGCTAAATCTTTTCGATGGAACAGATTACCAATATACACATGCCGGTGGCCGTGGCGAGCATCCGCAATGGGATTCCAAGCTTTTCAACTATGGCAAAACGGAAGTATTGCAGTTTCTTTTGAGCAACGTAAGGTACTGGCTCACCGATTTTCAGTTTGACGGATACCGTTTCGATGGCATTACCTCTATGCTTTATTTGCATCATGGCAATGGAGTGCAATTCGACCACCCTTTTAAATACTTTGCAGAAGGTGTTGATTATGATGCAGTTACCTACTTACAGTTGGCCAATACTTTGGTTCACGATATTCACCCCCATGCCATCAGCATTGCCGAAGATGTGTCGGGTATGCCGGGTTTATGTCATCCCATACCTGAGGGCGGGATGGGTTTCGACTATCGTTTAGGCATGGGTTTGCCCGATTTCTGGATAAAACTGCTTAAAGAAAAAGCCGACGAAGATTGGAATGGCAATGAGCTCTACCATACCATGACCAACCGACTGTTTACAACCAAAACCATTGCCTATGCCGAATCGCACGATCAGGCCCTGGTGGGCGACAAAACGCTTGCTTTTCGCCTAATGGACAAAGAAATGTATGATTCGATGGCCAAAGACAGGCCTAACCTAATTATTGACAGAGGGTTGGCGCTTCATAAAATGATCCGTTTGTTTACCATTTCGCTGGGTGGCGAGGCCTGGTTAAACTTTATGGGCAACGAATTTGGCCATCCCGAATGGATTGATTTTCCGCGCGAAGGCAACAAATGGAGCTACGAATACGCCCGAAGACAATGGTCATTAGTAGAAAAGGGATACCTAAAATACCATTGGTTAGCCGATTTCGACAGGGCAATGATTGGCTTTGTTCGCCATCACAACATCATGCTTGCCGATCCGCCATACCTGCTTCAGGTTGACGACGACGGTAAAACAATTGTTTTTGAGCGAAACCATTTTATTTTTGTATTTAACTGGCATCCCAGGCTATCAACCCCCGATTATTCGCTTAGGCTCAAAGAATCAGGTACTTACCGCGTTGTTTTAACAACCGACGACAAAGCCTTTGGCGGTTTTGGTCGCGTTTCGGCCGATTTAGATTATCCTTCTCAACAAATTACCGGCGGCGAAACGGTGATGAAAATTTACAACGTAAACCGCACGGCTACAGTATTTTTCAGAGTCGGGCCCGCCAAATAAAAAAGGCTTCATTCGTAAACGAAGCCTCTTTAAAAAATTTTGGTGATCCGGGCGGGATTCGAACCCACGACCCGCAGCTTAGAAGGCTGCTGCTCTATCCAACTGAGCTACCGGACCATCCGTTAAGGCCTTGATGCCGGCCTATGCTTTTGAGGGGGCAAAAGTAATAAATTTCGGCCGGATGGTGCAAACTTAATGCAAAATAAAAAGGCGGCCGAGGGCCGCCTTTGCATATCCTAAAAAAAGATTAGTATCTGTTTCTATTTTCGTTGTTGTCGTTGCGGCTACGGAAGCCACCTTCTCTGCGAAAGCCGCCTTCGTTGCGGAAGCCGCCTTCGTTGCGGAAACCGCCTTCACGACGCCTAAATCCACCGCCTTCGTTCTGGCCTTCTTCCTTCGGACGAGCTTTTTTTACGATAATTGTACTCCCATCAAGCTGGGTTTCATTGAGTTGATTGATGGCATCAAAGCCTTCGCTGTCATTGGGCATTTCAACAAAACCGTAACCTTTTGAGCGGTTGGTCAGTTTGTCGATAATTACTTTAGCGCTGGACACTTCACCAAATTGTTTGAAAGTTTCTTCCAATTGCTCACTGGTTGTTTTGAAGTTGAGTTTTGCAACAAAAATGTTCATGTTAAAAATGAAAAAAAAATTGATAAATTGTTTTTAAAAAGAAAGTTAACTAACTACTTCACAGAATGATTGGTTCTGAAAAATGTGAATTTGCCCTGCTTTTCAAAGAACTGTAAAAAATTAAACCGCGGCAAAAATACGACTTTATCTGTTTGAAATACAAAACCTTCATTTTTTATTTTATTTGAAGCTGAAATTAACAAAATTTTTGCGCTTTGTTTTAGCTTCTAACGCTTCATGAGGTGTTTTTTTAAAAAAAGCAGCCATCAGATCGAAAATGCTGATGGCTGCTTTATTGCTTCAACATAGGGTTATTGGCTTATAATTCGTGCCGAATATATTTTACCTGAATTAATGTTTATGCTCTGTACCAGCAAGATACCTTTTGGATATGCTTGTAGCTGAAGTTGATGCCGGTCGGCACTGCATTGAATTTCATCGAGCAGTTGGCCGGTGAGGCTAAAAACACGGAGGATGTCGCCCTGGGCAAGATTGCCGATGTTTACCAATCCGCTAGCCGGATTGGGCGCAAGGGTGAAGCCCGGAACAAAAACCGCTTCTTCGAGGCCGGTGAGGTTGATTACAACGTATCCGGTTTTGATTACGTTTCCACTGCCATAGATGTTTTGGGCGGTTAAGCTTACGTTGTAAATGCCGTCGGTGGTATAGGTAACATCGGGGTTTTGCTGCGTGGACGTGGCCGGGTCTCCACCTGCAAAAATCCAGTTCCAGCTTGTTGGGTTGTTGGTTGAGAGGTCGTTGAAATGGTATTCAACACGATCAACAAAGGTTTCAAAGACGGCGTTAAAATCGGCAACGGGTGCAAAGCCTGCATTGACGTAATCAGGCCTTAATTTGGTGTTTGAGCCGAAAACGTTGGACACAGTCAGGCTTACATCAAACAAGCCGGCATTGTTATAGAAAATGTTGCTTGGGTTTTGTGCACTACTGCTATTGGGAAAACCGCCTTCAAAAGTCCAGCTCCAACTGTCAATGTTACCGGTGGATTGGTCGGTAAACGACAGTGTGTTGCCAACAGCAATGGTTGTGTTTTCGTTGGCCACAAAGTTGGCTACTGGCGGGTATCCTGCCGTGATGTATCCGGGCGCAAGTTTTGTATTGGATCCATTTGCATTGCTAACAACGAGTTTGACATCAAAGGTGCCGGCTGTGTTGTATTGGATGGCAGGGGGATTCTGGCCGTTAAAGCTTGCCGGAGTTCCACCGGTAAAAGTCCATTGCCAGCTTGTAATTTGCCCGGTAGAGGTGTTTGTAAACTGCACCGAGCTGCCCACTGCCGGGGTGGTGGTGTTAGCCGTAAAATTAGCCGTAGGCAGGGAGGTTACGGTGATGTATTCTGTTTTTTGAACTACATGAGTGCCGAATGGAGTTGTAACCGTTAGTTTTACATCAAATTCTCCGGCTGTATTGTAGGTAACAAGCGGGTTTTGCTGTGTTGAAGCGGAAGGCGTTCCTCCTTCGAAAACCCAGCTCCAAGCGCTTGGATTGCCCGGCGTCAGATCGGTAAACTGCACTTGCCCTCCGGGTGTTACATTGGTTTGATTTGCAGTGAAATCGGGGCTTTTGGTAATGAGCAGCGCATTTGGGCCGGCAGTCGGATTAACGGTATTTGTACCATAAGGCCAGCTTCCGTTTGATGATGTTACGGTTTCGGCCTGAATAACAGAGCCGTTGCTCAATTGCCTGATTTCAACCCTGCGTAAGCCGTTGGGCAGGGTGTTTGGGATGATTGTTCCCCATGAAGCCGCTTGCCCGTCAACAAGATTTTGATAGAACGGCGAATAGGCTGTGCCTCCGCTCGTGCCATCATCTTCGATAAAAGTGGCTGCGAGTGGCCTGCCGGTGCCATTTACATTGTTATAGAGCACAGCAAAGTTTTTTCCTTCTGAAAAAAGCTTCCCATAAACGCCCGATCCGCTTAAATTATCCGGTGTTTCTACCATTCCGATGGCTAAAGTAGAGTCGGCTGTTGTGAGGAAACTCGCGCTTGCGGTGCCGCCTAGCCCGTCGTTGATACGAATACGCATAAAGACATAGCTTCCGGGCGCGAAACGTGCATTGCTGGTGGGTTCGGTAATAAACCAGCCGGTGTAATTGCCATTGGTATCGCTCGTAAATTCGGCATGGCCATCGGGCGAAGTAAAACTTGGTGAACTGCTTCTGTAAAAGTTGCCGGATGACCCAATGAAAATGATGTTTCCGGCGCCATTTACGGTTGCGGCATCAGCCGACGAAACCACCTGATTGATGTATTTATAGGTTTTATTTGGAATCAGATTCGAGATTGTAGCCCTATAAACATAGGGAACGCGATGATTGGTGGGAGCATTTCCAACAATATACGAGGGCAGGATAGATGTGGCTATGGTGGGCTGACCCATAATAAAGATGGCCGGGCTTGTTGCGCTGCTCAGTCCGCTGGCCGTGGCCTGAAGTGTGTAACTCCCAAAATCGCTGAATACAATATCGTTGAATGTGGCCACGCCGGCAACCGCGTTTTTGGTAAGAGTGCCGGTTACATTGCCATTGCCGCTGAGCTTGACAAGGGCGATGGCACCGTTAAAGTTGGGGTCAACAAGCTGATTGTCGAGCCTTGCCTCCACTGTAAAAGAGGCAATAGGGCTGCCGATTTGCCCATAAGTTGGAAAACCGATAAAAGATAGGTTTGTTGCTACAGCATTTACTGTAAATGGCTGACTTATAGCTGGTTCTAACGTCATCCCTGCGGTGGTGGATGCTTTTAGCGATACGTTGGCTTCGGCTTTGTTGTAGCTGATGTTGGCAAATTCAACGGCATTGCTTCCCGAGGGTATGACCGCAGTTAGCGTGCCACCAAGGCTTCCGGTACCCGTTTGAAGTTGCAGTTTTACTGTGGTGTTCGATGTTACATTTCCGGCTGCGTTATTGGCATCAACAGCTTTTACAACTACGTTGAAAGGCATGTTTACCGAAGGCGACTGGTTGTTGTTGATGCTGGCAAAGCTGAGTTTAACCGGCACACTGCCCGATTGACTGCCTGTAATCTGGATGTTGTCAACCTGCCAAAGGCGATAAAAGTTTACATTATAATGATAGCGTAATGCGATGTAGATTTTGTTTCCCGACAAGTTGTTGAGGTTGACAGGCCCCGAGCTTACCCAAACTTGCTCTTCGGCAGGTTGTGCAAAACTGAGCTCGGTCCAACTGGATGAAGTTGGATTTCCCATTCCGGGATAGTTGGTAGAATAATAAAGCTTGAAATAGTTGTCGGCATCTTCCGAGCCATAACGCTTCCAAGTGTCGAAGCTGAGTACCACATTAGTGTATAAGTTTTTGTTGAAAGCGGGCAAAATAAGCCAGTCGTCTTCCAAAACACCTGTGTTGTGGCCGTTCATTGACACAAATCCCTCGGTTGGATTGTGAAGCCATACTCTATCCTCGCCCGATACGCTATAGGTATAAACATTGCCAAATCCGGCAGTAAAATTTTCGGAATAGGGAAGATTTGTTGTTGCCGGGTCGTACACAAGATA
>CAYYDS010000031.1:0-3804 GCA_964470665.1 uncultured Lentimicrobiaceae bacterium
AGTTTTTTATTAATGATGGTGTCAATGCCGATATTCTGCGCAATGTCAATATAATCAATGTTTTCCACTAAAGCAATGGTGCGTTTTACGCCGCTCATTCGTGCATGGAGGCAGGTTAGGATATTGGTTTCGGTATTGTTGGTAACCGAGATAAACGCATCCATATTGCGGATATCCTCGTCTTCGAGCAATTGGATATTGCGTGCGTCGCCATTGACGACAAGGGCATTTTCGAGGTAATCGGTTAGCACATGGCAGCGCTCGAAGTCCTTTTCTAATAGCTTGATGTTCATCTCCTTTTCCAGGCGTTTGGCTGTTATCCGGCCTACCCTTCCGCCGCCAACGATCATTACGTTGTGAATGTTGTGTTCCACTTTTCCGCCTAGTTCGAGGAGCTGATCAATGGCTTCGGGCTTGGTGATGACATAGGCCAGGTCGTTTGGCATAAACCGGTCTTCGCCTCTGGGAATAAAGGTTTTGCGGCTTCGGTGTATGGCCACTGCTCTAAAATTCAGGCTTTGGTGTTCCTGCGCAATCTCGTCTAAGGTTTTGTTGATAACAGGCGCTTTTGCTTCGAGCTTAATCATAAAAAGCTGAAGACGCCCTTCGGAAAAATCAAAAACTTCGGTTGCGGCCGATTGTTTAAGCAAAGAGATGATTTCTTGAGCGGCCACATCTTCGGGCGAAATAAGGGCATCAATGCCTAACTCCTGATAAATCTGTCGATTTTCGATGCTGAGATTTTCCATGGTATTGACTCGGGCTACTACTTTTTTGGCGCCGAGTTTTTTGCCAAGGATACAGGTCATCAAATTGATGTGTTCGTCGTGAACAACTGAAATCAGGAGGTCGGTTTTTCGGATGTTGGCTCTCTGGAGCACACTTATAGAGGTCGAATTTCCATTGATGGTCATCAGATCGGCATGCGATTCAACCATTTTCAGGAGGTCTTCGTGCGGGTCAACAACGGTGATGTTATGGTTGCTGTTTACGAGCGATTCGGCAAGGTGCAGGCCCACCTCCCCATCGCCGGCAATAATGATATTCATAAAATCGGTTTAATTTCCTTCGGGCAAATGTAGAATATTAAACTGGTCCCAATCAAGGGCAACTTTAAATTTTTGTCTGAAATCCAGTAGCTCTGATGCAACTAAAGTTGCTTCGAGCACGGTTTCGGTTCCGGGTTCAGCGCTGGCAATGGCAAAGCCACGCGAATCGAGCACTGCCGAATCGCCCGAATACGTATTGCCTTGATCGTCAGCGCCTACTCTGTTTAAGCCGGCCACACACGAAATGTTTTCGATAGCGCGGGCAATAAGCAGCTGTTTCCATGGCCAGGAGCGCTGCGAAGGCCAGTTGGCTACAAAGATCAAAAGGTCGTAGGCATATTCGCCCTGCCAGTAGCTGTTGCGGCACCATGCCGGAAAACGCAGATCGTAACAAATCAAAGGCCTGATTTTCCATCCCTTAAGCTCAACAGTTTCCACACGATTGCCGGCTGTAATGTATTCGTGTTCGCCACCCATACGAAACACATGACGTTTGTCGTAGGTTACGAAACTTCCATCGGGGCGCATCCAAATCAAAGTGTTGCTGTAATTGGCGTTGCGTTTCAAAAGCAGGCTGCCGCATATAACGGCCCGGTGTTTTTCGGCCATGCGATGCATCCATTTCATGCCCGCGCCTCCTTCTTCTTCGGCATATTGGGCTGGGTGGGCAGAAAAACCTGTGCCAAAAGTTTCGGGGAGCAGTATAAGATCGTTGCTAATGCTTTGCCGCTCCATTAAAGCTTCCAAGTGCCGATAGTTTTGCCCGGCATGGCCCGGGTGCAAAACAGATTGTATCAACGCGATGTTTAAATCTTGCATAAAATTTCGGCAGCTTTAGTCAGGGTTTCTTCTTGTTTTGCAAAACAAACGCGCAACAATTGCTGGTTGAGTTGCTGGCTGTAGAAAGGCGAAACGGGGATAAGGGCAATACCGTGCTCTTTTACAAGCCGAACGGCAAAATCCAACTCGTTTTCTTTTGAGATGTTTTTATAGCTCAGAAGCTGAAAATAAGTTCCATACGATGGGATAATTTCAAAACGTGAAGATGCGATTCTTTCATTAAAGAAATCGCGTTTCGACTGATAAAAAGCCGACAAACTGAGGTAATTTTCCTCATCGCCCAAAAAATCTGCTATTGCATATTGCATAGGGGTGTTGCTGGCGAATACGGTGAACTGATGCAATTTTCTAAACTCTGCGGTAAGCATCTCCGGGGCAAGCACATAGCCAGTTTTCCAGCCGGTAGCGTGAAATGTTTTGCCAAACGAACCGATCACTAAAGTGCGTTTTACCAATTCGGGCCACAGGCAGGCGCTTTGATGGCTTTTACCGTCGTAAACCATATGCTCATACACCTCATCGCTCAGCACAACAATGTCGGTGTCGCGGGTTAAAAGATCCAGCATCTTCAGGTCGTCGGCTTCCAAAAGGCTTCCGCTGGGATTGTGTGGGCTGTTGATGATGATGAGTCGCGTATTGCTCGAAATCATTTTTTTAACTTCATCCCAGTTTATCTTAAATGAGGGTGCTTTAAGTTCAACATTTTTCACTGTGCCTCCGTTTAGTTTTATTGCCGGGGCATAGCTGTCGTAAGCCGGTTCAAAAATGATGGCTTCGTTGCCGTCTCTTACAAAAGTGCTGATAGCCGTATAAAGCGCCTGTGTAGCTCCGGCCGTAATGGTAATCTCGCTGTCGGGGTCGTAGCTCACGCCATAAGTTTTCAGCGCTTTGGCGGCTATGGCTTCGCGCAGTGCACGCACGCCGGGCATGGGTGCATATTGGTTGAACCCTTTTTTCATATAGTGGTTTACACGCGCAATGAGTTTGGCCGAAATTGGAAAATCAGGAAAACCCTGAGCCAGATTGATTGCGCCGTAATCGGCAGCATGTTTAGACATTACGGCAAAAATGGAGGTCCCCGCGTTGGGGAGCTTGGAGGTTAAATGGCCTTCGAAAATATGCATAATGGGATTTACTGTGTTGGATGTGTACAAAAATAAGGCCTTTTTCCACTCAAACGAACGAATTGGGCGAAGAAAGGTTCTAAATTAGTCTGTTTTGCGCCGGGCTTCGAAAAATGAAGCTGAAATAATATGCCGCAATTTTTAAAAAACCAGAATTTTTCAATAGGTCAAAGGGAAAATACCTGCCGGCAAACGACGCTTTAAATAGCTGTCCTGCAATGTGCATGGCTGCTTTAACGGGAAGTATTCATAAGAGGTGGCTTTCGACTTTGCCGAATTGTTTACCTTTACCTTTTTAAAACGAGTTAAAGATGTCAGAAAATCGCCCGAAACTTTTCCTTCTCGATGCTATGGCTCTGATATACAGGGCTTTTTTTGCGCTGAATAAAAATCCGCGCATCAATTCAAAAGGCCTGAACACGTCGGCTATTCTTGGCTTTGCCAACACGCTTTACGAAGTGATACGCAAAGAAAAACCGAGCCATATCGGGGTGGCAATAGACACTATGGCGCCTACCCATCGCCACCTCGAATTTGACCAATACAAGGCCAACCGCGAAAAAATGCCCGACGATTTGGCCGCATCCATTCCTTATATTATTGAGCTCATCGAAGCTTTTAACATCCCTTTACTTGCCCTTGATGGATATGAAGCCGACGACATCATCGGCACATTAGCCAAATCGGCCGAAAAGAAAGGTTTTATAACCTATATGATGACTCCCGACAAAGATTTCGGACAATTGATTAGCGAAAACATCTTTATGTATAAACCTGCCAAAGCCGGTGCT
>CAYYDS010000031.1:3814-17664 GCA_964470665.1 uncultured Lentimicrobiaceae bacterium
ATTTGGGGAGTTGAAGAGGTTTGCAAACGATACGACCTTAAAGAGCCCGGGCAATTGATTGATATTTTGGGACTTATGGGCGACGCTTCGGATAACATACCCGGCGTGCCCGGAATAGGCGAAAAAACTGCCATGCGACTGATTGCCGATTACGGATCGGTAGATCAGGTGTTGGCCAATAGCGATAAACTGAAGGGAAAATTGCGCGAAAACATTGAAAACAACCGCGAACTTGCATTGAAATCTAAGCAGTTAGCCACAATTGTTACCGATGTGCCCATTGCATTCGACACGGATGCCCTTTTGCTCAATCAGCCTGATATGGAGCGGCTTAATCAGCTTTTTGAGGAGTTGGAGTTTCGCACCTTTGCCAAACGGATGAAAGATGATGCCGCATACGAAAAAGGTGAAAGAAAAACGCAGTCGAAGCCGGTGCAGGCCAGCCTTTTCGATGGGATGTACGAAGCCGCTGAGCACGTGCTGCACGAATCGTCGAAAGCCAATATTTATACCACGCCGCACCACTACATAAGCCTCGAACAAGAGGAGCAAATCCGCGATTTGGCAAACCATTTATTAAGCTGCAGCTCAGTATGTTTCGACACCGAAACCACTGCCGTGGATGCGCATATAGCCGAGCTGGCCGGAATTTCTTTTGCTGTTGAACCGCACAAAGCCTGGTGGGTTGCGCTACCCGAAAACTACAATGCCTGCATGCGGATATTATCATGGTTTAAGCCGTTTTTCGAAAACCCTTCCATCGAAAAAATAGGCCAAAATCTGAAATACGACATTTCGGTTTTGCGTTGGTATGATATTGGAGTAGCCGGGCCGCTTTTCGATACGATGATAGCCCATTACCTTATTGAGCCCGACCAGCGACACAACATGGATGTGCTTGCCGAAAATTACCTGAATTATTCGCCGGTGCCAATAGAAGCCCTCATCGGGAAAAGGGGAAAAAATCAGCTTACAATGCGCGATGTAGCTCCCGAACAGCTCAAAGAATATGCTGCCGAAGATGCCGATATTACCTTGCAGTTGAAAAAAGTATTTGAACCGATGTTGGATCAACTGAAACTAAGAAAGCTTTTCGACCAGATTGAAATGCCGCTTGTGCCGGTTTTGGCTTCAATGGAGGCAGAAGGGGTGCGTATTGATGTGCCCACTTTAGATCAGATAAACAAAGGTTTGCAGCTCGAAATTGCCCGGCTCGAAGAAGATATTTTTGCGGCAGCACAAACCGTTTTTAATATTGCCTCGCCAAAACAGCTTGGCGAAATCCTTTTCGAACGTTTGGGATTAAAGACAAATGCCAAAAAAACAAAAAGCGGGCAATACCCAACAGGCGAAGAGGTGTTGAGCAAAATGATCCATCAGCATCCCATTATTCAGCTCATACTCGATTACCGTTCGCTTACCAAGCTCAAATCAACCTATGTGGACGCACTCCCCGGCCTTGTAAATCCGCGCGATGGGCGCATCCACACCTCATACAATCAGGCCGTGGCTTCTACCGGACGACTCAGCTCCAACAACCCAAACCTGCAGAATATTCCGGTGCGCACCGAGCGCGGCCGTGAAATCCGAACAGCATTCGTAGCCCGAAACCCGAATTTTACGCTCCTCGCTGCCGATTATTCGCAAATCGAATTGCGCATCATCGCGCACCTGAGCGGAGATAAAGGCCTTATCGAAGCCTTTAATAAAGGGCAAGACATCCACGCAGCAACAGCCGCAAAAGTCTATAATGTGGACATCAGCGAAGTGACCAAAGAAATGCGCCGAAATGCGAAAATGGTTAATTTTGGAATTATTTACGGTATATCGGCCTTCGGTTTGGCCGAGCGTTTAGGCATCAGCCGAAGCGAAGCCGCACAGATTATCAACAACTATTTTAAGGAATATCCCGGCGTAAAAGCCTATATTGATACGCAGATCGCCTTAGCGCGCAAACAAGGCTATGTGGAAACCATGCTTGGGCGCCGGCGCCTGCTGCGCGACATCAATGTGCAAAACAGTGTGGTACGCGGCTTTGCCGAACGAAACGCAATTAATATGCCCATACAGGGAACCTCGGCCGACATGATTAAAATTGCGATGATTCGCATTCATCATGCACTCATTGAAGAAAAAATGCAGTCGAAAATGATCCTTCAGGTACACGACGAATTGGTTTTTGATGCCCACCGCGATGAGGTTGAAAAACTTAAAACACTTGTTGCCGACAAAATGCAAAATGCACTGAAACTTTCGGTTGAGGCGGTAACGGAAATCAATACCGGTAACAATTGGCTCGAAGCCCATTAGAGTCTGTTAAAATCACTCGAAGTAGCAGCTTCGGCCAGTTAAAACACCAACACTTTTTTAACACAACGCATATGACTTTAAGCCCTTATACCGATGAGTTTTTTATGAAAGAAGCCTTAAAAGAGGCCGAAATTGCTTTTGAAAAAGACGAAGTGCCGGTTGGGGCTGTCGTGGTTTGTGATGGGCGAATAGTGGCACGTGCGCACAATCTTACCGAAACATTAAATGATGTTACGGCACATGCAGAAATGTTGGCCATCACTGCAGGAGCAAATCATTTGGGTGGTAAATACCTGGAAAACTGTACCTTATACATTACCCTTGAACCCTGCCTAATGTGTGCCGGAGCAATACATCTTGCCCATATCGGAAAAGTGGTGTGGGGCGCCAGCGACCCCAAAAAAGGCTTTAGTTTGCTGCAAAAGCCGGTTTTGCATCCAAAAACACAGGTTTTAAAAGGCGTTGAAGCCGTGAAATGCGAAAAAATCCTGAAAGATTTTTTTGCTCAAAAGCGGCCATAACAAAAATGCGCACTGCTGTAGGGTGATGAATTACAGCAAATTTGGCATTTAAGCGAAACTTTTAATCCTCAAGCTTTGTGAGGTAACCGTTGGTATGCAATACGGGCAAAATATTCAGATCCCCTATTTGAAGGCAATAGTCAACATCGTGCTGATACCCAATGCTTTTGAGGTAGTTGAGATGAAAACAACGATCTAATTTTTCGGCAATACTTCCGTTTTGAAGTGCAAAACTCCGAACCACCAGGCCCAAATCGTCGGTTTCGATGTGGGTATATTTTTCCAGTTCCAGTATAAAATGCCCGGCACAAAGGGCGTCGTCGGCCGAAAACTGATCGTTGGTGCCACTGCAAACCAGTACGATGTTTTCTTCCCCGCTCATTTTTTTGGCAGCAAACGGCAGGTTGAGAAAAGCAAGCATATAAAGCGCCTTGGCTCCCATGCTGTTGCGTATGGCGCGGGTTCCGTTGGTGGTGGAAATGATGATGTTTTTTCCGTTTACCTTGTCGGGGCTATAGCTGAAAGGTGAGTTTCCCAAATCGAACCCGGGGATGATTTTACTGCCTCTTTCACCGCCAAGCAAAACCCGATCGTTCGGAAAGGCCTTGCGTTTTTCAAAGGCTTCTTCAATGCTAAGTACCGGCCATATAGGGCCCGATCCATTCGCGAGTGCGGTAGTAATGACCGAGCTGGCTCGCAATACGTCAATTACAACCACTGTTTGCCCCGAGGCAATTGCGCTGTTTGTGTCTTTAGCCGTGGCAATTACTTTTACCTTCATTGTCAGAAACTTTTATGGATTATTGGTATCAATACCGAGCGAGATACCCAAACCGGAGGCTGTTTTTACCAAGGCGTTGTCGAGGGTTACGAGATTAGGTTTAAGGATGGCGTCTTTAAGCGGAACAGAAACGAAATAGGGGTGGCGATACGATACCATTTTTCCGAAATCTTTTTTCAGTACCATTTCGAAAGCTTTTACGCCAAACTGGGCCGAGAGTACGCGATCGTATGCAATGGGAACGCCCCCTCTTTGCAGGTGTCCCAATACGGTTTCGCGCATGTCGGGTTCAAAGCCGGCTTCTTTGAGTTCGCGAATCAATTGGCGGCCAATGCCGCCTAAGCGAAGGTTTTCGTAGCCCACTTCTGTGCTTTTTTCGAATACCATTGAGCCTTCTTTGCGGCGCGCGCCTTCGGATACCACCACAACGGCAAAACCTCTGCCTCGCGTAAATCGAGCTTCCAATTTGTTTTTCACAATGTTGAGGTCGTACGGAAATTCGGGGATGAGGCATACCTCGGCGCCACCGCCAACGGCAGCATTCAGCGCAATCCATCCGGCATAACGCCCCATTACCTCCACAACAAAAACGCGGTTGTGGCTTGCAGCAGTAGTTACTAATTTGTCAACAGCTTCGGTGGCGATTTCAACAGCCGTTTGAAAACCAAATGTAGAATCGGTTGACGAAAGGTCGTTGTCAATGGTTTTAGGCACACCAATCACCGGAAGCCCTTTTTCGTAAAGGGCTTGCGAGATGCGTTGCGAACCATCGCCACCAATATTTATCACGGCATCAATGCCCATATACTGAATCTTTCGGATCATCTCGTCGGAGCGGTCAACACTCGACCAGCTGCCATCGCTATTTTTTACCGGCCAGGCAAACGGGCCGCCTTTATTGGTGGTTTCGATAATGGTGCCTCCCTGAAAATGAATGCCTCTAACAAGCTCAGGGGTAAGAACTTTAACTTCTGTGGGCTCCCACAACACCCCGTTGAAGGCTTGGATACTGCCCAAAACCTCCCAATCTTTTTCCTGCGAGGCACGCTTTACAATGGCTCTGATAACGGCGTTCAAACCCGGGCAGTCGCCGCCCCCTGTAACGATTAATACCCTTTTCATTTTGGTGTGTTAGGTTATTTTTATTTTTGATTTAATTATCACTTCCAAATAAGGTGTCTATTTGCTTGTGCAAACAGTTTTTGTGCCACAAAGATACGTTTATGCGTTGAGCCGATCAATCTTAAAAAAAGATGAAAGCCTGTCTTTTGCTTGCAAACGGTTGTGGAAAACAGGGATGAAACAAAAAAGCCTTCCGTTTGCAGAAGGCTTTGGGGTGGTACCACTCGGGATCGAACCAAGGACACACGGATTTTCAGTCCGTTGCTCTACCAGCTGAGCTATGGTACCTCCTATTTTGGGCTGCAAATATACAACTTTTCTCTACTCCCGAAAAAAAAACAAAAAAAAACCTTCATTTCGGGCATTCTCGCTACCTTTGCACCGCCCTAAAGGCTTGATAATGATGATACAGCTTGCGTTAGATATTGGTAACAGCTTTTCGAAAGCAGCTCTTTTCAGCGGAAAACAAATGCTGGCCTTTCAGCATTTTAAAGGCGATGATCCGGAGATGCTGCTATCGTTTTTTCATGAGTATGGGATGCCCGATGTGGCCTTAATTTCGGCGGTAAGGCCTGTTGGCGAAGCCTTAATCGGGATGCTCAACAGCCATTGTCAATCCCATTTTCTAACGCACGAAACTCCGCTGCCTTTTACAATTACCTATGCCGGAGCAGCAAGTCTGGGGCGCGACAGAATTGCCGGCGTGGCTGCGGCTTTTGGCCGGTTTCCGGCCAAAAATGTGCTGGTTATTGATATGGGAACCTGCATCACTTACGATCTGCTGCAAGCCGATGGCGTTTGGCCGGGAGGCATTATTAGCCCGGGCCTGAAAATGCGGCTCAAGGCCATGCATCACTTTACCGGCCGGCTGCCACTGGTTGAACTTCCTGACGAAACTCCGCTTACCGGAACAAACACTGCTGGCGCATTGGCGTCAGGCGCATTGTGTGGAGCTAAGGCCGAAATAGCAGGAATTATAGCGCAATATCAAAATATTTATAATGATTTAACGGTTCTTTTGGGGGGCGGCGACAATAAATATTTTGATAGAAAGTTAAGAATTAGCATCTTTGCTGCCCCAAACCTTGTTATTGAGGGCTTGAAAATAATTATGGATTTTAATAAGTTAGGATAAGTTGAAGAAATTCACCCTCTTTTTGTTTGCCTTCGGCATAAGTATGTCAGGATTGTTTGCCCAAATCGGGATTGATTCACCTTATTCGAGGTTTGGTATCGGAATGCTCGAAACCCGGAGCTCTAATGCACGCCTCACGGCAATGGGCGGCATTGGCAACGCCATAGGCACCAACCGTTTTGTAAACCCTGTGAATCCGGCCTCCTACGACCGTTTCGACTCACTTTCGTTTCTTTTTAATGTTGGTTTCAACGCATCGGCAGTTACCTATACCACCACACGGCAAACCGAAACCGGCAATGCCGTTGGAATCAGCTATTTTTCGCTCGGTTTTCCTATGTTCAAATGGTGGCATGTGGGCATTGGCCTAATGCCCACAAGCAATATTTCGTACAATGTGGTTGTTCCCGGCATTTCGCCACAAGGTATAGCAGTAAACAAAAGCTATGAAGGCAATGGCGGCCTCAATACACTCTATTTTGGAAACGCCTTCCGATTGGCAAAAGGATTATCGGCCGGCCTGAATTTTAACTACAACTTCGGCAAAAGCGTTAACTCGTCGTTTCTTTATTTTCCCGATTCGGTAAACATGGCCACCACAAAAGTTGAAAGCCGCGCAATGTTAAACGATGTTTCCTTTAATTACGGATTGCTCTATACCGCTCCGCTTAGCGAAACCGATCGCTTGCATATCGGGCTCACTTATGGGCAAAATACAAAACTTAATGCATCGCGCGAATACCTGATAATGAGTCAGTTTGGTGGTTTGCAGGGGAGCGTTGAAAACGTTGTGGATACCGTTTTGTTTCTCCCAAAAGAAAAAGGAAAGCTGTTTATACCGCAAAAAGTCGGCTTTGGGCTAACCTACGAAAAAACCGAGAAACTGCTTGTCGGCCTTGATTTTAATTGGCAAAACTGGGAAAAATTCGAGTTTTTCAACCAGCGCGACTCCCTCACCAACAGCTGGACTATGGCTGCAGGCGCTCAATACACACCAAATTATACTTCAATATCGGGATATTGGAAACGTGCTTCCTACAGAATGGGAGCCCGATATGGCCAAACCTATCTGAAAATCAACGGCGAACCAATTGACGAATTTGGCATAAGTTTTGGAATCAGCTTACCGTTGCCACGTTCTTTAACAACTATTGACTTAAGCCTCGAAGCCGGTCGCAGGGGTACCACGGCAAAATACCTGATTAGGGAAACTTTTGTTAATTTTACCGTCGGCATAGCCCTCTACGAGCGATGGTTTATTAAAACTAAATACAATTAATTATTCATCATTATCTTCATCACCATGAAACTAAAAGCCTTAACCAAAACACTGATCTTAACCTTCACGGTGTTCGTTGCTATGCAACTTCCTGCAAAAGCCGATGGTTTCGACCGTCTGGTTCCGCAAGATAAGATACAGAAGTATGGCAATGACAGTATTAGTTGCGTGACAAATATTTCACTCTACCGTGAGTTTTTAAAACAATGGAAAGCAAGCGACTACAACTCGCCGGTAATAAAAGATATTATCTCTCCCTGGAGATGGGTATTTAAAAATTGCCCTCTGGCAAGCGAAAACACCTATGTTGACGGGGTAAAAATCATGCAATACCGCATTGAAAACGAAAAAAACCCTCAGATTCAGGCCAAACTTATTGACACCCTGATGATGGTTTATGATCAGCGTATTCAGTATTTCCCCAACCACTACAAAACCGGTAAATCGCAAGAAGGCGCTATCCTGGGGCGCAAAGGCGTTGACCTTTCAACCTACGACCAGGAGCGTTATGAAGAAACTTACAATATTTTCAAACGCTCGGTTGAACTCGACGGCGAAGATAGCGATGGAACCGTGCTCATCTATTATTTCCGCTCGGTGATTAAAATGGCTCGCAAAGCCAAGGTTGACAGCTCGATGATTGTGGACGTATATGATCAGGTAATTGATATTCTGGACTACAACATAAGCAAGCTTAACAAGGCCGGCGACACCAAATGGGTTGAAAACTACAAAAATTTCAAGGGAAATATTGATGCTACATTCGAACCTTTTGCACAATGCACCGACTTGGTAAGAATCTATTCGGCAAAAATGGAGAAAGACCCGAATAATATTGAACTACTGAAAAAAATTACCGGCCTGCTCGACCGTCGCAGCTGTCAGGAAGACCCGCTTTACCTCAAAGCAAGTGTGCAGCTTCATAAATTAGACCCCAGCCCCGAATCGGCCTATAACATTGGCAGATTGCTGGTAAAAGACGAAAAATACAGCCAGGCGCTGACTTATTTTGAGGAAGCCATCAAATCGGCAGATGTTGACAAAGCACAGAGTGCCTGCAAATTAATGGCCGAAACCTACCGCGCCGTGCGCAACTACCCAAGAGCCAGGCAGTTGGCGCTAAGGGCATTGGAGCTTAAGCCGGACGACGGAAGGCCTTATATCATTATTGGCGACCTCTATGCTGCAAGCGCAAAAGACTGCGGCAACAATGATTTCACTTCGCGCGTAGCCTATTGGGCAGCAGTGGATAAATACATGCAGGCAAAGCGGGTGGATGATAACATGACCGAAACAGCCAACAAACTCATAGCTACCTATTCGGCACACTTCCCCACAAAAGAATCCATCTTCTTCAATGGCTACGAAGAAGGCACATCCTATACCATTGATTGCTGGTTTAAGGAAGAAACCATTGTCAGGGCTGCAAAATAATGACCTTAAGGGGTTTTAGACAATTTATTTTTCGAAAAATAGGCAACATCATGGCGGCTGTTTTGGCCGGCATGATGTTGTTTGCTTGTGAAAACTCGCTTACCGTTGTAAAAGAAATTACGGCAAGCGATACGCTGGCTGCCGTAACCGCGCACGACATTATGTATTGGCGCAGCGATTCGGGAAGCGTATTCATGAAACTCGAAGCGCCTCTGATGTATCGTACCGAAGGAAATGAACCTACCATAGAATTTCCGGAGGGTTTTACGGCCTGTTTTTATGACTCGCTCGAAACGAATACCTCGCAAATCAAAGCACAATACGGCATCTCTAACGAAAACACACGCATAATGACGGCCCGCGATGCTGTAGAAGTTGAAAATTTTATCACACAAGAAAAATTAGAATCGGAAATACTGTTTTGGAACCAGCAAACCAAAAAAATATCGTCGCCCGTTTTAGTCAAAATTACCTCGCCCGGCAAGGTAATCTACGGCGACAGCATGAATGCTGCCGAAGATTTCAGCAACCGAACAATCTACAACATTCGTGCTACAATTGAGGTGGAAGATGCCGACGATTATTAAACAAAATACCTGATAATCGAAGCAATAATCTTAAAATGAGGCAAAACTGGCTTCAACTGCCTATATTTGCACTTTGAAACAGCACTGCACAAACGCATAATGATAGCCCACTGGCAACTAATCGGTATCACACTCTTGTTTTCGGCCTTCTTTTCGGGCATGGAAATCGCATTTGTTACGGCAAATCGCCTGCGGGTGGAGCTCGATATCAAAAAGCACAATACCCGGTCGGGCATCATCAATCTTTTCTATAAAAATCCGAGTCGCTTTATCGGCGCGATGCTTCTTGGCAATAATATTGCGCTGGTGGTTTATGGCATTGCCATGGCAGCGGTGCTCGAACCCGCAATTGTGCTGTGGTTTCCGTTATTGGCCGGGCAGCCGTTCTGGATTGTGCTCATTCAAACCATCATTTCAACGCTGCTGATCCTCATCGTTGCCGAGTTTATCCCGAAAACGGTTTTTCGGATTAACCCCAACGGAACATTGAATGCCTTTGCCTGGCCGGTTGGCTTCTTGTATTTTTTGCTTTTCCCTTTGATCATCATCTATATCGGGCTGAGCGAGTGGATCTTAAAAAAACTCTTCCGGGTGAAAATCGAACACGACTCCTATAAATTCAGCTCGATTGATTTGGATACCTACATACGCGACTTTACCGGCCTGGTTGAAAAAATGGACGAGGTGGATCCCGATATCCAGATTTTGCAAAATGCAATGGAGTTTAGGCACATCAAACTGCGCGAATGTATGGTGCCACGAACAGAAGTTGAAGCCATTAATGTGGATTCCGACATCCAAACGCTGCTCGAGAAATTTGCCGAAACGAAACACTCGAAAATAATGGTTTATCAGGATAGCATTGATAACATTATCGGCTATGTGCATTCGTTCGATATGTTTAAGCGCCCTGCAAGCATACAAGATGTGCTGCGCAAAGTGGAAGTTTATCCCGAAACCTTTGCTGCAAGCCGGTTGTTGAGCCGTTTTGCCCAATCGGGGCAAGGCATTGCCGTTGTAGTGGATGAGTTTGGAGGCACCTCGGGTATTGTGGCATTAGAAGACGTGATGGAAGAAATCTTTGGCGAAATTGACGATGAGTACGACGAAGAAGAAACCATTGAGCAAAAACTCGATGAAAATGAATACCTGTTTTCGGCACGCTTAGAAATTGATTACCTGAATCATGAATACAACCTCGAGTTTCCCGAAAGCGAAGACTATGAAACCTTAGCCGGTTTTATCCTGCACCATCACGAAAGCATTCCTGTTCTTGGCGAAGAAATCATTATTCCACCCTATCGTTTCACGGTGGTAAAGGCAACCGGCAATAAATTGGTGGAAGTAAAACTTAGGCTTGAGTAAAAAGCGGCCTCAATAGCACAACCGGATTTGATGTTTTTTATAATCTGAAGTTTTTTTTGTTTCCTGAAAAGAAGTTTTCGAAGGAAAACCTCATGTTATTGCATCTTTTTTTCGTTGATAATGATTTTGTTAGCAATAAACCCCTACTTTTGCCGACTAAATCTTTTTCCAAACATTTATGCCTTCTTTTCAAGAATTAGGACTCAAACCCGAGCTTCTGCAAGCTGTAGATGCCCTGGGGTTTAAAGAGCCCATGCCGGTACAGTCGGCGGTTATCCCTGCATTGATCGGGCAAGCTGCCGATATTGTTGGCTTAGCCCAAACCGGAACCGGAAAAACCGCAGCCTTTGGCCTGCCGGTATTGCATTATATTGATCCCAACCTCCGTCAGACACAGGCCGTAGTTCTTTGCCCTACCCGCGAACTCTGCATGCAGATTACCCGCGATCTGACGAACTTTGCCCGTTTTATACCGGGAGTAAAAATAGTGCCGATTTATGGCGGAGCTTCCATTGAATTGCAAATCAAACATTTGCACGATAATCCTCAGATAATTGTGGCTACTCCCGGACGAATGAACGATATGATTCGCCGCGGAAAAGCCAACCTGACTCATGTGCGTTGGGCTGTGCTCGACGAAGCCGACGAAATGCTCGACATGGGTTTTCAGGACGATGTGGACAGCATTTTGCAAGAAATGCCAAAAGAAAAACATACGCTGCTCTTTTCGGCCACTATGCCTGTTGAGGTAGAGCGTATTTTGAGCAAATACATGCACAAGCCCATTGTTAAAAGCGTGGGCGAACGCAATACCGGCACGGCCAATGTGAAGCATGTGTTTTATTTGGTACAGGCCAAAGATCGGTATGCCGCATTGAAAAGGGTAGCCGACTTTTATCCCAACATTTATGCCATCGTCTTTTGCCGCACGCGAGTAGAAACGCAGGAAATTGCCGACTCGCTCATCCGCGACGGCTACAATGCCGACGCCCTGCATGGCGATCTGTCGCAGGCGCAGCGCGACCATGTGATGAAACGCTTCCGCACACGCAATCTGCAAATGTTGGTGGCAACCGATGTGGCGGCCAGAGGCCTCGATGTAAACGACCTCACACACGTCATAAACTACAATCTGCCCGATGAACCCGAAGTGTATATTCATCGGAGCGGACGCACCGGCCGGGCCGATAAAACCGGAATCAGTATCAGCATCGTCAACCTGAAAGAGAAAGGAAAACTCAAGCTGATTGAGAAAAAAGTGGGCCGCGAATTTGCCAAGGCAAAAGTGCCAACAGGCGTGCAGGTATGCGAAAAACAACTCTTTCACCATGTTGACCGTATGGAAAACGTTGTAGTCAACAATGAAGAAATCGAATCGTTTTTGCCCGTTATCTATCGGAAATTAGAGTGGATGGATCGGCAAGAACTCATCAAACGTTTTGTGGCACTCGAGTTTAACCGTTTTCTCGACTATTACCGCCATGCTGCCGACTTGAATGTGGACGAGGCAAAAACTGTGCGGCGCGACGAATTTCCGGAAGAAAGACAGGGCAGAAGCCGCAAAAAAGACCGTGATGGAAAAGGATCGTGGCGCGATGCATCAGGCAGCAGGGAAAACTTTGTGCGAATGTTTTTTAGCGTAGGCAGACGAGATAAAGTTGGCCCGCAAAACATCATCGGAATCATAAACGAGGTAACCCGATCGCGCGAGGTGGGAATAGGCCGCATTGACATTATGGACAATTATTCCTTTGTTGACATTGAGTCGTCTTATGCTGATCTTGTGATTGGCAGCTTCAACCACCCCAATAAAAACTCTACCGGAGTTAGGGTTGAACTGGCCGGAAACAAAGGTGCCGACACTAAGAGAAAACCCAACCGAAAACCCGCTCAGGTCGACGAGCCCGATTGGGAAAAACCTTGGGCAAGCAGCAAACGCGGCGATAAGAAAGGAAAAAAAGGAAAACACTTTTAAAACGCCAGCTTTAGCGCTTTATTATCAGCTGCTTACCTTTAAAAAGCCTCTTTTACAATAAAGGATTCGGCAACGCCTAAGGCAGCCAAATGCCCTTCAACGGCTTCCATCATTGGAGGCGGGCCGCACAGATAATAATAGCTTTTTTTGCCTTGTGCAACATTTTTTATCAGCTCGGCCGAAATGAAGCCATGCTTATAGCCGGGCAATTCTTCATTCGATAAAATAGTGATAAAATTGTTGCCCAACAACTGCTTAAAGTGGCTCTCGAGAATAATGTCGGCCTTGGTTTTGTTGGCAAAAACGAGTTTGTTTCCGCCCACTTTGCCTTCCTTCTCGAGTTGTTTAAAGATGGCAACAAAAGGGGTTATTCCGGCGCCGCCGGCAATAAAAACACCCTCCCCTTTGTAATGAATATCGCCAAACGGATCCTGAACAATGATCTGATCGCCGGCGCCAAGCGAAAGCAACTGATGGGTTACTCCTTTGCGTTCGGGATAGGTTTTTATGATAAACTCAATGTGATCTTCATCGGGCAGCGAGGTAAAGGTGAAAGCCCTGAGTTCGTTTTTCCAGCCAATTTTGTTGAGCGAAACATCAACAGCCTGGCCGGGCAGATAATCGAGGCCGAAAGGCTTTTCGACCCTTAATCTTATAACATCATGTGTGAGGTGTTCGGTTGATAACAACCTGACAATGTGTCCCATAAGTCATTATTTTTTAAAATTCAGATAAGATAAAAATTCCTGTTTAATGGCCTTTTTTTCAAATTCGCCCGAAAAACTTGCTGTTATGGTGCTGCTTTGGCTGTCTTTGATGCCGCGCGAAGCTACACACAAATGGTCTGCCTCAATTACGACGGCCACATTGTTGTGCTGAAAGATTTCTTTCAAGGCCTGAGCAATTTGTTCGGTTAAACGTTCTTGCACCTGCGGACGTTTGGCGTAGTACTGCACAATGCGGTTGATCTTCGACAGGCCGATAACTTTTTTGTCGGGAATATAGGCCACGTGCACCTTGCCAATGATAGGCACAAAATGGTGCTCGCAGTTGGAGTAAAGAGTAATGTCTTTTTCTACCAACATGTTTTTGTAGGCATAGGTATTCTCGAACAGGCTTATTTTGGGCTTGTTTTCAGGATTTAGCCCGCTAAAAATTTCCTGAACATACATTTTTGCAACCCGTTTGGGGGTGCCTTTCAGGCTGTCGTCGCTCAGATCGAGCCCAAGCGTGCTCATGATTTGTGCAAAGTGATACTCTATTTTGTTGATTTTTTCGGCATTCGAAAGCTGAAAAGCATCTGCCTTTAACGGACTCTTTAAGGATGTTTTCTCCAAACGG
>CAYYDS010000032.1:0-17559 GCA_964470665.1 uncultured Lentimicrobiaceae bacterium
ACTCAGCGGCGGATATTGTTCGGTAAAAAACTGCAGGGTTCCTGGAGCTCCGTTGGTTTGCATGTATTGCTGATAGAGAAGTTCCAATTTTCCATTTTCTTTCATTTGATCGAGCTCGCTTTGAAAAGCGCCGACAACTTCTTGTGATATGGATTTATTGAAAGCCAGATAAACAAAGCTCGTTTGCAGCAGCAAAGAAGGCCTCACATCGTAAAACGATTTATTCAGGCCACGAAGTGCGGCTTCGGCAACAATATCCGACGAAGGAATCAGGCTGATGGTTCCGTTTAAGAGCTTTGCAAAGGCGTCGGCGGTATTTTCGCAATAAACCAGGTTTGTAAACCCTTCATTTACAAGCAACTCGTTGATGGCATAATCGGGCATAAGGCCGATAGCCGCCACCTGCCGGGCTTCGTCGAGCGAATGAATATCGAGCGGATTGGCCGAAGCGCTGTAAAATTTCCAATCAATGGTGGCATAGGGCCCAACCCAATTAAACAAATCCATCCGGTCGGCGGTGAGTACGGTAGAAAATAAAACGGCTTTCGGGTTGCTTTTTGCTTCTATCATTGCATCCGACCAAGGCATTACTTTTGTTTTAAAAGGTATATCAAGCCTATCGCAGATGTTTGAAAGCAATTCGGGCGCAAGCCCTTTCAGCTGCCCGGCCTCGGTATAATTAAAGGGGGCATATTCCTCGGTTAGAAAAAGCAAATCATCGGGGTATTTTGATTCGTCCTTTTTTTTGCAAGCGCTCAAAACAAGCGCAAGCGTAAGCAGAATCACAGGAAAAAAGCGAGTGTAGGTTTTCATTTTTGTTGAGTTTATTGTTTTCATAATTTGAATAAGATCCATTACCGTTTTTTTAGAAAAAGAAATCCCTCAGGTTTAAATTTTGCATTAAACAAAAAATGCCCGGCATTTGCTTTGTGTTTAATATTTATCTGATTATCAGTATTTACACTGTTTTAGTTTCGTTTTTTAGGTTTGATAAAAACAGTGAAGAATAAAACAAAAGTAGAAGTTTCTCCCTGTTTCTTGCAAGTGTTTTTCAGTTTTTTCGCATTATTTTTCTGTTTATTTCGAACAATTAAAAACCAACAGGCTGGTTTTTGTGGGGGTTGTACCTTTGCAATATTATTAAAAACAGCTTACTTTTATGGGGTTTTAAATCCGTTTGCACCGATGAAAATTTTAAAACTTATGATACACATTGTGCTTGGCACGGCCGTCGTGGTTGTGCTTTTGGCAGGCATTTTTTTGTTTTATATCAGTCAAAAAGATTATATACCGCCTTTAGTGGAGGAGCTTCAGCTGATTCAAAAACAGCAGAAAATGGTAACGCGCAACACCTTTAGCATCATCAGCTGGAATATCGGCTATGCCGGCCTTGGACGCGAGATGGATTTCTTTTACGACGGCGGCACCCGCACCCGTGCTTCTGAAGCCGAAACCCGGCGCTGGCTGCAAAACATAAAGTCATTTGTGGAGTCGGAGCCTGAAACTGATTTCTGGCTTTTTCAGGAAGTTGATTTTCATGCCAAACGCTCCTATGGCATTGACCAGAGTATCGAATTGGCGCATAGCCTTCCGTTATACAATTATGCCTTAGCCACCAATTATGACGTTCCTTTTGTGCCGGTTCCCATTACCGATGCCATGGGCAGGGTGAAGGCGGGCTTGATGAGTTTTTCGGCTTATAGCCCGCGAATAGCGCGCCGCTATGCTTACCCGCAAATTGCCGGCTGGCCCGAACGACTCTTCCTGCTCGACCGATGTTTTATCGAACTACGTATAAGTGTGGATGTTGGAAAAGAATTGGTTATCCTAAACACACACAACTCGGCTTTTGTTGACAAACAAAACCTGATGGATATGGAGCTGGCCGTGCTCCGCAACAAGATGATACGCGAGTTTGAACTGGGCAATTATGTTATTGCCGGTGGCGACTGGAATATGAATCCGCCCGGAATTATCGCATCGGAATTTAAGGGCGGCTATCGTTTTGAGCCCACCAAAGTATCCATTCCCCCGAATTTTGTTCCCGATGAGTGGACTGTTGTTTTCGACCCTCATACGCCCAGCAATCGCTGGGTTGATCAGGCCTATGTTCCAGGTAAAACACCCGTTACAACGCTCGACTTCTTCATAATATCGCCCAATGTGAGTGTCTTAAACATGGAGGCCATAGACTTAGGTTTCGAACAAAGTGACCACAATCCGGTAAAACTTCAGTTTGTTTTGCAATAATCAAGGGTTTTATCGCAGAAGCCCGCTTGTGGGTGGCTGCCAATTTGTGAGTTAGCTTATTTGTTGTTGTACAAATTCATGGTGCGATCGGCACCAATGCTCACAAAACTTTTAATCATTTCGACGGCTGTAAGAATTTTAGGCTCAATGGTTAGGAGTTCTTGCTTGCTCCATTCTCCGAGCACATAATCCACCTGTTTGCCTTTTGGAAAATCGTCGCCAATGCCAAATCTAAGGCGGGCAAACTGATTGGTGTTTAGGGTTAAAATAATGTTTTCCAGTCCATTATGCCCTGCATCGCTGCCTTTGGTTTTCATTCGTAAGGTGGCTGTTGGCAGCGCAATATCATCAACCACCACCAAGAGGTTTTCGAGTGGGATGTTTTCCTGGCGCAGCCAATATTGCACTGCCTTTCCGCTCAGGTTCATATAGGTAGTCGGTTTTATGGTTATCAACTGCCTGCTTTTATAGCGCAAAGTGGCCACCTGAGCCAATCTGCCCGTTTCAAATTTTCCGGATAGATCGGCACAAAGTGTATCTCCAACCATAAAGCCGATATTATGGCGTGTGTGAGCATATTCTGCGCCAATGTTTCCGAGGCAAGCAATCAGGTATTTCATAATGCTGAGTCAGTAGTTTTTAGCAAAATAAGGCAGAAAGAAAAAAGGCATAAAAACTCGTTTTATGCCTTTTTAAAACAATCGTATCGTCCTACTCTTCGGGATTCAAGGTTACGCCGCGTGCGGTTGAAACCTCAACAATCACCGAGTTTACGTTATCCATTAATTTCATATTGGCTAATTCGAGGTTTTTAACCTTGATACTCTGGCCAATATTCAAATCCGAAAGGCTCACTTCAACAAAATCGGGCAAGTCTTTAATAAGTCCTTTTACCATCAGGCGGGTAAGTTTGTGTTTGAGTTTACCCCCACGAATTACTCCGGGCGAGCTGCCGGTAAGTTTTACGGGCAACGAAACCACAACAGGCTTTTCTTCGGCGATTTTGATGAAGTCGGCATGGATTACCTGATCGCCAACCGGATGATATTGCACATCCTTAAGCAGGGTTTTGAAGGTTTTGCCGTCCAGTGTAATTTCGATTACAAAAGTTTCGGGAGTAAAGATGATTTTTTTGAACGCATCGAGCCCCATGCTGAAATGCAACTGTTGGTCGCCGCCATAAAGCACGCAAGGCACTTTGCCGTCGTTGCGCAATGCTTTAGCATCCTTTTTCCCTACGTTCTCTCTCAGAGAACCGCTCATTGATACTGTTTTCATGCGATGAAATTTTAAGGTTTATTTTGAGTTATTTATCTGAAACAGCGAACTGATGGATTCGTAGTTTACTACGCGCCTAATGACTTCGGCAAACAGATCGGCTGTTGAGAGTACTTTAATTTTTTCATGTTCCCATTTGAGTGGGATGGTGTCGGTTACAACGATTTCGGTAAAAGACGAATCGGCTAATTTTTTCAAGGCTTTGCCCGAAAAAACGGGATGCGTGCAAAAAGCCCTCACGCTCGAGGCGCCGTTTTCCATAATAAGATCGCCGGCTTTGGTAATCGAACCCCCTGTGTCAATAATATCGTCAATCAAAATTACATCGCGCCCCCTAACATCGCCAATAAGCGAAATTTCTTCAACCACATTGGGTTTGGTGCGCTGTTTGTAGCAAATCACAAAGCCGGTGTTGAGCATTTTGGCGTAAGATGCAGCCCTGCGCGTTCCGCCAGTATCGGGCGAAGCCATCGTGAGGTTGGGCAGTTGCAGACTTTTGATATAGGGTACAAAGATGTTTGAAGCATAGATGTGATCAACCGGCACATCGAAGAATCCCTGAATCTGATCGGCATGAAGGTCAATGGTGATGATGCGGGTAATGCCCGAAGTAATCAGAAGGTTGGCTACCAGCTTTGCCGCAATAGCCACCCGCGATTTATCCTTGCGATCTTGCCGGGCAAAACCAAAGTAAGGAATCACAGCCGTAATTTTTCGCGCCGAGGCTCTGCGGGCCGCATCGGCCATCAGCATAAGCTCAAAAAGATTTTCGGTAGGAGAAAAAGTTGATTGAACTAAAAAAACATCGCGGCCACGGATATTTTCTTCAAATGAAGGCTGAAATTCACCATCAGCGAATACAGTAATTGCCGTCTTCCCAAGCGGAACACCGTAGCTTTGAGCAATCTTTTCAGCCAGATTTTGTGATGCTCTTCCTGAGAAAATACTAACAAGGTGTTCAGACATAGCAAGTTGTGCTTTTTGGTTTTCGGGTGCAAAAGTAATAATTTCCTGAATAGTACGGAAAGAAATCATCTTTTTCGTGCTTTTTTCAACAATTTGGGCCTGTTTCGGCTGTAAGTGGAGCAATTTTGCGCTCCGATCGAAATTGGAATAATCCATTTGACAGAAAAAAACCGTGTTGTTTCTAAAACAATTACCGGCTGCTTGCCAAAGCTAAAAGCAGCCGCGCATGCCCGTTATTAGCTGTGTTTTGGAAATAAAAAAAACCGGGACAAGCCCGGTTTTGAAAATAACCCACCGATTATTATCCTTTTAGTTCTTTTACAGCGGCAACCATTTGTGGCAACACTTTGAGCGCATCGCCAACTATTCCGTAGTCGGCCGCTTCAAAAATGGGCGCCTCCGGGTCTTTGTTCACCGCAACGATTACCTTTGATCCGCTCACTCCGCCCAAATGCTGGATGGCTCCGGATATTCCAAAGGCAAAATAAAGGTTTGGCGCAATGATTTTTCCGGTTTGGCCCACATGTTCGCCATGCGGCCTCCAACCTTCGTCGGATACGGGGCGCGAACAGGCCGTAGCAGCGCCCAAAATTGAGGCCAGCTCTTCGATGCTGCCCCAGTTTTCGGGTCCTTTCATACCGCGGCCGCCTGCTACCACAATCTCGGCTTCGCTTAGCAAAATTTTTCCGCTAACGGTTTGCGTTTCCTCAACGCTAAGGCCAAAATCAGTATCGCTCAAACCTGTATCAAAGCTCTCAATTGCAATGTCTTGTTTGTTTTCGACCAGACCAAACGAGTTGTAGGATAGCGTGAGCACTCTTACGGCAGTTTGAACTTCAACATGGCCAATGGCTTTGCCCGTAAACACGTTTTTGTTTACTGTAAATGGGTCGAGGCTTACAGGCAATCCTGTAACATTGGTAACCAATCCGGCTTCAAGCTTCACAGCAACGCGGGGTGCAAGGGCTTTTCCGAAATTGTTGTGGGCCAACAAAACAACTTTTGCGTTGTGTTGCAAAGCGGCAGCCGAAATGGCTTTGGCCGACGCTTTGTTGTCGAGCGATGCAAAACGCTCATTGGCAGCGCTTAGCACTTTGGTAATGCCGTAATTACCTAATTTATGCAATTCTTCGGGTTCCACCTTTCCCAGCGAAAGGGCGATGGCTTTAAGGCCGGCTTGTTTGGCAAGTGCTGCCCCATAAGAAGCCAGTTCAAAACCGGCTTTTTTTATTTTTCCATCGGTATTATCAATAAATATCAGTACTGACATGGTATGCGGGTATTAATTTTTTAAACTTCTTATTTACAGAACTTTTGCTTCGTCGCGCAGGGCATGGATGAGTTCGCTCACCTGATCTTCGGTAAACTTTTTGCAGGCCGATTTTGCCGGAGGCAAATCGAATGAAGCAAAACGAACGCGAGAAGCGATTTCAAGGGGTGCAACGACTTCTAAGGGTTTGGTGCGAGCCATCATAATGCCGCGCATGGCCGGAATACGTGCTTCTTTTGTAATCCCTTTTTGCACAATTGCCATCATTGGAAAACCGAGTTTTACTGTTTGGCTTCCTCCTTCGATTTCGCGCACTACCTTCACGCCATTGCCTTCGAGCTGTATGTTGCTCACGCCCGAAACAGACTGTATTTCAAGTATTTCGGCCAACATGCCGCCCACTGCTGCTCCGTTGTAATCCGAGGCTTCGATGCCGGCAAAAATCAGGTCGAATCCTTTGGCTATCTGAGCCAATTGCTGCGCCACATAAAAGGCGTCTTTTGGTTCGGTGTCAACGCGGATGGCTTTATCGGCACCAATTGCCAAGGCTTTGCGCAAAGTGGCTTCGGTTTCCTGTTTGCCAACATTGGCTACCGTAACCGACTCGACGCCGCTTCCGGCAGTTTCTTTAAGTTCCATGGCGCGCGTTAGGGCAAGCTCATCCCAAGGGTTGATAATCCATTGCACACCACTTGCGTCGAAAGCCGTTTTATCGGCATTAAACTTGATTTTTGTGGTTGTATCGGGCACATTCCCGATTAAAACAAGTATTTTCATAGGTTAAAAAGTTTTAGTTTCAATTATCGGCATTCGCAAATTCAATGTCATAACGAAGGTTTATTTCAGCAGGTCGCGCGAGATGATAATTTTTTGCACTTCGCTGGTTCCTTCATAAATTTGGGTAAGTTTTGCTTCGCGCATCAGTCGCTCAACGTGGTATTCTTTCACATACCCATAGCCGCCATGAATCTGGACGGCTTCGGTGGTTACTTCCATTGCAATATCGGCAGCATATTGTTTGGCCATTGCGCTTGCCACTCCATAAGGTTGTCCCTGATCTTCGAGCCAAGCAGCTTTTAGGCAGAGGTTGCGTGCGTTTTCAACTTTCACTGCCATGTCGGCCAGTTTAAAGGCGATGGCCTGATGGTTGGCAATGGCCGTGCCAAATGCTTTACGCTCTTTTGAATAGGCAGTGGCTCTTTCTAATGCTCCAGAGGCAATACCAAGTGCCTGAGCAGCAATGCCTATACGACCGCCTTCGAGCACTTTCATGGCAAAAGTGAAACCAAAGCCTTCTTCTCCTATCCGATTTTCTTTGGGTACCTTCACGTCGTTAAACATTACCGAATGGGTATCGCTGCTGCGCATGCCCATCTTGTCTTCGTGAGGCCCTAAGGTGATGCCTGGGCTGTCTTTCTCTACAATAAAGGCCGTGATTCCCCTATGTTTTTTTGCCGAATCGGTTTGTGCAATCAGCACATAATACGAAGCGCTGTTGGCATTGGTTATCCAGTTTTTTGTGCCGTTTACCAAATAATAATCGCCTTTATCTTCGGCCGTAGTGCGCTGGCTGGTAGCATCGGAACCGGCTTCGGGTTCCGAAAGCAGAAAAGCGCCTATTTTTTCGCCTCTTGCCAGAGGTTTGAGGTATTTTTCCTTTTGAGCATGTGTGCCATATTTGTCAATTCCAAAACACACAAGGGAGTTATTTACCGAAACAACAACACTTGTTGATGCATCTATCTTGCTAAGTTCTTCCACAGCAAGCACATACGATACTGCGTCGAGTCCGCCACCATCATAAGCCGGGTCAACCATCATTCCCATAAAGCCAAGTTCGGCAAGGGCTTTTATATGGCGCTCTGGAAAAGCACAACTTGCATCTCTCTCTAAAACATCTTGAATCAGTTCGCGCTGGGCATAATCGCGGGCGGCCTGCTGAATCATCAATTGCTCTTCGGTAAACTCAAAATTCATACTGTAAATTATTTAATTAATATTTCGGCTAATTCTTTATTTGCGCAAAATTAATCTTTTTCCGCTTACGAGTCGTTCTTCATCAACTTATCGAGCCTGTTTTTAGCCTCAGCCGCGGCTTTCAAGAGGTCGTCAAAGATTTCCTGAACGCTTTCGATTCGGTTTAGCAAGATGGCTGCCTGGCCTATTTCGAGTTCGCCTTCTTGGAGGTTACCTTCAAAAATTCCTTTTTTTGGCCGGCCTCTGCCCAGCATTTCCTTTAGTTGGTCAGCGCTTGCTCCTGTGGCCTCGGCCTGTTCTACCGCATTGGCAAAGGCGTTTTTAAGCAGCCTTACGGGGATGAGTTTTTTCATGCGCAACGAAGTGTCGCCTTCGGCCGATGAAATAACGGCTTGTTTAAAGGCGTCATGGGCCGACGATTCGACACTTACGGCGAATCGCGTGCCTATCTGAACGCCCTCGGCTCCCAAAGCCAAAGCGGCAAGCATCTGGCTGCCGGTGGCAATGCCTCCTGCAGCAATAAGCGGCAAATCGGTATGCTGCCGAATGAGCGGTATTAGGTTTAGCGTGGTGGTTTCTTCAATGCCATTGTGGCCGCCGGCCTCAAAGCCTTCGGCCACAAGAGCATCAACGCCGGCCAGCTCGGCTTTGGAAGTAAATTTGGTGTTGGCTACCACGTGAGCCACCTTTACCCCGTGATCCTTAAGGAGTTGGGTATATTTGGCCGGACTTCCGGCAGAGGTAAACACAATTGGCACTTTTTCTTCCAAAACGATACGTATCACCTCGTCGGGTTGCGAATAAAGCAGGGGGAGGTTGATCCCGAAAGGCTTGTCGGTAGCTTCTTTACAACGTCGCACATGCAGGCGTAGCACATCGGGGTACATGGAGCCTGCGCCTAAAAGGCCTAAACCTCCGGCCTTGCTTACTGCAGCGGCTAAACGCCAGCCGCTGCACCAAACCATGCCACCCTGAATAACAGGGTATTGAATGCCAAAAAGTGATGAAACGCGATTAAAACCGGTCATAAAATTCGTAGTATCATGAATAAAAATACAGCTTATCTGCAAAACACATACCCTTGTGCTTGTGCGTTTTGGGTTGTTGTCGAAATCTGCCACATTTTAGGGATTGCTTATTCTTGCTTTTGCTCGGCTTCAGCTTCGTTAAATTCCGGGTTTGGAATGGGTTCCTGCACATGTCCTTCCGAATCGGTGTAGCCATAAATACGGTCGAATAATACCCTGTATTTTTCTTTTACGACATTCCGTCTGAGTTTTAGTGTGGGCGACAGTTCGCCGGTTTCGGGCGTCCATTCCGTGCAGGTAAGCTCAAATTGTTTGATTTGCTCGTAGGGATTTAAGGTTTTATTGATGCGATCAACCTCTTCGCGGTAGCGTTCGATAACCTTGGGGTGCCTGATTAGGGCTTTCGAGTCGCGGTATTTAATTTTATGGAGGAAGGCCCATCCGTTTAAGAAATGAAAGGCCGGCCCGATAATGGCTGCCGTAAACTTTTCGTTGGCGCCAACCACCATAATTTGTTCAATAAATTGCGATTCTTTAAAGATATTTTCCACCACTTGAGGCGCCACATATTTTCCTGTTGAGAGTTTGAAGATTTCTTTTTTACGGTCGGTAATTTTCAGTATGTTCCGATCCTGAAGTTCGCCTATGTCGCCGGTATGAAACCAGCCGTCGGCATCAATGACTTCGGCTGTTTTTGCAGGGTCTTTGTAGTATCCCATCATCAGGCTGGGGCCTTTCATCAGTATTTCGCCATCGTCGGCAATTTTTACCTGCACATTGCTCAAAAGCGGGCCTACTGTGCCAAAACGCATATCGGGCCATTCGGAGTGGTTTACTGCTATTACGGGCGAGGTTTCCGTTAGGCCGTATCCTTCCTGAATTTTGATGCCTGCCGCACAAAACACACGAGCCAAACGAGGCTGAAGCGCTGCGCCTCCTGAAATCACGAGCTTCACATTGCCACCAAGGGCTTCGCGCCATTTGCTATAGATCAGCTTATCGGCAATTTTGCGCTTCATTTCGTAAAACGATCCGTTGGCGCCATTGAGCTCATATTGCAAACCCAGATCTACAGCCCAGAAAAACAGTGCTTTTTTGATTCCGCTCAGCTCTTTTCCTTTTAGCAGAAGTTTATTGTACAACTTTTCGATGACGCGTGGTACGGAAGCAAAACCATCGGGGTTTACTTCGCGCAGGTTGTCGCCAATCGTATCGGTGCTTTCGGCGTAATATACCGAAACCCCTTGATATTGAAGAAGATAATTTACCATTCGCTCGAAAACATGGCAAAGCGGAAGAAAACTTAAAAAACGCCCTTTTTCGTCAACAGGCAGTAAGTGGATGCTGGCTTTTACGTTCGAAAGGAAGTTGTGGTGGCTGAGCATAACTCCTTTGGAAAGCCCTGTTGTGCCCGAGGTGTAAATGATTGAAACCAGGTCGGAAGATTCGATGCTGTCGGATATTTCTTTAAGCAGCCGGGGGTTTTGATTTTTTTTGCCAAGTTCGATTATTTCATTCCAGTTGGGCAATTTAGGGTTTTGATCTATCACAAAAACCCGCTCGATATTGGGAGCGTTTTTCGTTAAAGGAAGAATTTTATCATAAAATTCTTTTGACGATACAATGGCGAAACGGGCATCGCTGTGTTTCAGAATATGCTGGTATTCTTCATCGCTATTGTTTGGATACACCGGCACATGCACGGCGCCCACCTGCGACATTCCCATATCCATCATATTCCATTCAGGGCGATTATTGCTGATTGTAAATATTTTATCGCCTTTTTTTACTCCCATTGCCAGCAAGCCATAGCTGAAGTTGTCAACGGATTCGCGGTAAGCCGAGGTTGAGAATTTTTCCCAAATCCCGTTTCGTTTAACGGCTAAAATATCGTCTTTTGGATAGTTGGTTGTCAGTTTGCCAACAATGTCGAATGTTCTCAGAATTTCCATAGCAGCGTGTTTTTTAGTGATTAGCGTAATTATTTTTGTTTAAAAGTCCATACAATTTGAAAACGGGCAACAATTTCGCCCCCGGCATCTTTTCCTTCCGAAAGTGATGTAAATTTCGTTCCATCCGCATTCTTCAAGCTTTCGGCAATGGCTTGTTTTATGGCTTGACGATCGTTGCAGCGAAAGGTTGTTCGGCTGCGTGCTTTTTTCAGGTATTCTGCCTGCATGCTTTGAACCAGCATCGAAACGGGTTTTTCGCTTTGTTGTGCGGCATCGAGCGCCAATAGCCCCGAGGCCAGCTCGGCAGCCATGCTGAGTGGTGCAAAATAGATGGAGCGAAACGGGTTTTTGGTCAGAAAGCAAAAGGGCACCGATACCGATGCGCCGCTGCTGTCGAGCTGCTCTACCTTTAGGCCGGCCACAAAAGCCAAAGGCAGCTTTATCAACATATAAAGCCGCATTCGCCAGGCGCTTAGCGCATTTTTCTCAATTGCGGTTTTTTGCATGGCTTGTCGTCTCCGGTTTTTTTTGCATCAAAGGCCGAGTTCTGATGTGATATTAATTAAACAACAGCGTTTAAATCTTTCTTTTGTTTTTTCAATTCAGTTTGGGTAAAAGTAAATGAAAAATCTTTTTTGTCAAATAAAAAGTGGGATTTCCTGTTTTAGCTTCTTCCAACTGTGTTTAAAATAGCGGCCGGCGGGCCGGCCGCTATTTTGCTTGTTAGAAAATGTATTTCCCGCTTTCGATGGTTTGATCGGCTATGCGCCGGCGAGCAGCCACGGTATTTATTTGTTCGTTTTTTGTAAAACGTTTCATTCCCATGAGCATTGCTTGGCGTTCGTCGCCTTTAGCAAAGGCGTTTACCGCTTCATTTCCTTGTTTTAAAATTAGCGAGCTTACATCATAAAAATAAACATCGGCCGCATCTTTCATCAATGCAAGGCCGGCCTCAGGCTTTGTGGTTTCAAGTTTTTCGATGCGCAAAAGCATTGATTCGGCAGCGTAGGTCGAAATGATCATATCGGCCAGTAGAAGCATGATTTCTTGCTCTTCGGCAAATTTGTCGGTAAAGTACTGAACGGCAGCGCCGGCTACCATCAGGATTGCTTTTTTAAAGTTGACCAGTTGTTTTTTCTTGCCTTCGAAATAATCGGTTGAAGCCGATCCAAAGTCGGGGATCGCCATCAGTTCTTTTGCAACGGCCATTGCCGGTGTGAGCAAATCAATTTCACCTTTCATGGCTCTTTTTAGCAGTTCGCCAACGATAACCATGCGGTTGATTTCGTTTGTGCCTTCAAAAATGCGATTGATGCGCGAGTCGCGATAGGCTCGTTCAACGGGGGTTTCGGCCGAGTATCCCATTCCGCCGTAGATTTGTACGCCTTCGTCAACAATATAATCGAGCACTTCCGATCCATAAACCTTTGCAATGGAAGCTTCTATTGCATACTGTCGCATGGCTTCCACGGCTGCAAATCCTTTTTCCATTCCGTTTTCGGCCAAAATGCGTGATGCGTCGTCAATGTTTTGGCTGGCGCGATAGGTGAGCGATTCCGAAGCAAAGTTGCGGATATTCATTTCGGCCAGTTTGTGTTTTATGGCACCAAAGTTGGCTATGGGTGTGGCAAACTGCTTGCGTTCTTTTGCATATTGCACGGCATGAGCCACCACCGCTTTTCCGGCGCCTACGGTAGCCCCCGAAAGCTTTATTCGGCCTAAATTGAGGATGTTGAGTGCGATTTTAAAACCCCCGTTGCGTTCGCCCAGGAGGTTTTCGGCCGGAACTTTTACATCTTCAAAATAAACCTGTACGGTTGAAGAGCCTTTGATGCCCATTTTTTCTTCGTCGGGGCCTAAAGTAACCCCTTTCCAGGCGCTTTCTACGATAAATGCGCTCAGGTTTTTGTCGTTATCAATCTTGGCAAATACGATTAAAAGATCGGCCACTCCGCCATTTGTAATCCATATTTTTACTCCGTTGAGGGTGTAATAAGATCCGTCGCTACTGCTTACTGCGCGGGCTTTGCCAGAGTTGGCATCGCTTCCGGCATCGGCTTCGGTGAGGCAGTAAGCTCCAATAAACTCGCCCGATGCAAGCTTGGGGATGTATTTTTGCTTTTGTGCTTCATTGCCATAATACAGTATGGGCAAGGTGCCAATGCCGGTATGTGCGGCAAAGGAAACCGCGAAGCTGTAGCCTTTTCCCATCTCTTCGGTGGTGAGCATGGAGGTTACAAAATTTTGGCCAAAACCTTCGTATTCTTCGGGCACAGCAATGCCCAAAAGTCCAAGCTGCCCGGCCTCTTTGAGCAATTGGGTGAGCAGTGTGCGGTCGTGTTTTTCAAGTTGATCCATCACCGGAACCACCTGGCTTTCGGTAAATTCGCGGCAGCTTTGCGCCATCATGCGTTGTTCTTCCGAAAATTCTTCCGGAATAAAAATGTCGCCGGCTAAGGTTTCTTTTATGAGAAACTCGCCGCCTTTGAGGATGTCTTTTTTTGTCATGGTTTTAGGTATTTTAATGGTTGATCTTTTTTTCATGAAAGCCGTTCAAATAATCCGGCTGCTCCTTGTCCGGTGCCAATGCACATGGTTACCATTCCGTAGCGTGCCTGCCTTCGTTTGAGTTCGTTCAGAATTTGCACGGTAAGTTTTGCTCCGGTAGCCCCAAGCGGATGCCCCAAGGCAATGGCGCCACCGTTTACATTGAGCCGGGCAGAATCGATGCCTAGCTCGCGAACAACGGCAATGCTCTGTGTGGCAAAGGCTTCATTTAGCTCGATAAGGTTGATTTCGTTTAAGGATACTCCACTGTGTTTGAGTAATTTGGGGATGGCTGCTGTGGGGCCTACACCCATTTTATAGGGCTCAACGCCGGCTACCTGATAGTCGGCCAGGCGTGCAAGGGGTTGCAGGTTGTATTCTTTCAGTACTTTTTCTGAAACAACCAGCACAAAGGCCGCTCCATCCGACATTTGCGACGAGTTGCCTGCGGTGGAAGTGCCGTTAGCGGCAAATGCCGGTTTAAGTTTGGCCAGGCCTTCGAGATTTGTTTCCCTGCGTGGTCCTTCGTCGGTATCAAATATCGTTTCCCGTGTTTTTAGCTTATTGCTTTCCACATAGTTTTCTTTAATAATAATGGGTACAATTTCGTTTTTAAACTTACCTTCTGCAATGGCTTTAATGGCTTTTTCGTGAGAAGCCACGGCAAACTCATCTTGCTCCTGACGGCTTATCCCGTATTCTTTGGCCACCATTTCGGAGGTAAGACCCATGCTCAAAAACCAGCGCGGATGAAGTTTTGCCACTTCGGGATTAGGCACCTGCCGCCAGCCGCCCATGCTGATAAGCGACATGGTTTCGGCACCACCTGCAAGGATTATATCTGCCATTCCGGCTTTGATTTTTGCCGTGGCAATGGCTATTGCCTCCAATCCGCTTGCGCAATAACGGTTTATGGTAGAGCCGGGCACCTCAACGGTGTCGAGCGCCATGAGAGAAAGCAACCTGCCCATATTAAATCCGCTTTCGGCCTCCGGAAAGGCGTTGCCTACTACCACATCATCAATTCGATTTTTCTCGATCATCGGAAAGTCGTCCATCAGCCTCCTGATCACAGTGGCAGCAATGTCGTCGGGTCTCACAAAACGTAAACTTCCTCTGGGGGCTTTTCCAATAGCCGAGCGATAGCCTCCTACAATATATGCGTTCATGATATGAATTTTTTTGTTGATTTTCAATGAATTAGTTTCTGATAATTTTTCCCGATACGATTAGGCTCTGCATTCGTTCGAGTGTTTTGCGCTGCATACAGAGTTCCAAAAATGCTTTGCGCTCGAGTTGCAGGAGGTATTGCTCCGTTACTTCGGTTAAAGCCTGCGAAATGTCGCCTCCGGCCATCACATAGCCCAATTTTTCGGCAATCAGTTTGTCGTGTTCGCTCATGTATTCTGCCACCGTAAAGCCGTCGGCTCCTACATAAACCATTCCAAGAGCTTCGCGCCCCAGCACCTTAATATCGTTTCTTTCAACGGGTTGGGTGTATCCCTTTTCGGCCAGGGCCAGGGCTGCTTTTTTTGCTTGAGCCAGCTGCAGGCTTCGGTTCACCACAACCTCATCCACTCCCGGTCGCAAATATCCCAAATCGAAAGCTTCGTAGGCCGAAGTGGACACTTTTGCTTGTGCAATGCTCAGGTATCGCTGCAAAAATGCATTGGTGCGCACATCGCCATCGCGCAGCTCATCGGACAGCCGCAAGGCAAATTCTTTTGAACCTCCCCCGCCCGGGATAAGGCCAACGCCAAACTCAACCAGCCCCATATAGGTTTCGGCATGTGCCACCACTTTGTCGGCATGCATGCACAGTTCGCAGCCGCCGCCAAGTGTCATACCGTGAGGCGCTGCCACAACAGGCACGGCAGAATAGCGCATGCGCATAACCGTTTTCTGAAACCACTGAATGGCCATGTCGAGCTCCTCAAATTCCTGTTCGATAGCCAGCATATAGATCATTCCCACATTGGCGCCGGCCGAAAAATGCTCACCTTCGTTAGAAACAACCAGCGCTTTGTATGAGGCTTCGGCAAGGTCAACGGCTTTGTTTAAGCCTTCGAGCACTCCGGCGCCAACTGTATTCATTTTAGTGTGAAACTCAATATTGAGCACGCCATCGCCCAAATCGAAAATACTTGTGTCGTTGTTTTCCCAAATCACTTTTGAGCCGCGAAGCGCCTCGAGCGAAAGCTGTGTTTCCTGGCCGGGAATAAGGATATAATCCTGTTGGTTTATGTTGTACACATATTTTTTGTTTCCTTCTATTTTATAGAAAGATTTGATTCCTTTCGACAGCATGATTTTTACCCAGTCGGCAGCCGGTTTTCCGGCTTCTTCCATTGCCTGCACAGTGGCGCCCACATCAACGGCATCCCAGGCTTGAAACGGACCAAGTTTCCAGCCAAAACCGGCATTCATGGCGTCGTCCACCTTATAAATCTCGTCGGTTATTTCGGGAATACGTTTCGACACAAAACTAAACAGGCTATAAAACGAATCGCGATAGAAGTCGCCCGCTTTTCCTTTATCCGCCATCAGCACAGGCATTCGCAAGGCCGGGCTTTCGATGTTTTTCGTTGTTTCGAAGACCGAAAATTTGGGTTTAGGCGCTTCTTCGTATTCGAGCGTTTTTAGGTTAAGCGAAAGGAATTTTTTTTCTCCATTTTCGGTTACTTTTTTAAAAAAACCCTGTTTGGTTTTGTCGCCAAGCCATTTGTTGTCGAGCATGTGTTGCAGATAGGCCGGCAGGGCAAAATCGGCATTGGCTTCGTCTTGCGTTTGCTCGCGGATGTTGTTGGCCACATGGATCAGGGTATCCAATCCTACGATGTCGGCCGTGCGAAACGTAGCCGATTTTGCCCTGCCGATGATAGGCCCTGTGAGCTTATCCACTTCAGGAATGCTGAGGTCTAAACTTTCGATGTGGTTAAAAAGCTGCATGATTCCGAATGTGCCAATGCGGTTGGCAATGAAAGCCGGTGTGTCTTTTGCCACCACAGCCGTTTTTCCGAGAAAGCGCAACGCATAATCCGACAAAAAGTCTATCACTTCAAGCGAAGTAAAAGTGGTGGGTATGATTTCGAAAAGTTGCAAATAGCGCGGCGGATTAAAGAAATGGGTGCCGCAGAAATGTTTCTTAAAATCTTCGCTGCGCCCTTCGGCCATCTTTTCAACGCTTATGCCCGAAGTGTTGGAACTGACCAGTGTTCCGGGCCGGCGCAAGGCATCCACTTTGGCAAAGACTTCCTTTTTGATGTCGAGGCGCTCCACAACTACTTCAATCACCCAGTCGCAGTCTTTAATCTTCGACAAATCGTCTTCAAAATTCCCGGTGAGAATGCGCTTCGCAAACGACTGTTTGTAGATGGGCGACGGCTTAGCCTTTAGCGCATTGGCCAGGGCATTGTCCACAATCCGGTTGCGAACGCGCTTGTCGTTCAAAGTGAGGCCTTTAAGCTTCTCTTCTTCGTTAAGATCGTGCGGAACAATATCAATGAGCAAAACCTGCACACCAATATTGGCAAAATGACATGCAATACCCGAGCCCATTATTCCCGACCCAAGTACGGCTACTTTTTTGATCCTTTTTGTCATCATGATTTGTTTTTCGATTAAATTTATTACTTCTATTGATTGCTGTCAGATCATTTCGTTACAATCGGTATTGGCCATGCGGCTCACTTCGCCGCAGGCCTCTTTCATTATCAGTTTGCATACGCGGTGAAAAACATTCATTTCTCCTTCGTCGAAATGTTGCATTACCTTTTGGTTGAAGTCAATAACCACCTGCCTGACTTTTTTTCGCATTGCCACACCCTCATCTGTGAGATGGATGTAAACCACCCTTTTGTCGGTCTTGTCTTTTACACGGTAAACAAGCCCGTCGTCCTCCATCGTTTTGAGCAAACGCGAAAGACTTGTGGCTCCCATCCCCATCATTGGCGCTATGCGGGTGGCTGCTATCCCCTCGCGCGGCACGCTAATCAACACATAGGCTACTCCCTGCGTTGTGCCGTGCTCTGCTGCCAACAGATTATACATCCGCCGCATGGCAAAAAGGCTGCTACGGAGATAATAATCAACACTTTCTTGTATCTTCATAAAAATATTTGTTATGCACGCATTGCAAATATAGGGTATAATATTTTGTTTCTGCAATCGTTTTCTGAAATTTTTTTCAGCAAATCAATTTGAGGCGGATTTTTACCGCATTTTGCGAAGCCAACGAAGCGGGTTTTTTGAAAAAACAAGCCAACGGGCAGGCAATAGCAGCTAATAAATA
>CAYYDS010000033.1:0-7424 GCA_964470665.1 uncultured Lentimicrobiaceae bacterium
CATGATGGGCCTCCGTGTTGAGCACGAGCTAAATCGCGATTTCAAAATTGGCGCCACCTTGCTCAACCTGCACGAAAGCCCGCTTACCGAAAAAGTAAACTATGGCGACGACCCCATTTCAAACACCATTTATGGTTTCGACATGAGCTACCGGCGCGAATCGAATTGGCTAACCAAAGTTGTCAATAAACTGCCTTTCTACAGCAGCAAGCAAGTTTCGCGCATCAATGTGGATGGCGAGTTTGCTCATTTTCTGCCCGGACATTCGCGAGCAGTGGGCAAAAGCGGCACCTCGTATATTGACGACTTCGAAGGCGCAAAATCAAAGATTGACCTTCGTCAGCCCAGTAGTTGGTTTTTGGCCAGCACACCCCAGGGACAAACTGACTTATTCCCCGAATCGGCTCCGGGCACCGGATTGGATTACGGAAAAAACCGCGCAAAACTTGCCTGGTACATCATTGATCCCTTGTTTTACGACAAGTATGGAACCCTGAGACCAAAAAATATTGACAAAAACGAGCTAAGCAAACACAGCGTGCGCCAGGTTCTTGAAACCGAAGTGTTTCCAAACAAAGAAATTCCATCGGGCAGCCCTACCAATATTGCTGTACTCAACTTAGCCTATTATCCCGAAGAACGCGGGCCATACAATTACGACCTCAATCCTTCCACTTTTTCTTCAGGAATCAATCCCGACGGAAAGCTCAACAACCCCGCTTCACGCTGGGGCGGCATGATGAGGCGCATCGAGTCAACCGATTTTGAGGCCACCAACATCGAATACATCGAGTTCTGGATGATGGACCCCTTTGCCGAAGAAGCCAACAACAGCGGCGAGCTCTATATCAACCTGGGCGACGTTTCGGAAGACATCCTTCGCGATGGAAGGCGTTTTTACGAAAACGGCCTCCCAACATCGGAAACAGTAACCAATGTTGACACCACCATTTGGGGGCGCGTTCCAACCATGCAGGCGCTCGTCGAATCGTTTAGCAATATCCCCGGCTCGCGCGCCTATCAGGATGTGGGCTACGACGGGCTTCGTGATGAGGACGAACGCAGTTTCAGAGCCAACTACCTCGAAGCCATAAGGCAGCAATTTGGCGAAAACTCGTTGGCCTATTCCATTGCCTATGCCGACCCCTCGGCCGATAACTTCCAGTATTTCCGCGGATCAAACTTAGACAATGACGATCGTTACAGCAGCCTGCTCGAACGCTACAAAAACTATAACGGCCCCGACGGAAACTCATCCACCGACGAACAAAATACGGAAGCTTATCCAACCAGTGCATCCTCTTTGCCCAACGTCGAAGATATCAACCGCGACAACACTTTGAGCGAGGCCGAGCGTTATTTCCAATACCGGATCAAACTCGATCCGAATAATATGAAAGTGGGCGAAAATTATATCGCCGACATTCGTGAGGCCACCGCAATACCTTTACCTAAAGGCGGCACCGGCGAAGTTAAATGGTATCAGTTCCGAATCCCCGTCAGCCAGCCGCAAAAAGTTGTAGGTAACATTCAAGACTTTCGCTCCATCCGTTTCATTCGAGTGTTTATGCGTGGTTTCGAAAAACCGGTAGTTGCCCGTTTTGCCACCTTAGAACTTGTTCGCGGCGAATGGCGCAAATACCGTCAGAGCCTGCTTGCTCCCGGCGAATATATGGTAAACGACGACCAAAATCAAACGAAATTCGACATCTCGGCCGTAAACATCGAAGAAAACGGCCGCAGAACACCCATACCCTACGTCATCCCTCCGGGTATTGAAAGAGAAACCAATTATGGAACAACGAGCCTTGTACGCCTCAACGAACAGGCCATGCAGCTTACTGCGGTAAACCTTTTGGATGGCGATGCCAAAGCTGCCTATAAAACCACCGAATTCGATTTCAGACACTATCGAAAACTCAAGTTGTTTGTACATGCCGAAAAGCTTTTCGATGATCAGGAACTTTCTTATGGCGAGCTTACCGCTTTTATCCGCATTGGAGCCGACTTTACCGAAAACTATTACGAATACGAGATTCCGCTCACTTTCACGCCTTGGGGAACCTCCTATACCAACGAAGAAGCAATTTGGCCGCAAGCCAACAATTTCGACATTGACCTCGAAGCGCTGGTTAAGGTGAAAGAAAACCGAAACATCGCCATGCGCAACCCCAATTCAGATATCCGAATCAATTATCCCTATCAGGAAATGCAGGGCGATCATCGCATACGGGTTATCGGAAACCCAAACATCAGCGATGTAAAGGGCGTTATGATAGGCATTCGCAATCCAAAACGCCTCAACCTTACCGGCCACGACGACGGACAGCCAAAAAGTGCAATTATTTGGGTAAACGAGCTTCGTGTAACCGATTTTAAAAACGAAGGCGGCTATGCAGCCACAGCAAGGGTTGAAACCGTATTGGCCGATCTGGGACGTATTGTTGTAACAGGGTCCCACACTTCGTCGGGCTTCGGGGGCCTCGAAATGAAAGTAAACGAAACCCCTTTAGAAACAAATTCGTCGTTTGATATTGCCACCGATATTGACCTGGGCAAAATACTTCCCGAAAAAGCCGGCATCCGTTTGCCCATGCACTTCGACTATGGCGAAACCCACATCAGGCCCGAATACAATCCGCTCGACCCCGACGTTAAACAATCCGACCTCTTGCAATCGTTTGATAACAAGAAGGAAAGGGATTCGATTGGAGTACTTACCAACGATTTCGTTAGGCGAAAAAACCTCAACTTTGTAAACGTAAGGAAAGAAAAAGTGGGCAACCAGATCAAGTCGCGCATTTACGACATCGAAAACTGGAACTTCTCCTATTCTTACAGCGAATTTTTTCAGCGAAATGCCGATGTTGAATACGACCGGCGCCTGCTCTACGTAGGTGGTTTAGGCTTTAACTACAACACCAATCCGCTAAATGTTCAGCCTTTCTCTAAATCAAAATGGGCTTCAAAACCCATCATGCAGCTCATCAAAGACATAAACTTCTATTATTTGCCCCGCAACCTCTCGTTCCGTTCGGAGATGAACCGCCAAGACAACGAAAAGAAATTCCGCAACAAAAGCGAAGGCGACATTATCACCTATCCCATTTTTGCCCGCCAATGGCTTTGGTCGCGCAATTACGATTTCAAATACGACCTCACTCGCAGCATCACGCTCGACTACTCGGCCGGAGCCAACGCCTATGTTTACGAACCTTCGGGCAGCCCCGACAGAGGTACGGAAGAATACCGCATGCGTCACGATACGATTATGAACAGCATCCTCAATTTAGGGCGCAAAACGCGCTACAATCAGATGCTTAAAATAAATTACAACATCCCCATCAACAAAATACCTTTGTTCAACTGGATTAGCGCCACGGCAGGCTATCAGGGCATGTACACCTGGACGGCTGCTCCCCTTTCGGTGCAAGATCGCGTGGGCAACAACATCGAAAACCAAAACACCAAACAGTTGAATGGTACGGTTGACTTCCTGCGCTTATACAACAAAGTGGGTTATTTGCAGAAACTCAACACGCCAAAAAGGCCTCAGCGAGGCAGTGGAGCCCTGACGCGTCCGGGCGGAGTTGGGCGTCCGGGCGGAAAACCCGAACCCGAAAGGCAAAACGAGGCCAAAGCTGCCGATAGCACCCAGAAAAAACCATCGGTGAATTATTTTAAACTCGTAAGCGACGAAATCTTGAAATTGGCCATGAGTGTGAAAAGGGGCAACATCACTTACTCGCAGAACAACGGCATTTTCCTCCCCGGATTTTTGCCCGAACCCGATATTATCGGTCTAAACCTGGCAAAAACAGCGCCTGGCTATGGTTTTGTATTTGGCAGCGAAGCCGATATTCGCAACAGCGCCATCAATCGCGGATGGCTCTCAACCGACTCGCTTATCAACCAGGCATATGCCAAAAAACGCACCGAAACCTTTGGCTACCGCATCAATCTGGAACCCTTGCCGGGCATGAAAATTGACATTAACGGCGACCGTACCATGTCGTTCAACTTTTCGGAATATTTCAGAGCCGACTCGGCAGGCATTTTCAATTCCTATTCGCCTTTAGAAACAGGTGGTTTTACCATCTCATACGGCATGTGGAATACCTCTTTCGTCAAATCGGGGCGCGAAGAAGAATCGGAACTGTTTGACAAAATGATTGCAAATCGCAAAACCATTGCAAAACGTTTAGCCTACGACAACCCGCAATGGGTAGCCCAGGGCGAACAATTTGTTTACGACTCGGTGGGTCGAGATTTTTACCCTTATGGCTATGGAGCCATCGCCCAAAACGTTGTGCTTCACTCATTTATATCCGCTTATAGCGGAAAAGATGCTGCCACCATCAGCCTCAATCCTTTCCCAAAATTTCCGCTGCCCAACTGGAACGTTAGCTATAACGGCTTAGGAAGCATCCCGGCAGTGCAGAAAATTTTTAAATCGGTCAACATTACCCACGCCTACCGATCGTCATATAGCCTCAATTCGTGGCGCACCAATGTGGATTACGACCCGCAAAACCTCACCAAAACCTATAAAAACAGCAGTATCTTCATCGGAAAATACGATATGGGGCAAATTGTGATCAACGAACAATACTCGCCGCTTTTGGGTATTGATGTCGGGTTTCAGAACAGCCTTACTGCCCGCGTTGAATTTAAAAAACAACGAAACCTTACCATGAGCTTTATCAACAATCAGCTCACCGAAGTTGTTGGGCAAGAATTCATTATCGGCACAGGCTATCGCTTTAAGAATCTGGCTTTAATCATTTCGGGATTAACGGGCGGCAAGGGAACACGCACAACCAACGACCTGATTTTGAAGCTTGATCTCGGATTTCGTACCGACGTAACCACCTTGCGGCGTTTAGACGAGCGCAACAGCCAAATATCGGCCGGGCAATACAAAACGAACCTCTATTTCACGGGCGACTATATGGTAAGTACGCGCCTCAACGTGCAGGTATTTTTCGAACGCGATATGTCAGACCCCTTTGTTTCCTCGCAATTCCGCAACTCAAAAACTTTTGCCGGTGTAACGCTGCGCTTCAACCTGGCGCAATAAGCTATTTGGACTTGGTTTAATTAAGACCTCAACCGCACAGTTTATCACTTATAAATCGTAATTTTGAAGCCAAAACCTAAATTAATAAAAAAATGAACTTTCCATCAGACCTCAAGTACACCAAAGACCATGAATGGATTCGTGTAAATGGCAATGAAGCCGTTATTGGCATTACCGAATTTGCCCAAAAAGAACTGGGCGACATTGTTTATGTTGAAGTTGAAACCCTTGACGAAACCGTTGAAGCAGGCGAAATTTTCGGCTCGATTGATGCCGTAAAAACCGTTTCCGAACTGTTAATGCCCATTACAGGCACCGTTATCGAATTTAACGAAGAACTTTCGGCCTCGCCCGACCTGATCAACAAAGACCCTTATCACAAAGGTTGGATTATAAAAATCACGTTTGACGACGCTTCGCAGCTCGATCATTTACTCGATGCCGCCGGCTATGCTGCCTTTACCGGCGCTTAATTTACACCCAAATTTTGTGTTAGCCTGCCCTCATATAAAACGCTTTTTACCTGCCAAACTGTGGGCCTTACTTGTTTTGGCTCTTACCGGAGTACCGGGAAAATACATCCCGAGGGTAACGCGTTTTATTGACTGGCTTTCGCCCGATAAAGCGGCACATTTATTGTTGTTTGGTGTATTGGCGTTCCTAACAGCCTATGGCTTCAGAGAATCGTTTTCTCAAGCCCAAAAACGTTCTTCCATTACTCTTTTTGTGCTGGTTTCAGGAATAGTTTACGGAGGTTTGACCGAGCTTTTACAAAGTTATGTCTTTATTGGCCGCGATGGAAACCTCTACGATTTTCTGGCCGACGTCCTCGGAACGCTCCTCGGATTTGGAATATTTCTATTCTGGCACAAAAAAAACCGCCCACGGGCTATAGCCCGATAAAATAATGTTGTAAATTAGCCGCGCATTTTAGGCAGCATTAACATTTAAGCCAAGATAATACTATGGAAATCAAGAAATCACCTAAAGCAGACTTAGAAAACAAGCGTGTGCTCTTCACGCAGATCGGTCTTATTGTAGCTTTAGCGATTGTCTTTTTTGCGTTTGAATACAAAAGTTACGACAAACGCGTACTCAACATCGTTGAACGTGTTGCAGAAGACATTCCTGAAGAAATCGTTCCAATCACTGATCAATCGGTGAAACCGCCACCACCGGCCCCAATTGTACAAACCACTGTTTTACAGGTTGTTGAAGACGACGTTCAGGTTGAAGACGTTAAAATTAACGTTGAGGTTGACCAAAAAGTGGCCATTGAGGTTTATGTACCACCGGTTCGCGAAGAAGAAGAAGTGGTTGAAGCCGAAATTTTCACCGTTGTTGAATCCATGCCCGAATTTCCTGGCGGAGCAGAAGAAATGATGCGGTTTATTGCCCAAAACATCAAATATCCCCCAATTGCTCGCGAAAGCGGCATCCAAGGACGTGTATTTGTCAATTTTGTGGTAGAGCCTTCCGGAGCAGTTTCAAACGTTAAAGTACTTCGTGGTATTGGCGGAGGCTGCGATGAAGAGGCCATCCGCGTGGTGCAGTCAATGCCCAAATGGACTCCCGGGCGTCAGCGCGGAAAAGCCGTAAGGGTTTCTTTCAACCTGCCCGTACGCTTTACCCTGCAATAAAACTCATTGAAAAGTAATGAAAAAGCGCCCTTAAGGCGCTTTTTTTATTTTCCCCACGCAAGCCTTAGGCTAAAATGGCGCTGCGGCTGAATATCGCCCGGCCTGCCCATATAAACCGTATTTGTAAGATTGTTTATCATCACCGACAACTTCCAGAATGTTGCCAAACGGTAAGACAGAAATACATCGGCCAAAAAAACATCCTTATTGTGCGATTGCCAATAGTCGTAAAAACCCGGGAGCAGGCGTTCGCGAGTAGGTGCATCCAAAAAAACGTGGTCAATTCGCAGCATGGTCGATTGCCAACTCAAGGTGCTGCCTGCGCCAAAAGCGCCGTAAGTGGTTTCCCAATTCAGTTTGGTGCTATGTTTGCGGCGATATTTGAGGTATTTGTCGGTATTCTGTCCGGTATAAGGGTTGTATTCAACCGGCATTGTAAAAGTATAGCCCCCATTGAGCTGGTGTTGGAACTTTGCCGTTGAAAAAGAAAGCGCAATTTCTGTTTCGGCACCATAAACACGCGCTGCTTCGATGTTTGAAGCTTTAAAGCCAAAATCAAAACCACCATTGCGATCGGGATAAATGCCAAATAAAAACTCAATCATGTTTTTGTTTTGCAGGTAAAATGCCGCCAAATCAATGCTGGCCATTGCTTTAGCTATTTTAAAGCCCTGCCTCAGCCCTATTTCGGCATTCCAACCCGA
>CAYYDS010000033.1:7434-16562 GCA_964470665.1 uncultured Lentimicrobiaceae bacterium
TTCGGGCTGAATGTAGAGGTTGGGGAAAATTTTTACGGCGCCCAGTGTAGTTGATGCATGCCGCTCGGCAATGGAAGGATAGCGATAGCCTTGCCCAAACGAGGCTCTGAGAAAGGTGAAGGGTGCGAGAGAAAAATTTAGCCCCATGCGAAAAAGAGGCACTAAACTACGGTGCTGACCGTCTAAACTATTGTATTCCAGGCGTGTGCCGGCTACAATTTGTAATTTCTCCACGAGCTGAGATTCGAGCTGAGCGAAAGCAGCCGCGTTAAAAGAACGATGATTGCCATAAAAATTAGAAATCACCCATGCCGATTGCTGAATGGCTCCCGCATTCAATTTTAAGAACGAAAAAAGCGGCATAAAAAAATCGTACTGCAACAGCGCCGAGCGCGATGTGCTGTTGTTGTTGGAGGCAGTGGGAAAGCTGTTTATCGTTTGCATCAGGCGGCTTTTCAGCTCTTGGCGGGCTCCTTTTTTACCATTGTAAATCACAAATGGATCGAGGGTAAAGAAAAATCCTTTCATTGGGCTTAGGGTAGAAGAATCTTGAATAAGCGCGCCCGTTCCGGCATTTTTCCAAAGCACAAAATCTGTTTTATCGGTTAGCCCCCCCTGAAGCGAAAGCCCGTAGCGAAGGTTTTCGTTTTTCGGATGATACTGTTTCCATTTCAGGTGATAACGCAGCAGTTTTTCATCGTTAAACTTTCGATAGCCGTTGTCGGACAACACATTGAATCCAAAGCCAAGGTCGTTATTCCCATAGCGGCGAAGATAATCAAAGCCGGCGGCATTTGAAATGCGGGGCGAATCCCACCATTTCCATTGTTTATAATGAGGCCGGTCGTAAATGCCGCTTTGCCAATAGGCTTTGGCTGTGGGCGTTGGCGAGGCATCAGCCGTGCGAAAATTGATCACCCCATTCAATGCGGATGAGCCATAAGCAACGGATGAAGCTCCTTTAATGATTTCGACCTGGCTCAGGTTGTCAACCGGCAAAAACTGCCAGCGTATGTTGCCCGCGTCGGCTGCAAGAATGGGTAATCCGTCAACCAGTGCAAGCACCCGGCTTCCGGCGCCGTAACTAAAGCCACTCCCTCCGCGGATTGAAATTTGTCCGTCGAGAATATCCACGCCCGGCACCCGCCCAATCAAGGCTTCGGCATCCGTGATGTGCAGTTTTTCAACCATTTGCGGCTTTAGCAAACTCATCGAAACCGTTAGCTCAGCCAAACGTTGCTCAACACGGCTTGCAGTTATCACCACCTGATCCATTTCGAAAGCCTCGGGCTCCAAAACGGCATTTATTTGAAGCGTATCGCCGAGCAAAGGCGTCATCTTCAGGCTAAGCGTTTTATATCCAAGCATTTGAAATGTGAGTTGCCGGATTTGCTTGTCGGCCCACAACAAATAATTTCCGGAAGTATCTGTTGTTGTTCCCATATTTTTCTGCAGCAGCACCAAGGTGCCCGGCAGAGGCTGGCGGTTGGTTTTATCCGTTACTTTGCCGCTTATCCAGCCCTGAGGCCTTAAACTGCCCGAAACAAGCAAAAAAAACCCAAAAATAAGGAGCCGGATTTTCATTTGGCAATAAATGTCATCCGTATTTTCATGCTTTGGCCCGGATTGGTTTGATCGGGGTATGCCGTTGTAAGTTTTAAAGATTCTGAGGTGAGCTCCTGGATAATAGTGGTTAGCGGAATGGGCAACGAATCGGTAACAATTACAATTTGACTGCGATCATCAGCAAAACGCCACGAACCGGTGTACTGACCGAAATAACCCGTGGCATCGCGGTTGAATTTGGCCTCTCCGTGAAATTTTTCCAAAACCTGACCTGGCCCGCCCGCCCCTAAACCGTTGACTAACAGGCTATCGCTTTGCCAAACGGGTTTTGTTAGCAATTCAAAACGATCGTTTTCGACTTCCTTTTTTTGGCAGGAAAACAAGAGTGAAGCGGTAAAAAGCAGCAGAAGAAAGAAGTGATTTTTCATGTTTTTTTGTTTTCTGTTTCCACAAATATACGATCGTATTCAAAAGTATGTTTTTCTGCAGAAAAAAAATAAAAAACCGAGGAGCTTATAAAGCAAAAAACCTGTCCGTTTGGGGTGGACAGGTTTTTGTGGAGAATAACGGAATCGAACCGATGACCTTTTGACTGCCAGTCAAACGCTCTAGCCAACTGAGCTAATTCCCCATTTCGGCAGCAAAAGTACAAAAAGAATCTGATGATTTGCAAGGTTCTTTAAAATTTTTCTCTTTCAAAGTGTTATTTTTGGCCGATGAAACGACTTTTTATTGCCATTCATATCCCTTGTGGGGTGCGTCTTTTGGAAATTCTGACTGATCTTCGTAATCGTTTAGAGCACGAGCGAATTAGTTGGTCTAAACCCGACAATCTCCATCTTACCTTGAAGTTTTTAGGCGAAACTCCACCCGAAGCAATTGTCGCCATTGTGCAGCAAGTGGAAAAAGCCATTGCCGAAACACCGCCTTTTCGGCTTTCGTTGGACCGCGTGGGGATTTTTGGCAGCCGCTACGATCCGCGCGTAATCTGGATTGGCAATCAGCTCAGCGAGCAGCCGGTTGTTAATTTGGCCAATCTTGTACTCGATGCCTGCGCCGTGGCCGGTTTTGCGCGCGACCGGCAAAATTTTGTGCCGCATCTTACGCTGGGGCGCATTAAAGGCTTGACCAACAAAGCTTATTTTCAAGAGGTGATTAAAGGCATTGCCCCCCAAGCCATTCAGGAGGTCGAAGTAAATCGGCTTATCCTTTTCGAAAGCATTTTGCGCAAAGAAGGGCCGCTTTACATCCCGCTTCATGAGTTTAAGCTGAAAGGCTGAAGACTTTCTGCCCAACTCACAAAGTAATCTCTGGTGCTATTTTTCGGGCTTTTGGTACCCGAACAGCTGTTTTTCTTTGATGCGCTGGGCTACGAAAGGCGGCACGTCGTTTTCCCAGCCGGGCTGTTGAGAACGAATTTTTTCGAGCACTTCGTGCGAATAAATTCGCAAAATGGCAGGATTGCCGCCCGGAATATCCAAAATTTTACGGTTGGCTACCAAATGCGAAAACAGATAGGTGGTTTCGGGCGGAAAGCTAAGTTGGCTAAGCGTTAGAAGGTTGCCGCTCGCATCGTCAAAAGCCGGATAAACATACACTTTAACGTTTTCGGGAAAGAGGTGTCCAATTGCCTCGATGATGCCACCCTTGAGATTGCTGTAATATTTTGGCTGCATCACTTTTACAAAGGTTTCGATTCCGATAACCAATCTGAATTTGTTGATTCGAAACTGCGACAGATAGCTCACTACCTTGTAAAACTCCCTGAAGTTGGACACCATCACATTCTGGCCCATTTCGTTGAGCACATCTACCCGGTCAAGAAAGTCGCGCTCGTCGAAACTGCCTTCCTGAAGTAGATTGTTGAGGGTTATCTCACAAAGCGATAAAGTGTTGAAAAGGTCGTAATCTTCATCTTTTTCGAAAAGGGTGAAGCTCGATTTCAGCATATCCACACTAACATGGGTAACCGGCCGAAAGCTTCCTCTGAAAATGAGGACGTTGGTTTTGTACAACATATCGTCTGGTTCCTGCACATTGCCGTTCTGATCGAACATAATGGCATTTGTCATCCCGTTTTTTACCAATTGCACGCCCAAAAGGCGGTTATCTACATACGATAGTTCGGGGCCGCTCATATGCATCATGGTTATGGCAATGCGGTCGGGCGAAAGATTATCCATAAGCGAGAGCAAAAACGAGTTTGGCCACTGCCACTGATAGAAGCAAGCGTAGAGCAGGTTTACGCCAAGAATGCCAATCGTATTTTGCTGAAGCATGGCATCGTTTTCGAGCAAACGGATGTGTATGATCACCTGGTTAGGCTCTGCCTGTGGAGTAAGCTGAAATTTTACTCCCATCCAGCCGTGACTGACGTTGTCTTTTTTAAAATTGAGAGTAGAAACGGTATCGGCAAAGGCAAAAAATCGCGTTTCAGCTTTTTGGGTGTCGGCCAAAAGACCGGTCATTTCGTTGTATTCTGTTTCGAGCATAAGCTCGAGCCTATCGCGCGAAACATAGCGTTTCGAAGGCTTGTCTTTGCAATACAAGGCATCGCTAAAACGCTTGTCGTAGGCCGAAATGGATTTGGCTACCGTGCCCGAAGCGCCTCCGGCTTGAAAAAAATAACGAACCACTTCTTGTCCGCCACCAATCTCGGCGAAACTTCCAAAGATGGAGGGGTTGAGGTTGATTTCTAGGGCTTTACGGTTTACGCTTAAAATTTCGTCGAGTTCTGCCATATGCTCAAATGGTGTTTTTGGCAAAGGTAAAAGATTTCCGCTCGCCGGGATAAGGGCTTTTGTTCAAGGCTTTTCAAAAGTTTTACCTTTGTAAGATGAAAAAAATAGTGGTTTTTGCTTCGGGAAGCGGCACCAATATGGAACGTATTGCCGAATGGTGTGCCGAGGATGGGCGCGCAGCAATTGTGATGCTTGTTTGCAACAAGCCCGGAGCAGGAGTGATTGGCCGTGCAAACAGGAGGGGCATTGCCGTGGAAATGATTGATCGGCAAAGCTTTTATCATTCGGCTTTGTTGGTCGAAAAGTTAGAACGCTTACAGCCAAACCTGATTGTGTTGGCGGGTTTTTTGTGGCTTCTGCCCACTGCTTTGATTGAGGCTTTTCCAAATAAAATCATTAATATTCATCCGGCATTGCTGCCCTCTTATGGCGGAAAAGGAATGTATGGAATGCGTGTTCACGAGGCGGTTGTAGCCGCCCGGGAGGCCTATTCGGGCATCACCATCCATTTTGTTAATTCAAATTATGATGAAGGTGCAATTATTTTTCAGGCCAAAACACAACTTGATGCTGCTGAAACGCCGGAAAGTTTAGCCCAAAAGATACACGCTTTGGAGTATGCATATTATCCAAAAGTAATTGATGATGTGCTCTTTAGCTAAGATTCGTTTTTGTAAAACGACAGCTCGTCTTTTATCTGATCTTTTTTATTTCGGCCTCTAGGCGTTCGTACCATTGCTCGCCAAAACGGCGTACCAAGGCCTCTTTGAGAAATTTATACAGGGGTAGGCCTGCTTTTTCGCCTTTACGTTTGGCCGGCACACAAATGCTCCATTGGTGGTAGCTCAGGTGTGTAAATCCGTCTTTTTCGATCAGCCTCACCGGATAAAGGTGGCAGCTAACAGGTTTGCGAAAGGTGGTTTTGCCATTGAGCCAGGCTTTTTCGATGGCGCAGAAACTCGTTCCGTTTTCATGAAAACAAGCAAAAGCGCATTCGCGGTCGTTAACAAGCGGCGTTACCAGCCTGGCCTGTTCGTCGAAGTCGTAAACCCCCTGTTCTTCAACGGCCTGAAGTCCCGCAGCTGTCATAAAAGGTTTTATGTTTTCGAGTTCGTCTTCCAAAACCCCAATTTCATCTTCCTCTAAGGGTGCGCCGGCATCGCCCACCACACAGCATTCGCCTTTGCAGCGCGGAAGGTCGCATATAAAATGAGCCTGTATCAGTTCGTCTCTAACAATAGTTTTGTCAATGATTATCATACGGCAAAAATAGCATAGTTTCTTGTTTAAGCCTGTTTTTAGGCGAATGATTTGGGGCGAGAAAGGTTGAGAAGTTTTTTGTTAAAAAAATGATCTTAAACTGTTTTTGTTGACATTCCATTCAAAAACTTATATTTTTGTCTAAAATCTGCATTCAATTAGTCATTAAAATCATTTCTTATGAAAAAAATTTACATCTCAGTTATTGTATTGTTTATTAGCGCTATCCAGCTATTCGGGCAGGCCGAAATCAACACCGGAACCCTTGATATCATTGTCAATGCATATGGGCGCATTCGGTTGTACACCCCGGGCGATGACGTAAGGCACTTGCAAAGAGCAACTGTTTTGGTGGGCACATCTTCGTCAACTGTTTTTGACTACAACAACGACGTAGGAAGTGTTGAAGCATCGGCGCTTGTTACCCCTGCTACATGGGGCGATTTCCAGATTCATGGTGTTTTCGACAATTCCGATTCGGGCAATCCGCCTAATGTAGAAGTTACCCTCGATGCTTATGGTTGGGCCAACAGAAGCTTTACGATTTTGAAATACAATGTGAAAAACATTGAAACTGCCGAAATGAACGCCTATATCGGTCTTGACATTATACCTGAGCTTAATCAGGCATACGGAACCGATACAGTCACCAATTTGGCTGCCCAAAAGATTATTCATTTCCATCGTGGCACCAATAAACACATGGGCGTAAAACTCTTATCGGGCGATCTTTATTCGTTTAAAGCATTTGAATATTTCATCGATTATTCGGTCGATGCCAATTATTGGGGCTGGATGACCTCGGGCGATCTGATGGCAAGTTATGCTTCGGTTTCTGAAGAAGGTTTGGTTGCCGTTACTTCGCAGAATGCTCAAACCATCAATGCAAATGAAAGCGCAAACGTGTATTATGCCCTGGCTTTGGCCGACACCAAAGAAGAGCTGATCAGCACACTGGCCGAAGCTCAGCAGAAATACGATCTGATTAGCGGGCTTGGCTCTATCGAAGCCAATTCAACCAGCCTGAAATTAGGCAAAAACGTACCCAACCCTTTCAGGAATCAAACTTCGATCAGTTATTACCTTCCTTCGAATGGAAAAGTTAGCCTGAAAGTTTATGACCAGCTTGGCAACGAAATTGCTGTTATAGTAAATGAAGTACGGTCTAAAGGTACTTATAGCCACGACTTTGATGCCAACAATTTAGCTCCGGGCTTATATTATTACACCCTGGTTTTTGAAGGAAAACAGATATCCAACAAAATGCTTATCACAAAATAAGATTTGCTTTCTGTTTCGCAAAAAAGGCAAGCCGTTTTTGGCTTGCCTTTTTTTATTGCATTTGGACGTTGGGTATTAAAGCTTAATCCAGCCCACATAAATTCCGTGTGGGCTAACGCCGCTAACCCAGTCTTCGGGATTAGATCCGTCTAAATTGGCTCTGACGATTTTTCCATCAGGGGCCGAATTTGATTTTTTAAAGCCCCAGAAGAGTTTTTCGTTCGTTTGATCAATGGCCACTCCCCAAGTAGCTTTTGGGCCATAGTCGCCAATTTTTGTCAGCGCCGTTCCGTCGAGGTTGCAAACATAAATCCCGTCCTCGGCAACAGGCGTATCCGATGATCCGTAAATGGCCATAATGGTTTTCCCGGCATTAATATTCACTTCGATTGCGGTTCCGTCAATGTCGGCAATGTGTTCGGTCAGACCCGATCCGTCGAGGTTAACCGACCAGTATCCGCCGCTGTAATCGGTGCGGTCGTTTACAAAATAAATTTTTTGATTGGCAGCATTGTATTGCATATCAATGGGATACTCGGGTTTTACGTCGCCCGTATTTAGAAACACTTCGGCATTTGTGCCATCGAGGTTGCAGCGATAGATGCCGCCCGGTCGTCCCCAATAAAGTTTATCGCCAATTACCATGAGTGCTTGCGGCGAATCAACAATTTCCTGGCCCGGAACAGCGGCATCGAGGATGCGTTTTGGGTTTTTGCCATCGGCATCGAAGCTGTAGATTACCCCCAGGTTTAAATCCGACACAAAAACTTTTCGCGAAGCTGAATCGGCCAAGATTCCGTAGGGTCGCGATAGGCTAACTTCTTCAAAATCTTGAATGATTGGGGCTTCGTTATTCAACACAACAAAATGTACGGCGCCGCCTGTTGGTGTACGCGTGGTAAAATAGAGCACGTTTGACTGTCCGGCTAAGGGGTCTTTTATGTTGACAGCCAATGTTTTGACTAATGTGTTGTAGTGCACATCGTTTTCGCCAACACAGCTTAGTTTCACGTTGTATATTCCGGGGGTATCAAAAGTGACTACCGGATCTTTTTCGGTTGATGTTAAGCCGTTGCCAAAATCCCACGAATAACTTTTCGCATTGAGCGAGGTGTTGGTTATGGTCATTTCGCAAGGTGCGTTTCCGTTGTTTGACAGGGTATAGGTAAAATTTGCCTGCGTGCTTGCAGGCGGGTTGCCCAGCTCATATTTTTCACAGGCTGTAAACGTCATTATCAAGGGTAAAATCAACGCAAATTTTTGGAAAATTCTTTTCATGGTACTTAGTGTTTAAATCAATAGCCGTTGTTTTGTTTCATTTTTTTGTTTGTTTGCATCTCGCTTAGCGGAATTGGAAAGAGGGTGTGGTTTTTCTCGATTCCTAAAACGGTTTCGGCTCTTTCGGTGCGCACGAGATCGCCCCAACGTTGTCCTTCGAAAGCAAATTCTAATCGGCGTTCGTTTTCGATGGCCAATTTCAGCGAAGGGATATCGTTGGCGTTGGTGTTCAGCAAATTAGCGCGGTTTCTTATGGTGTTGATGTCGGCTTTAATCTCGTTTAGCGAGCCATTTGTATAGGCTAAGGCTTCGGCGCGAATCAGAAACATTTCAGCCAAACGTATCACATAAACCCTGTCAACCCCCCCGGCCACATCGTTGTATTTGGCGCCATAAGGGTTGTTTTTTTCGTCGTAACGAATGCTTACCGTTTTACGGATATCGTTTGGTTCGAAAGCGGCAATGAGGTTGTCCGAAGGAGCTATTTCATAGCGTCCGTTGAGATCGCGCGAGTAATAATACTGTGCCAAACGGTTGAAGTTTTGCGCATCGAAACTGATCTCCATAAGCGATTCGGCACTCGTAGCTGCCGGATTAAATAACTGTGCATAAGAGGTTTCGAGCCCATTTGAAGCAGCAATCAAATCGGTGGCCATCTGAATAGCCTTTGTAGCAAAGGCCTCATTTCCGCTCGCATGATATTGCGCTAAATAGGCTCTTGCCAAAAGGCCTTTGGCGCTGTTTTGGCTGGCTCTTCCGCTTGTGTTGCTGGCCGGAAGTAAAATTACGGCCCGCTCAAGATCGCTGATTATTTGTTGATAAACCTCTGTTTTGGAAGAGGGAACAAAATCAATGGTCGAAAGGTCGAGGGTTGGAAGCAATCGCAGGGGCAGATTTCCGTAGAAAGGAACCAGGTAATTATACATCAAAGCCCTGATGAACAGCGCTTCGCCTTCGGATTTTGCTTTTCGGTTTAAACTATTTGCAATATATTTTGGATAT
>CAYYDS010000034.1:0-16390 GCA_964470665.1 uncultured Lentimicrobiaceae bacterium
GCCCGCCGGCATTTTAACGTAACCAAAGGCAATAGCCCCGGCGAACCCGATATTGAGGGCATCATGAACCTCTTTACACCCAACAACGATGGCTACAACGATTATTGGGTGATAGATTTGGCCCGCCTTGCGCCCGCGAGAGTGGCGATTTATACCAGGGCAGGGGCACTCGTTTATCAGAACAACGATTATGACAATAAATGGAATGGGTATTATCAGGGAAACCCCTTGCCCGAAGGCACCTATTACTACGTGATTCAGGCCAAAGATGGCCGTGTTTTTAAAGGACCATTAAGCATTATCAGGTAATGAGAAAGCTGTTATTCATCCCATTATTTTTGTTGGCCGGCCTTTTTTCACTTAAGGCGCAACAGCTCCCCGTAACGTCGAACTACATTGTGAATCCTGCTTCGTTGAATCCGGCCTTTGCCGGCATTGCCAACCAATCGGAATTGTTTATGAATTATCGCCGCGACTGGACGGACATCGAAGGAAGCCCCCTAACGCTTGCCCTTAACGGCGATTTCACACTTAGCCCAAAAATGCAGTTGGGAGCCGATGTGTTGGCCGATTTTGCCGATATCTTTTATCGCCTGCGTGCCGGCCTGAGCTATACAATTCACGTTGAAGTAGCCGAAGAGCAACTCCTTAGCTTCGGACTGTGGGGGCATTTTTACCAAAACGTGATCCGGCTCGACCAATCCAATATTGACTATAACGACCCGGTATTTAAAGACGTAAACCGCCTTTTCAGTTCCAACTTCGGATCGGGTTTTGGAATCGCATATAGCAAGCGCGATCTGCACATTGGCTTTGGGATGCCTGTGCTTTTCAGAACAAGAAACCAATACAACTTTCCCATTGATACCGCAAAATTTGCATTTGAAAGAGACCTTAATCTATATTTAACCAATAGCTACCCCATTCATCCTCTTTGGGATTTACGCCCGGGCATTATGATCAGAAAACCGGTGAATATGCCCGCATATTTCGACCTTTCGGGCACTTTTGTTTATGACAAACATTTGTGGATCGGGGCCTTGTTCAGAAGCACCTCGCTATTTGGATTTTCTGCCGGAGGTCGCCTTTTCGACGGAATGGTTTTAAATTATACCTTTGAGGTTGGTGCAGGAGGCATTCATCGCTATGCAGGCAATACACACGAAATAACCATCGGTTTTACCAAACCGGCAAAGAAAAACCGAAAAGAAAAGGTTAAATCGCGCCCAGCCAGCGAACGTTACGACATACGCGACAACAAATATTTTGAAGGAATAAACAAACAAAAAACCAATAGCAACTGTGCTGATCCCGCAACGAAAAAGAACACAAAATTGATGCCCCTCAAGCCTATTGGCTATGCCCCATATGAAAAACGCTGAGAATTAAAATGCCGAATACACGACCATTCTATGTTTTGATCACTTTTTTGCTGTTTATTTTCACTTCTGTTTATGCAGCTCAAAAGCCGAACGATCATTTTTCATCTCATGGATTTGAACGGCATGAAACCGCAAAATTTGACGATCTGTTTTTCGCTGAAAGGAATTTTTCAAACCCACATCCATCTTTGGCAACTCTGGCCGACAGCTGCACGGTTGATCTTGGCCCCGACCTCGGAGTTTGCGAAAACAACTGCATCACCCTAAGTGTTGACGAAGCTGAGGGCAGCACCTATTTGTGGAGCACGGGCGAAACCACTTCTTCAATCCTTTATTGCCCGCTTACAACCGCTAATGTTTGGGTTGAAGTAACCGACAGCAGCGGATGTATAGCTGCCGACACCGTTTTAATCAGCCTTCTCCTTGCGCCTGTTTTTAACCTTGGCGACGATATTCCGGCCTGCCCGGGCGATACCGTCAGCATTTCGGGGCCGGAAAACCCCGGTTTTTTATACGAATGGCGGGTAAACGACAGCATTCTACCCGAAACAAGCTCAATCCTGCAATGGGTTGCAAACGACACCGTTTGGATAAAATTAACCGTTACGAATGTTGATGGCTGCTCATCGGCCGATTCGTTGGTTATCATCCTGCGCGACAAACCTTTTGTTCAGGTTGTGCCGCATGAGGCTTCACTTTGTGTAGGCCAATCCATTGAAATCCAAGGGTCGGCTATGTTTGCCGAAAATTATGAATGGTTCGACGGCAGTACCAATAGCAGTTATTTGTTCTACGCCGCCGAAGCAGGCACTACCTATTGCTGGTTAAAGGCAACCAACGGATATGGCTGCTCATCGGCCGACACCTGTGTGATAAGCGTTCATCCTGTTCCCGTTTTTAATCTGACAACCGAAGGAAATGTGCAGCAAGTTTGCGCCGGAACTTACGTTACTATCGTAGTAACTTTTCCGCCGCCTCATACGGTTGACACCTTAATCTGGAACGGAACCCTTATTGAGCCTGTTGCCGGACAAAGCGCTGTCAGCCAGTCTTTTCTGATCAATCAAACTCAAACTATCACGGTTGAAGGCATTGGCAGCGGAGGCTGCACAACTTTTAAAAGTATCTCGGTTGAAGCAGTGGCGCCTCCGATTATTACCATCACAGGGCCATCGGCTCTGTGCGAAGGCGAAAGCGCCATACTCACTGCTTCGGGCGGGCAATCGTGCAGTTGGTATATTGGAAATCAGCTTATTGGCAGCTCTTATTCTATTGAAATAAACCCTACAACAAGTAATTGGTATAAGGCTCTTGTAACCGGCGCGATGCCTACACAGTGCCAAAGCAAAGACTCGATTTTTGTTGTTGTTAACCCCAGGCCGCTCGTTGTTATTCAACCCGCCTCTGCCGACATTTGCAAGGGAAGCGAGGTAACCCTTGCCGCCAGTGGAGCCAACAGCTATGTTTGGAACAACGGGATGACAGGAGCTGTTATAAGCGTAACACCCGAAACAAATCAAGTTTTTTCGGTAACAGGCACCAATCTGGCCGGGTGCAGCAGCGCGGCTACGGCAAGCATCACTGTTCGCCCCATACCCATTGTAAGCCTTAGCGGCTTACTTCCTGTGTATTGCCCCAACGACCCTCCGGATAGCCTTATCGGTTTGCCTGCCGGCGGATCGTTTATTGGGCCGCTGATAAATGGCAATATCTTCGATCCGCAGCAAGCAGGGGCAGGATACCACAGCCTCTATTACCAGTTAACCAATACAGATGGCTGCACCGGAAAAGACTCGCTAATGGTTCGGGTGATTGATTTTGATCAAACCATCAATCTGGGCGCTGACCAACTGATTTGCCCTCACGAATCGGTTACTTTCGATGCAGGATCCGGGTTTGAATACTACTTCTGGTCAACCGGCCAAAACACAAGCCAGATTAGCGTTTCGGGCGCCACTATCCCGGCCGGAACCACAAAGATAATCAGCGTGGCTGCCGGCACCGAAGGTTGTGTTGCCACAGGCCGGGTTTTGGTTACGGTGCGCGATGACTGTTATACCGGCATAAACGAAAACGCGAAAACCGATCAATTGGCCGACATTTACCCTAATCCGGCTAAAGGAATCATCAACATTAGGTTTAATGAGGCAGTAAACGGGCTCATATTGCAATGGTACGACACGAAAGGGCAAATGATCTGGCAAGAAAAAAACAATCAATTTTACAAGGCTGCCGAAACCTTGCAACTTAATGTGTCGAACAAAATATCAGGGCTTTACACCTTGCTGATGATTCATGACAATGGTCGTTTTACCCGTCAGATTGTTATTGAATAAGTCGGCAGCGCTTTTCCGGAGCAAACCCATTCTATTTTTGATTAAACTTTGTATGGGTCGCGTATTTTTACGCCTTAATTCTCAAAAAACAGGCTGAATCGGGTTCGTTGTTTAACAATTCAAAAAAAAGCGATTAGCGGCATACTATCACGGCATTATTTCGGGATAAAAGCGCTAAATGCCCAATGAATTTTTTCTTTTTGAGCGATTCTGAAGCCGGCCTTGGCCCCGAATTTGGTAAAATAATACAGTTTTTTTCAAAAAGATCATTTTTTTGTAAAATTGAATTTTGAGAATACACAAAGACAATGTATTTTTACCCGTTAATTACCAATTGAAAACCAAGGTATGAATTCTTTATCCCATCTGATGGCGGTTTTCCTCGGTTTGCTGATTGCTGCATTGCCTTTACCGGGCGAAGCCTCTTCGGCAAATGCAAGCACAAGCCCTATTGATATCACTCAGATTAACAAGCCTTTGGCTGATGGGTTTCTGGGCCCTGATCGAATGGCTTGCGCCGGCGACACCATTCATTTAGAGGCTCCACTGGCATTGTCATACCTTTGGAGCACGGGTGCAACATCGCGCAGCATTCAGATTATTGCCTCCGCATCCAACGAATATTGGGCAAGAATCACCACATTTCAGGGCACTACCGAGCGCGATACGGTAAAAATTACGGTGCATCCGCGGCCATCTGTTATGGTGCAGCCGGAAATCGCGACACTTTTGCCGGGCGAAGCTGTGCTGCTTATTGCATCGGGAGCACAATCTTATCTTTGGTCGGACGGGCATACCGGGTCAAACAACTTTGTTTCGCCCACAATGCCTCGCACCATTTACACCGTAACGGGCACCAATGCGTTTGGATGCAGTTCGCAGGCTCAGTCCGTGATTTTTGTCAGCTATACGACTACGCCATCTTTTACCTATACAAAAACCTGTATTGGCGACTCCACATTTTTCGAAGCGAAAGTTATCTCAAACGATCCCATTGAAAAAATAGAGTGGGACCTCGATGGCGATCTGGAATATGACGATGCAACAGGAATTCATGCCGCACACCGTTTTGCACAACCGGGCGAATGGTTAGTGGGCATAAAGGTAACTACCCTATATAGCGAAGACCCTTACAGCGTTTACCTTCCGGTTAAGGTTGGCGACATTCCGCAACCCGATTTCAGCGTTTCGAACGGCTGTATTGATCAAGAGGTAAGTTTTGAAGGCAAAGCCATCATGGCTGTGGGCGAAATTGAAAGTTGGTCGTGGAATTTTGGCAATGGAAACACCTCCAATGAGCAAAACCCTAAAACCACTTACAATCAGTCAAAATCATATCCCGTTACACTCAATGTGGGTTCTACAACAGGATGTGTGGCCAGAAAAACGAAAACCGTTGTTATTGCACCACGGCCATCGTTACAGATTACTTTTGATGATGGTTCGCCCATCGAAAAGCTTCCGCTTACCTTATATAAAAACGAAACTATCCGACTAAAAGCCGGTGGCACCTTTGATTATGTAATTTGGAACGGCACGGTTCGAAACGAATTTTTTAACATTACCGTTCAGGGCACCTATTCTGCTGTAGCTTACTACCGGGGATGCACCAGCCTTCCGGTAAAACTGGGTGTGGTGAAAAGCGAATTTCCTTACGATCCCAGTTTGGTTATCTCTAACATCCTAACTCCAAATGGCGACGGATATAATGATACCTGGATCGTGCCCATGCTCAACAGTTTAAAACCTGTAAAGGTTACCATCTACTCCCGTTCAGGCTTGCAAGTATTTCATTCGGATGATTACAAAAACGACTGGAAAGGAGAATACAACAACAACCCACTTCCCGAGGGCTCTTATTTTTACATTGTGGAAGGTGCTGGAGGCGAAATTTTTAAAGGATCTATTACCCTGTTGAGATGATGAAAAAGTTTCGTTTATTTCTAATCGCAGCAATCAGTTTGTGCTTTGCACAAAACACATGGGCGCAACAGTTTCCCATGACTGATCATTATCTTGTGAACCCCTACTCGCTAAGCCCTGCCGCTGCCGGAAGCCACGAAAAAGCAGCTTTCTTTTTCAATTACCGGAAAGATTGGCTTGATTTTGGAAAATTTAGCCCCGAAACCATGCGTTTCAACACTCATTTTCATGTGGGCGGCAATTTATTTTTAGGCGCCGAAGCCTTTATGGACAAAGTGGATATTTTGGAACGCATCAAAGCATCCATTAGTTTGACCTACCGCATGGAAATGGCCGACAACCAATCGCTTCATTTTGGCATCTGGGGCAGTGGTTATCAAAATACCATACAGACGGGCAACATCACCGGCGACCTGAACGATCCGCTATTTAGAAACTTTAGCAGCCTAAACGGCACCGATTTTAATGGAGGTTTTGGCTTGGTATATTACAACACTACTTTTGAAGCCGGAATAGGGATGCCTACACTTTTTCGCACCAAAGATGCCTATAGCAAACTGAGCCAAGGACGGTTTGCATTTGAACAGGAGTTTCTGTTTCATGCTGCCAACCGCTTTAGCCTTGGAACCGACTGGGTACTCAAACCCATGCTCGTTGCCCGTCGCACAAGCAATACGCCAACCATAGTAGATGTTTCGGTAATGCTTGATTATGCCGAAAAATTTTGGTTAAGCGCCCTCTATCGCAACAGCCAAGTTGTGGCAGTTGGTGTTGGGGCAGAGCTTTTCAACAGCATGAACTTTCATTATTCCTATGAAGTAGGAATTGGCGGCATCCACCAATACGGAGGCGGATCGCACGAAATTACTTTGGGATTCCGTTTTGGGCAATATCTAAAAGCCAATGACAGCCCAAAACAATCCAAAACAAACAGACAAAAAAACAAACGCTATATGTTGGATGAATATCAGCAGATGTACGAACAAAAATACCGGAGGAACTAAACCATGAAATTACTATACCGCTTTTTAATTGTCATTTCGGTTACCACACTAAGTCTTGTAGCAGGCCAACAGCATGCCCTTGGCCAGAGCGCCGATTTCACAGCTAATCCCCTCACAACTTGTATTGGCGGCACGGTGGTTTTCACTGATGCCTCTACCGGAGTAACCGGAAGCACAACCTACGAATGGGATTTTGGAGCTGGCGCAAACCCCGCAACTGCTAATGGCAAGGGCCCCCATTCTGTTGTTTACAACACCATTGGCTCGAAAAATGTTAAACTCACCCTCCGCGATGGTTTAATAGAAAACACCAAAACAAGAAATAGCTATATTACTATAAATCAAAGCAGTACGATAACACTAACTTCGGGTACAGGCACAAACATCCAAACCCTCTGCCTGAATGCATCGCTTGCACCCACCATCACCTATGCTACCACCCATGCAAGTGGAGCTACTTTTTCGGGCCTACCGCCTGGCATCACGGGAACCTACAACGACAATTTAGTAACGATTAGCGGAATGCCTACCGCATCCGGCAACTTCAATTATACCGTAACGCTCACGGGCGCTTGTGGGGCAAGCAGTGCCAACGGATCCATTACGGTGAACCCGCTTCCGGTGCCAACCTTGACCAGCTCTATGGGCGCGAACCCCTATTGTGCCGGAACCAGTGTTACATTTACTGCCGGTGGGGGAACTGATTTTACTTTTTTGGTAAACGATGTGCCAAAACAAACCGGTAGCGGCCCTCAATTTATTACAAACTCGCTTGTAAATGGCGACGTTGTGAAAGTAATCGTTACATCGGCCACGGGTTGTTCGGCTACCTCAATGGGCATTGTAAATGCGGTAGATCCGCTACCCACGCCTAACATCATTGGGCCGCTTGGCATTTGCGGATTACCAACCAACGCCATATATACTGTAACACCCGAACTCGACCGCACTTATGCCTGGACCGTTATAGGCGGCTCAATTGTAAACGGACAAGGCACGCACGAGATCGAAGTGAGCTGGACCACTGTTGGCTCAGGAACAGTTAGGGTTGTTGAGACAAATAGTTTAACAGGCTGCTCAAATCAAAATGAGATCAGCGTAATTAAAGCTCCGGCCTCCGTTGGCGGAACACTAACCGGTACAAAAACCGTTTGTGCCGGTTCAACAAGCGGCGGCCTTATCCTCAACGGATATGTGGGCAACATCCTCAAATGGCAATATTCCACCGACCTCACCAACTGGGTTGATACGCTATATACCGCCACCTCATTTTTATCGAAACCACTCTACACCACTACCTATTTCAGGGCGCTTGTTCAGAGTGGCGGCTGTGCCATTGTAGCCTCTACAACAGCTACGATTACGGTTAATCCGCTGCCTACTCTTGTGATAAACGAACCGGCCAGGGTATGTGAGCCGGCCACAATCAACCTTACTTTACCGGCCATCACAAATGGAAGCTCCGCGGGTTTAACATTTACTTATTGGACGGATACATTAGCAACACAAGTTTACGCAACGCCACAGGCAGCCACAAACGGCAAATATTTTATAAAAGGCGAAGCCGTAAGTGGCTGCAGCCAGATAAAGCCGATAAAAGTGAGCGTTTCGGCTAAGCCGCATTTGGTTATCACACCAAACAACAATCCGATTTGTGTTGAAGAACCTCTGCGACTCAAGCTTACCGGCCAGGAAGGCTCGGTTTGGAAATGGATTAACCCCGATACAACAAATGTAAACCCCGTCACCCTGTTTCCGCCAAGCGGATCGCATACGTACAAGGCAACCGCAACCAACTTAGCCGGTTGTATTGACACCACTTCCATCACCATCAATGTGCTAACCAAACCGGAAGTGCAGCTTAGTGTTGCCGGCGGAAGCAATGCTTGTGCCGGAGCAACAAAAACATTTAAGGCAACAAAAAATGCCAATTTCTCATACGAATGGTTTGCCAACGGAGTTGCGATACAAGGTGCAACCGCTGATTCGCTGCGCTACACAATAAACGGCGACCAACCCATCAAAATCAAAGTTAGGGCAACCCACAACACTACACACTGCTACCAATCGGATTCCATTACAATGAACCCCATTCAGCCGCCGGTATTAGTGATGAATGCTACGAAAACGGAATTGTGCAAAGGCAGTCAAACCTTTATCACCCTAAGCTCTCCGAGTGCACCGCCGGTTTATTTTGCCTGGGGCGACGGCCTGCAGGGCAATGTACTTACGCGCGGTTTTATTCCAACGCAAGACAGCCTTGTGTGGGCCGAAGCAATCAACTCAACCGGTTGTATTCAGCGCGATACGCTGCACATTCTTGTACGCGACACCTTAGCCTTTACAATAAACGCCTCCAACAACGGAAACATCGTTTGTACGGGCAGCGAAGTAACCTTTAGCGGGCCAACAGCAACAACCTACAAATACCAATGGTATGTGGACGGCCTTGCCATCCTCAATGCAACCCAACAAACCTTTAAACGGAGTTTTAATCAGAATTCTACTGTCAAATTAATTGTAAACGACACTGTGGTAGGCTGTTCCGGGTCGCATTTTATAAACATTACCACAAAACCTGCGCCGGTGGTTAATCTTGGCCCCGATCTTCAGGTTTGTCAAGGCTACCCCCTTCCGTTGAGCGGCCCCATAGGCACAGGATATACTTATGCGTGGTATCTCAACAATGAATCAACTCCGTTTTCAACCAACAGAAACATTGATTTTATTGTTCAAGCCGGCAATAACCTGCTGCGTCTTGAGGTAACCTCTTCTGTAGGCTGCACTGTTTCCGACGAAATAACGATTACATCAAAAGCCATACCCGGCATCAGCCTTACGGCCAATGCAACGGCAGTTTGCGAAGGCGAAAACATCTTGCTCAACCTAACCACCTCAAATGCAAGCGGTTTTAATTGGTGGGATAATGTAACGGGCATCACCAACAGGACATACTCCGGCGCTGTAGGCGATTCAACTTATGTCTTTTGGGCCGAAGCCATCAATGCGTTGGGTTGCACTGCCCGCGACAGCGTTGAAGTGCTCGTGCGCAGTTTGCCTGAGGTTGCAATTCAACCTGCCGGAGGCAATAACAATGTTTGCATCAATACGCAGGCCACCGTAAACGGCCCGCAGGCACAAGGCTATCAATATCAATGGTACTTGAACAATGCCCTTGCCGGAACGAACAGTTCACAATTTACTTTTCCGATGACAGCCAATGCCGAGGTAAAATTGACGGTAACTGACAGTTACGGCTGCAAAAATACCTCAACGCCCATACAGCTTCAGGTAATTGATCTTCCGGGCGTGATACTCGCGCCTGACACCGTGTCGGTTTGCCTTGGCCAAAGCTTCACACTAAAAATCAACAACCAGAACGTTACTTCTTATGCTTGGTTCGACGGGCTTATGCAAAACATGTTGCAGCGCAGTTTCGAAACTACTCCTTTAGGCGTTGGAACCTTCCCGTATTGGGCCGAAGGCATCAACAGCTTTGGCTGTATAAGCCGCGACACCACCATTGTTAAAGTACATGCGCTCCCCATTGCGCAGATCAACCCGCCGCAAATGACCACTATCTGCCAGGGGCAATCCGTTACGCTAAGCACAAGCACCCTTCCCGGACATCAATACAAATGGTTGATTGCAGGCGACTCGGTTGGTAACGGAGCAAGCTATCTGTTCAACAGCCTGCAAACCAAAACAGTGGTATTAAAAGTTACAAACCAAAACGGCTGCGTTTCTACTGATGAAATTACCATCAATGTAGAAGAAGCCCCTATTGTCGATCTTGGCGGAAACAGGGCCGTGTGCCGAAATCACAGCCTCGATTTGGTTGGCCCCAACAACGAAAATTACACCTATAAGTGGTTTGTAAACGGAACTCAAGTAAATAATTCGGGTCATACCTATCATTTTGTGGTTACCGAATCCGTGGTTGTACGCTTAGAAGCCAAGGTTGGAAACTGCACCACTTCTGATGAAATTAATGTAACAGTCCTCGAATCACCACTTATCACAGTTTCTGCCGATTATAATTCCATTTGTTTTGGCGATACCATAACTTTATCCGCGGAAACTCAAAACGCATCTTCGCACATTTGGTGGGACGGCTTTACCGGTTATACGCAGCGCCAATACGCTCCATCTGAAAGCGACACTACCCTAATATTCTGGGCCGAAGCCATTAATGGTTTAAAATGTACTGCCCGCGACAGCGTTTCTGTGCGTATCAACCCTGTTCCGGAAGTGCCGCTGAGCGTCGCAGGAGGTTCAAACTTAGTATGTTTCAATAGTGTTGCAACTGTTATCGGACCACAAGTCTCGGGATACCACTATCAATGGTATGTGGACGATCAGCCGGTTGGCACTAACACTTATCAATACAGTTTCACTGTAACAAAAGATGTAAACGTAAAGCTCTTTATTACAGATATCAATGGTTGTGAAAATCAAAATCAAATCGCCATCATTTCACATCTTACGCCGGGAATTATACTTAAACCCGACAGCCTCGACGTATGCCTGGGCGAAAGCTACACCTTAACAATTGACAATCAGAATATCAACTCATTCTCATGGTTCGACGGGCTTTCGGGCCATTTGAAACAACGTAGTTTCAGCCCCAATGCTGCCGGCACTTATGTTTATTGGGCCGAAGGCATCAACAGCTTTGGCTGTGTAAGCCGCGACACCACCATTGTAAACGTTCATAGTTTGCCGGTAGCAGCCATCCAGGCCGTTGGGCATACCACAGTTTGCGAAGGCACCGGCGTTACCCTTATTGGCAATGGCGGCGAAGAAACAACCAGCGAGTGGTTTATCGGCAATACTCTTGTTGGCGAAGCCACTACCTTTACTTTTGATGCGCTGCAGACTACCACCCTAACGCTCAGGCTCACCAATGAATACGGCTGTCAGGATACAGCTATGATGACAATTTATGTGCTCGACAAACCAGAAATTAACCTGGGCCCCGACATCCTATCGTGCTTTGGCTATACGCACACTTTCAACACCCCTGCTCACCCCGGCTATTCCTATATCTGGTACAACAACAATGAAATTGTTTCGATTGATACCACCTATACTTTTACTTTGACCGAAAATGCGCAAATAAAACTTCTGGTAATTTCAGCAGAAGGCTGTTCGGCCATTGATTCGCTCTATATTACCCAACGCCCATCGCCTGTCATTACGCTTTCGCCGGAATACAGCGAGTTATGTTTAGGCCAAACGGCTACACTATCGCTCACCACCAACGGCAGTTCGTTTATCTGGTGGGATGGCTTGGGAACGAACGTGAGCACGCGAAGCTTTAAGCCGCAAGCGGGCGATTCTACCTATGCATATTGGGCCGAGGCTGTTAATGGTTTCGGATGTAAAAGCCGCGACACTGTCTATGTGCAGGTGAATAATCCCCCGGATATTCACATTGCCGTTCAAGGCGTTGCCAACACCTTCTGCCAATACAGCCAAGTAACTGTTGAAGGGTCCATCAATGATGGTTATCAGTATCAATGGTATGTGAATGGAATCCCGGCAGGCTTCAACAACAGCAGATTAACCTTCCAAATACTCAGCGAATCGCAAGTTAAACTGGAAGTAACCGATGAAAACGGCTGTTTTGGAAGCGACTCATTGACGGTATTTATGCATAATGCGCCCGGCATCATCCTAACACCCGACAGCCTTGATATTTGTTTCGGCGAATCATTTACCCTCACTATCATTCCGCAAAATATTGTTTCGTTTGCCTGGTGGGATGGTTTGGCCGGCAACCTCGCAAGCCGTACCATATTCCCGACAACCCCCGATTCAACCTATGTTTATTGGGCACAAGGAATGAACAGCATAGGATGTATCTCATACGACACGGCCTATATTTCGGTTCACAGCGCGCCGCAAACAATTTTGCTAACCCCCATGGGAACAAGCATTTGCCAAGGCAATACCATGTTTTTAGAAACCCCCGAATTGCCGGGCTATACCTATCAATGGGCTATAAACGGTTTAGTTGTATCAACCGAACCTATTTTGGAATTTGAAGCAGAAGAAACGGTTATCGTAACCCTTACTACAACCAATGCGTATTCATGTTCGAGTTTTGATTCGATCGTGATCGAAGTGTTTGATACACCGGATATTGAACTTGGCGAAACTATTTATGCCTGCGAAGGAAGCAGCATCCTTTTGCAAGGCCCGCTTGGCGCCGGATATACCTATGAGTGGTTTGTAAACGGCGCATCAACCGGAGTTAACACCCCCGAATTTGAATACACGGTTGTCGGGCAAACGCTGATTAGGCTCGATATGAATACCGTAAACGGATGCGTGGCCAGCGACGAGGTGCTTGCCATAGCGCTGATTATGCCAAACGTAGAAATTTCGGCTTCACAAACCGACATCTGCCTTGGCAATCCGGTAACGTTAACAGCCGTTACAACAAATGCAGCAGAATTCAAATGGTGGGATGGTTATGTAAATCCCGTAAGAACTGTTTTCCCAACTACAGCCGGATTAAAGGAATACTGGGCACAGGTAATCAGCGCGGATAACTGTGTTTCGTATGATACCATTGCCATTACGGTAAATCCTCTGCCCGAAGTTGAACTCTTTATTGCCGATGGCTCGAGCATAGTTTGCGAAGGCAGCCCCATAACCTTTGCCGCAGCTGAAAACAGCGGCCTTGATATTGATTTCATAATATGGGATCATACAGTAAATCAGCCTGTTGGCAACGAACCTGTTTATTATTTCGACAAAACCTTCTATCAGAGCGCTTGGTTTAATGTGGAGATGATTAGCAGTTCGGGTTGCCATGCATCGGACAGTGTCTTTATCCATGTTGAGCCCCTGCCTGAGATGACAATCAGCAACGATACAACGGTTTGCGAAGGAAGCACCGTTAGCCTGAAAGCAACGGGGGGCTCTTATTGCATTTGGAGCGACGACAGCGGCATATTAGCGCAAGGCTATACCTTTGTTGTTGATGCAATGGAAACCAAAACCTATTATGCCATTGTTTACAACGAGGGCAACCTGAGTTGTTCGGTTAGCGATCAGGTAACCGTTTTTGTAGAGCCGATGCCAGCGCTTAGCATTCAGGCCTCGCATCAAAACGAATGTGGAGGCGTGCCGGTTGTACTTACTGCAAGTGGCGCAGACACCTATGTGTGGTCAACCGGGCAAACAGGCTCGAGTATCACCGTTACACCCAATCAAACCACAGAATATTCGGTAGTCGGAATCAGCAACTTCGGATGTATGAGCACAACCGAATTCATCCTGAATGTAATACCGGCGCCCATCGTTAACCTTAGTGGCCTCCAGAGCTCCTATTGCAGCAACGAGGCACCTTCAATCCTCAATGGCCAACCGGCCGGAGGCACTTATTCAGGCACAGGTGTTGTAAACGGCAGGTTTTATCCTTCGCTGGCCGGAGCCGGAAGTCATACGGTTGTTTATACCTATGTGAACAGTTATGGATGCATTGGCGCCGACACCCTCGTAACTACGGTTATCACTGTTCCGGAAGAAATCTTTCTTGGCGATGACATTGCCATCTGTCCGCATCAACAAATTGAGTTAGATGCAGGCCCGGGATACGAAAGCTATTACTGGTCAACCGGTCATACCACCCAAAAAGTTACGATCAAAGGCAACAGCTATTTTGCCGGCACCACACGTACCATCACCGTGATTGGAATGATACAGGAGTGTGCAGTAAGCGGCAGCGTTGGCCTCACCATAAAAGACGACTGTTATATCGGTATTGAAGAGCACGGAATTGAAGAACGCTTTACACTTGCTCCGAACCCAACGTCAACCGGACAATTCGCCATTTTGAATACCGGCAGCGAAGGCAAACTCGAAGTGAGCATTTTTGATGGGCGTTCGGCAAAAGTGCTTAGTACCCAATTTGAGAACTGCAAGGACGATGGCCATCAGTGCAACATCAACCTTTCGCATTTGCCAAAAGGCGTATACATCGTCAGCATTTTGAAAAACGGACGTCAATACATGCGTAAGGTAGTAATCATCTAAAAACCTTCATTTCAATCGTTGGTTTTTGACTATTTTTGCTGCAAATTAATAGCAAGATGAAAGTTCTGGGAATGGGCAATGCCTTGGTAGATGTACTCACTTTGGTACATAACGACGAGATTTTACAAAACCTAAGACTCCCCAAAGGCAGCATGCAGTTGGTGGATGGCGACACTTCTGCCATGATTCATCAACACACTCAGGCCCTGCCAAAATCGAGGGCGGCTGGTGGATCGGCTGCCAACACCATCAACGGCTTAGCCATGCTGGGTGTAGAAACGGCATTTATTGGCCACATTGGCGACGACGATACCGGGCGGTTTTTTCAACAAGATATGGAAGAAACCGGCATCAAGCCGCTCCTTTTCAAAAGCAATACGCCCAGCGGCATTGCCAATGCTCTGATAAGCCCTGATGGCGAAAGAACTTTTGCCACCTATTTGGGCGCAGCGCTCGAGCTTACCGATAAGCACCTCGATGCGAGTTTGTTTTCGGGTTACAACTTCTTTTATATCGAAGGCTATATGGTTCAGAATGAAGCGCTTCTTAAAAAAGCATTTCGGCTGGCCAGGCAGCAAGGCTTACAAATTGTGCTAGATTTGGCCAGTTTCAATGTGGTTGAGCAAAACAAAAAACTCCTTCAGGAAGTGCTTGCAGAATATGTTGACATTGTGTTTGCAAACGAAGACGAAGCCCGCACTTTTACCGGAAAAGAACCTGCTCAAGCTGTTGAACAATTGGCCGACATTTGCCAATTAGCCGTCGTAAAAACCGGTGTAAAAGGCTCGATCATCCAGTTGGGCAAAGAAAAAGTGCAGGTTAATGCCATATCAGCCAAAGCCATTGACACCACCGGAGCCGGCGATCTTTTTGCAGCCGGCTTCCTCTACGGCCTCATTCACGATTTAGGCTTAAGCCGCGCCGGGCAGGCAGGCTCGCTGCTGGCTGCCAATGTTGTGGAAGTTATTGGACCAAAAATGGATTCTCAGCGTTGGAGCTCAATTCGAAATTCATTGCTAAACATCTGATTCCGCTATCTTTGTTCATTAGCCTACAAACCTTACCAACGCTTGTTTTTAGGGCTTATTCAGCATCATTTTAAATAAGGCGGTCGTTTTTTTATTCGACTTAAATGATTAACTTTGCGCCCTTTATGAATAAAGCATAAATTTAATAAACAGAGTTTTATATGAAGATTTACCAAACAGAGGAGATCAGGAATATTGCCCTGATAGGCGCAGCAAAATCGGGAAAAACCACATTGGCCGAAAACCTCCTTTTCGAAGGGAAGGTAATCAACCGCAAAGGAAGCGTTGACGATAAAAATACCGTTTCGGATTATCGTCCAATCGAAACCGAACGTCAGATCTCGGTGAATACCAGCTTGATGTACACCCTATATGATGGCAAGAAGATCAATATTCTCGACACGCCGGGTTTTAGCGATTATACCGGCGAAATTCTTTCGGCCCTTAGCGTAGCCGACACAGCAATTTTTACGGTAAACGGACAAAGCGGTGTAGAAGCAACAACCGAAAACGCCTGGAAACAAGCCGATAAAACCAAAACTCCGGTTGTGTTTTTTGTAAATCAGCTCGACCATCACAATGCAAATTTTGATGAAACTTTTAAACAGCTGACCGACTATTTTGGCGCAAAGTTAATCATTTAAGTCGAATAAAAAAACGACCGCCTT
>CAYYDS010000035.1:0-16362 GCA_964470665.1 uncultured Lentimicrobiaceae bacterium
AAGCAATTCTACCCTAACGAGTTTCATCCAAAAAGCCGAAATTGACAAGCCCGATGAAGCAAGCCTCAGCGAAGCAAAACACGCATTTCAGCTGCAATTGGTCAACGAAATGTTTAACTTCCTAAGCATAAAAAGAGGCCTGCAACACAGCCTTAAAATTTTTAAAGAAAATACCGTTTCATTTGAGCCGGGAACGTTCGAAAAATTCCAAAACATCCAATCCGGCTTCGAAGCCGATGTGCTAAGCGTTAGCCTCCGTTTTCAGAAACAAATACTTCAACTCGCGCAAAAACAAACCGACATCGAATCGAACGAAGCTTTGCAGGAAAGAATCCAAAAAGCCTCATCCTATTTTGCCCCTCTCATCGAAAAAATAATACAACATATTGATATTGAGATAGAAACAGACAATAAGACTGCAAAAAAAGCGCTTCAAGACAGCCTTAGTTCTTTGCTAAACGAGCTCGAAATTGCGTTGGCCTGCCTGTTAAAAAGCAAAAAAGGATTCAGCGTATCGGCACATCTGGCCGCAAGAGCAATGGCGGCAGCCTCGGGAAAAAACAAAAAAGACGTGGTTTATCTCCGGCTAAAAGACTGGCGCGACCAACTGGCAGAAGAAGAATATACCGAGCCTTACCGAATACTGCCGGTAAAAACCATGAGAGAAATTGCTGCTAAAAGGCCTACCACCGCAAAAGAACTGCTTGCCATCAAAGGCATTGGCAAACAAAGGGCCAAAAACTTTGGAAATCAGATATTGCAGCTTATTATAAATATTATGTCCGAAAAATAATGAGATAAAAACCACTAAGCAAGCAAGGCTAACGCTTTATCATTCAGCAAAACACTTCAATCCGGCAAAGCTTTCTGCAAAACAGAAAAAAAATTCGGACGAAAAAATGAATTGCAGATTCAATAAAGAATCCTATTTTTGCAGTCCGAAAAACGACCCCCTGCCGCAAGCAGGGATTTCGGGGTGTAGCGCAGCCCGGTAGCGCGCTTCGTTCGGGACGAAGAGGCCGCTGGTTCGAATCCAGTCACCCCGACCAAAAGCAGGATTTCAGTCCTGCTTTTTTTATTTCCCGACATTTTAAACGAATCCGAACTATTTTTGTGAGTTTTATACTGCGCGTTGCCGTCGCTCTCATTTTGAGAAAAGGCGGGCGATAAAACAAAAAATAAACCAAAAACGCTATACGACAAATGTTAACGATTGACAACTATTTAGACTACCACTACATCCATCGGAGCAACTGGCTGAGGGCAGCCGTTTTGGGTGCAAACGACGGAATTATTTCTATTTCGAGCCTCGCTATCGGTGTTGCAGCTGCCAGCGCCGCCAAAGAACCCATTTTGCTGGCTGCAGTTGCCGGGCTTGTTGCAGGAGCCTTGTCCATGGCAGCGGGCGAATATGTTTCGGTAAGCTCGCAAACCGACATTGAAAAAGCCGATATCGAGCGAGAACGTCAGGAGTTAGAGGCAATGCCCGAGGTTGAGCTGCAAATTCTGGCCGAAATTTATGAGCGGCGCGGGTTAAAAAAAGAAACCGCATTGCAGGTAGCCAAAGAGATGACCGAATTTGACGCCTTAGGCACACACATACGCGACGAGTTGGGCATCAACGAGATAAGTCGCGCCAAACCCATACAGGCCGCCCTTACCTCTGCAACCGCTTTTACCTCTGGCGGAATTTTGCCCCTATTGGTTTCCGTTTTTGCCCCTTTAGAAAACTTAGAATATTTTCTTTACGGATTTACCATCCTTTCGCTCGTCATCTTGGGGGCTATCTCGGCCAAGGCAGGAGGCGCAAGCATTAAGAAAGCCATAATCCGCATTGTCGTATGGGGTTCACTGGCAATGATTTTGTCGGCAACGGCAGGATATCTCTTCGGAATCAATCTTTAGATGATCGGGCCGGCGCATAGTGTCGCATTGATTTTCAAACCTTTGCATTCGACATCCCCCCGGCTCTGCCAACAGCATCCGCCCCAAAACGCCTTCTAATGCGATCCATAGCCTGATAAAGGCCGGCCATTTCGGGGGTGTCTTCAAACATATTAAGCTGCTGAGAGCCGCTCACCAAATCGCTAAAACGCACGCCAATCAAGCGGATGAGCATCCTTCGGCGATAAATCTTTTCGAAAAGATCCAAAACCGTATCCGCCAGCAGGTGATCAAAAGCCGTATAAGGAATACGTTTTTGCTGGCTATGCGTATCAAAATTGGCATAACGAATCTTCACCGTCACACAGCCCGCCAGCTTTTCTTTTGTCCGCATTTCAAAAGCCAGCTTTTCCACCATGGCCGACAGCATCTGCCGCATCATCAAAATATCGGTAGTATCCTGCTCAAAGGTATGCTCGCTGCCTACCGACTTTTTTTCGGTATAAGGCTGCACCGGACTTGGGTCAATGCCGTTGGCCTTGCGCCAGATAAGCAGCCCATTTTTACCCATCACCTGCTCTATCATCGTTGGCGGCAACTGCCTAAGTGTGCCAATAGTAGCTATTCCCATCGAACGTAAGAGCTTGTAGCCAAGCTCGCCAACCATCGGAATTTTGCGAATAGACAGCGGATCGAGAAAAGACCGAATATCCGGAGGCGAAACCTGCAGCTCGCCATTAGGTTTGGCCTGGCCGGTAGCAATTTTGCACACCGTTTTATTGGCCGACAAACCAAAAGAAATGGGCAAGCCCGTATGCCGTATGATCTGGCTTCGCAACTCGTGCGCCCACTTATAACAACCAAAAAAGCGATCCATCCCCGTCAGATCGAGATAATGCTCATCAATGGAAGCCTTTTCGTATAAAGGCGCCGAATCGGCAATAATCTCCGTTACCAAACGCGAATAGCGGCTATAAAGCTCCATGTCGCCACGAATGAATACGGCATGGCTGCACAGCTGACGGGCAAGACGTATCGGCATAGCCGAATGAACGCCAAACTGACGGGCTTCGTAGCTGCAACCGGCCACCACCCCCCTATCCGACAAGCCGCCAACAATCACCGGCCTGCCTTCCAACAAGGGGTTGACAAGCCGCTCTACCGACACAAAAAAAGTATCCAGATCCATATGTACGATTGTCCTATCGTCGGCCTGCTCAATCTCAATTAAACGCTTCATATTCAAAATTATTAAAATAAACGACTAAATACTTGACATTTTATTCAAAAGCCGTATCTTTGACGTGTTTTTAATCATCATTCAGGTTGTTAATTTAATCATTTTAAAAATAATTGCAAGAGTTTTCTGCTTTTTATTTGTGAGATGTTGCTTTTTTCAAGCGTTCGCAGCATCCAAAGCACCGAACAAATTCTTGTTTAGAACAAACCTTGGCTTATGACTTTCTTTAGCAGCAACATCAAATTTCTTCGAAAAAGGCGCGGGCGCACGCAGGACGATCTGGCTTTTGCGCTCAATATGAAGCGTTCTACACTTAGCGGCTACGAAAACCAGGTGGCCCAGCCGGGCATTGAGGCGCTCATTAGCTTTTCGAAGTATTTCAACATTGCCATTGACACCCTGATTACGGTTGATCTTTCGGCCTTAGGCGAAAGCCAGCTCAGCCAGCTCGAACGTGGGCACGATGTGTATATTCGCGGCAGCAGCCTGCGTGTGCTAACAACCACCGTCAATAGCAAAAACAACGAAAACATCGAACTGATCGAGGAAAAAGCCAAAGCCGGCTACACCACAGGCTTTGCCGACCCCGAATACATCCGGGTTCTTCCCACCTTTAACCTGCCTTTTCTATCGCCAAGCAAAAAATACCGCACCTTTCAAATTAGCGGCGACTCGATGCTCCCCATCCCCGACAAATCGTTTGTAACGGGCGAATACCTTACCGACTGGACTTTTATCCGAAACCAGCATCCATACATCATCCTCACCCGCGACGAGGGTATCGTATTCAAAGTTGTTGAAAACCGGTTAAAGGAAGAAGGGCTGCTCAGGCTTCACTCGCTCAATCCATTATACGAACCTTACAGCCTTGCAGCCTCCGAAATACTCGAAGTGTGGAGGTTTATTCATTACATCAGCTCTGAGATGCCACAGCCCAACCGCGAACGCGATACCCTTGCCGAAACCGTGAAACAGCTTCAGCAGCAAGTAAAAGCCATTCAAATGAAACTCGAATTGTAAGCTGTTTTAAAAAGGCCTGTTTGGTAAAATTTACCTAAACATATACGACAATCTGAGGCTGATCCGGTTAAAATTAATATAGGTTTTTTGCCTCATGTTTTCAAGGCTGCGGTTGGCAAAATCGTCAAAAGAAATTTCTTGATGATGATAACCTAAACTTACCATCAACGCATTTTTCCCTTTTTGAGGGAAAAGCAGCCCGAGCTCGGGAGCAATAAGAATCCCGCCATAAACCGTCGCCCCATCGTAGTAGCCATATTGCGGATATGCCTTCGCTGATTTTAATGGAATACCCCCCCCAAGTTTCAGCGAGACAAACGAAATATGACGGCGTTCGGGAAAAACATACTTCACATCGGCAAATACCGGCATCAGGCTGCAATCAAGATATTCATAGCCAATGCCGATGCCCGTTAAAAGGCCGGGCACAAAGCAGAACCCGTTTACCATCGTAATCGAAGGGAAGGGCATATAACCCTGTTCACCTTCGCCAAAAAGAAGGGCAAACGAACTTAAATTATAATAGCCCTTTTGGGCGCTATAACCAACTTTGCTTTCCGAATTTTCAGAAATTGTATCCGCAAAAGGCAAATCATTTGAAAATCTGTCAGATGTTTGCCACCAAAAGGCAGAATGTTCCGAAAAAGCAAATGCTTTTTGAGGAAGGCCCGGCACAAGCACTGCTATCGCGCCTATCACAACGAATAGGCGGCGAAAAAATGCTCGTATTGGCGTGCCGGTAGCCTTTGCTGGCATCACCAGAGCGTAAACTGGTTTAATTTCCAGAGCTTGCTCAGGTGTTTGCGCAGGCTATGCTGTTTTCCAAGACGATTGTTCCAGGCCAGAGGCTGGAATTCAGAGAAGCGCCGCAGCGAAGAAAGCTGCCACATGATTCCTTCGGCAGGATCGGTTTCGTCGGTGTTACGTTTCCAAAATTTGAGTCGCATAGTTTTAAAAGTTTTAACTACTGCCCCCGGGAGAATCCGGGGACAATAGTGTGGGCGCACGGCCCGTTTATATAATTAAGTGGTTAGTGAGTTCATGGTTAAAAATCAGGGTTTTGTGCTTAAAACCGGTATTTTGCTCAACAGTCTGAGGTCGGTAACAGTGCTGTAATCATACTGATACAGGCCATTTGCGCCAATCATCATCAACAGGCCGTTGTGCGGTATCACATCGTAACTGTGTATCCCATCGAAATGAGCCAGCTGATGAAGATGAATATTCATCGGGTCGGATTTATCGTACACTTTAAGGCCGGCATCGCCATCGCAAATAAATAGCAGATTACCGTCAACGCCCAGCCCGTGTGGGTTGTAGAGCGGCATCGAATACACCAGAAACGGATGTTCGACCGATGAAATATCAATCACATCCAATTGGTTTATCAGGCTATTGCAGTTGTTTCCCGATCGGAGTGTAACAAAGGCATATTGGCCCGATACTACTACCGGATCGCAGGAGGTAATGTGTTCAAAAACTGAAACAAACTTCGGTTTCGCCGGATTATTAAGCTCATACACCAACATTCCGGTTGTGGTTCCAAGAAAAAGACGGCCTTCGAATGGGTAGATCGTTTCGGCAACGCGCTCGAGTTGCACATCGTTGGCTTGCTCTATTGCCAAAGTATTGCGAACATCAAACACTTTAAGTGCCGTGTTATGAGCTGCATATAAATAGTTGCCAATCAGCGTAAACCTGGCCATTGAGCCTGCTATGCCGTTGGCGCTTCCCACAAGGCCAACTTCGGCCGAGCCTAAGCTTGGGGTTCCAGAATAATCATAGCATACCCGGTTTCGTCTGGAAAAGCCATCCCTTTCAACAACTTCGGTTACTTCTTTTTTCTCCCAGCCCACCACAATTCCTTTGTTAAAATCGAGGCCATAAACCGGATAGGTTATATCCATTGCCGGCAACACATTTGGGAAAGCGTCTTTCACGCGGCTAATTTCAACCGGCTGGCCGGGATCGCTAATGTCAATGGCCACCAGGTCAATAAAACTGTCGGCATACAAAACATTGCCGCGAATAGCCATATCTATATTTCCGGGTATTTCTACAAATGCAATATTGACCGGAACTGCCGGATTGGTGTTATCAATCACATGAATACCTTGCTGTATCTCGCTAACAAACAAGAAGTTGTTGTAAAAATAGATTTTCCCGGGCTGATTTAAGGCTCTTGGCCCTTGGTTTTTGACCGAAGCGCGAAAAGTGGCAAAATCCACATATATGGGCACGTTTGCCTCGTAGGTAAATTCTTCGAAAACTTTATCGCGGCAACTGCCAAAAAAACAGCCGGCCGCAACAGTACCAATAAAAAGCAGAATAAGCTTTGTAAGGGGTTTCATGGTTTGTGCCAATTTGCCTCTAAGATGCAGTGGCAGCGCAAACCGTTGCATTTAAGCCTCTATAAATTCAATCGGATTCCGGTTTGAAAAACAGGCCATAACATATTGGCCGAGCGCATATTGAAGGGTTGGGTTTTGTTGAGGTAAAAAACCTGAACTCCGCCTTCGCCAAACACACTAAAATTTTGATAGATATTGAGGTCGGCTCCTACTGCCGAAAGGGTTGATAGCTGCACGCCCGGGATGCGTGTCCAGCTTAGCTCCGACCAAATAAGCTCATTCTTTTCGTAATGGCTTTTACGGTTGGATATCCGGATTCCTTTTTCAATGACTACCGATTGCATCAGGTAAACTTTGATGGGCTTTGTTTGAATAAGTTCCCATCTTAAGCCTAACGGAATACCGAGGTAGTGCATAGTGCGAAAATATTTGGCATAATTTTCATTGAGTTCGGTGGTTTTGTTGATGACTCCCAAAGAAGTATAGCTGAGCCCCGATTCGAGGAAGAGGTGCTGTGTGGCCTGATAACTAAGTTTGAAGCCAAAAGTAAGAGGCGGCTGCACATCAGTGCGTTCGATCTCTCCATAAAATGAGGTTTCGTAGGCCATGCCCGACTGGTAGGAATCGGCGCGATAGCGTACATTGTTGTTTACATTGAGCAGTTCGCTGGCCGTTATCGTTCCGCCCGGGACGCTTCCATAAGCGAGGAGCAGGTTTAGCCGTTCGGCAGCCAGTTTGTCGTTTCGTTTTGCCTGCTCTAAGTCGAACTCAGCGCTTTGAGATAGCAATTGCGATGCCAGTGCAGCGCGCTGAGCGCGTTCGACAGCTTCGGCTAAGTTGAGTTTTTGAGTGGGGTCGGCATCAGAAGTTTCGTTTTCGGCAAGGGCCAACCGAGCATCTTCCACAACGAGGCCATTTGCATCATCCGTTTCGATTTGTAATAGCTCAACCATCTCATTTTGAGCAATATGTGTAATGACAGCCGTTTTCTTTTCAGCGACTGATTTAGGGCTTATATGCAGATGGTCTGTTGAAGGGGTGGGAGTGGTTTCTTTTGGTTGAAGCAATTGAGGTTCTGCTGTTTTCGTATTGTATTGAGGATGTTGTTGGTCAAGCGTTTCGGTAAGTTGCTGTTTTCCGGCCGGTTCATTCCACAGCAGCCATTGACCGGCCGGAATGAGCATCAAAAGCAGGATTGCTGCTGCCGATGAAACATAGAGGAAAATGCGCCGGCTTTTTCGCTGTGTCAGCTTTTTGTTGATTCCTTCCCACACCTCAGTCGGGGGGTCGTGCTGCCAGTCGCGCATTTTACCGGCAAACATTTCTTCCAACTCATCCTTTTCATTCATCATCTTCATCCTTTTTTCGTTGTGGTAAACGCTGCATCAGCCATTGCCTTGCTCTGGAATACTGGGATTTTGAAGTGCCTTCGCTGATTCCTAGCATACTGCCTATTTCCTGATGTGTAAAACCTTCGATGGCATACAAATTGAATACGGTACGAAATCCCAAAGGTAAGCATTGAATCAATTGCATGAGGTCGGCTGCATGCATTTCATCAACGGCCTGCACATTCCCGATATTGATATTAGAAAGGCTTTCCACTCCCAAGCTATTTTTTAAGACATCGTTTTTTCTCAGTTTTTCTAATGCAGTGTTTACTATAATTCGTCTTACCCAACCTTCGAGCGATCCCTCGAACCTAAATTTATCAAGGTGGGTAAAAACCCTGATAAATCCTTCCTGAAGATAATCCTGCGCTGTGCTTTCGTCTTTGGCATAACGCAGGCAAACTCCATACATCTTGGGTGCAAAGAGCTCATAAAGCTTTTTTTGAGCCTTCCGATCGCCTTTGTGGCAAGCAGCCAAAAGTTGTTTTTCATCCATCAGGAACCATAGCAATCAACTCCTTTCCGGTGAGAAACAGACGTTAGCTTTTCGAAAAAAGTTGCACGAGTTCATTTTTCTTTCCATCCTTGAAGCTGTAATTAGTGTCGTTTTTTCAAGCCCATAGGCAGATTGCGATCTGCAAACTTTGTCCAAAAGTACAAATTTTCGCACTAGCAGTGCAAGGGCATTTTTCCTATTAACGAAAAAAAAGAGGAGATTGCTCTCCCCCTTTTTATTTTGGTTTTGGTTAATTAAGAAAAGCTTTTTAAAGCGCCGGGCCTGCTGCTACCAGGCGTTTTCCTTCTTCGGTATCGGTATATTTTTCAAAATTCTCGATAAACATGCGGGCCAACTCATTGGCTTTGCGATCAAATTCCGCCGGGTCGGCATAGGTGTTGCGTGTAAAGAGGATGTTAGGGTCAACGCCTTTGAGCTCGGTGGGCACTTCGAGGCGGAAACGCGGGCTCACGCGTGTTGGGGCATCTTCGATGCTTCCGTCGAGGATGGCATCAATGATGGCGCGGGTGTCTTTTATGGAGATTCGTTTTCCGGTTCCGTTCCATCCGGTATTTACCAAATAGGCTTTTGCACCTACAGCCTCCATGCGTTTCACCAATTCAACAGCATATTTTGTTGGGTGCAAGGCAAGAAATGCATTGCCAAAGCATGCCGAAAAGGTAGGTTGAGGGCTGGTTACGCCGCGTTCGGTGCCGGCAAGTTTGGCCGTGAAGCCCGAAAGGAAGTGGTATTTGGTTTGGTCGCTGCTGAGTTTTGAAACCGGAGGCAAAACGCCGTAGGCATCCGCAGTGAGGAAGATAACTTTTGTGGCATGGCCGCCTTTCGATACCGGTTTTACAATGTTATCAATGTGATAAATGGGATACGAAACGCGGGTGTTTTCGGTTTTGGCTTTGCTGTCAAAGTCTATTGACCCATCTTCGCGCAGCACTAAGTTTTCGAGCAAGGCATCGCGTTTGATGGCATGATAGATGTCGGGTTCAAATTCCTCGCTCAGGTTGATGCACTTGGCATAGCAGCCGCCTTCGAAGTTAAACACGCCATCGTCGTCCCAGCCATGTTCGTCGTCGCCAATGAGTGCCCTTTTCGGGTCGGCCGACAGGGTGGTTTTGCCGGTTCCGGAAAGCCCGAAAAAGATGGCTACATCGCCCTCTTTTCCCATATTGGCCGAGCAGTGCATAGCGGCAATACCTCGCAGCGGGAGGTAATAATTCATCATGGTAAAGATTCCCTTTTTCATTTCGCCGCCATACCAGCTTCCGCCAATGAGGGCCATGCGCTCGGTGAGATTGAATACAACAAAGTTTTCGGAATTCATGCCCATCTCTTTCCAATCGGGATTGAAGGTTTTAGAGGCGTTGAGCACAACAAAATCGGGTTCAAAAGTGGCAAGCTCTTCGGCAGTGGGGCGAATAAACATGTTTTTAACGAAATGTGCCTGCCAGGCAACTTCTACCACAAAGCGAACTTTGAGGCGTGTGTCGGGGTTTGCGCCGGCATAAGCATCCATAACATAAAGGTCTTTACCACTAAGCTGCTTGTCGGAAATCGCTTTAAGTTTATCCCATTTTTGGGGTTCGAGCGGGCGGTTGTCGTTTTTTCCCTGAGTTGACCACCAAACCGTATCTTTCGATACCTCATCATATACGATGTACTTATCTTTTGGCGAGCGTCCGGTAAACACGCCGGTATCAACAGATACCGCCCCCAATTTTGTGACCACACCTTTTTCGAAGCCTTCGAGGCCGGGCGTGGTTTCGTGTTCGTACAGCTCGTCGTAGGAACTGTTATGGTAAATCTTTGATACATTGACAATACCGTATTGTGCCAGCTCTTGCTTGAGCACTTTTTCGTCTTTAAACATTGTAGCGTATTTTAGTTAAACGATAAAGGTTTGTTAAAGAGGCAAAGTTAACAATTCAAATAAATGAACAAACGTTTGCGCAAATAAAAACGCAGCGAAAAGAGGGGTTTTTTAGCCTTTTGCGAAAAAACATAAAAAAACCGACATGATTGTGTCGGTTTTTTATTAGGTGTTCAAAAAAAAAAAATTGAGCGTATCCTTATCTTGTTCGGCTAAGTTTACGGGTATAAATAAGGTCTTTGGTTTTGATCAAAATGAAATAGTTTCCGGCTTCTATTTTCGAAAGGTCAAACGAGGTATTTAGCTGATTTTTAGCTGATTGCTCTATCAGCACTCTTCCTTGCATATCGGCCAACGCTACCGAAAGCATGGGCTGGGGCGTGCTGATGTTGAGGCTTGATCCGCTAGCCGGATTGGGGTAAACGCGGATTTCCGCTATCGGGTTTTCATCGAGATTGACGGTAGGGAAACAAGAAATTTCGGCCATCCAGCCGGGTTTATTCACCGAAACATCGCTATGAAACTGAAATGTAAGCCCTTTGCCCCCGTTATTGGCGATGATGGTTCCGGGCGAATTGGTTCCGCACCAGGTTCCTAAAAGCGGCGCATTGGTATCGAGTCCGTCATAGATTTTAAGCCAATCGTAATTGCAATTTGCTTGCGCCTCCACATTAAACATGCTGAAGTTCACCTGCGTGAGCGCTTCTTCGCTGTCGGGAACGAAAGTTGTTACAAGGTTTAAATTATTGCCATAATTGGCATCAGGGCCGCCGGAATCGTAAAAATTCCCTTCACAGGTGCTAAAAATGCCGTTGGTCATAATGTAGATAGCCGAAACGTGTATCAATGCATTTTTGGTGATGCTCGACGACTGCCCCTGGCTGTTGGTTACGGTGAGTTGCACATCGAAGTTTCCGGTTTGCGGATATACGATATTCACCGGATTCTGAAGTGTTGAGCTGCCAGGCACAGCACCTTCAAACTGCCATTGCCACGACACAATATTTTGTCCGTAGGAATTATCAAAAAAGTTTACCGATCCGCCTTTGGCTATGTCGTAGCTGCTGGCGGTGAAGTCGGCAATTATATTGCCGGGCACAAGTTGAATATCGCGTATTACTTTTTCTTTATTCCCGATGCTCAGGTTGTAAATGGTTTTTGTGTGATAGCCTTCGGCAGAAAAAGTAATGTTGTAGGTGCCTGCTTTGATGGGCCTGGAATAAAAGCCTGATGTGGCTTTCGAAAACACATGCGAGTTGTTGTAATCGTAGCCCACTATTTCCACTTTTGCCCGTATAGGCTCGCCGGTCAGGCTATCGGTAATCGTTCCCTGAAAGCCGTAATTTGCCAGTTTTAAATAATTGAGGAGCGATCTTTTGTTGTAGTTCCAGAAGTTAGGTAATTGCGAAGCCGGCGGCAGTTTTGTTGAAGATATTTCGAGTGTCATTTCGCGGCACTGCTGAAAATAGTTCATATAATCCTGTCGTCCGCCACTAATAGAATACCAATCGTAACCATTTGTGATACCATTGTTTAGATCTATCATATAATAAGTAGGCGCATACAGCCGCACGGTATCCACATATTCACGGCATACGTTTACCCACCAGTCGTTATCGGCATGAAGCACTGCCCATGAGCACCTCGGCGCCTCCGTGAAAATTCACTGCCATCGAAAGGTTGTGGTTTTGGGCAAAATCCATAAAAAAGACGGTTTCCTGCTGCCAGCTGTAGCCATCTGGATGCGGGCCGTCTTCGGGGTCGGGATAGTTCCGGTTCATATCCACATTGTTAGCATTTCCGCGACGCGCTCCGTTCACGGTATTATCGCCGCCATAATAGGTGCCGTCGGGGTTGGCATTGGGGTTTATCCAAAGATCGAGGCTGTTTACAAGCTCGGTTACCTCTTGATTGGTGCCATAGTTTTGAAGCAGATAGTCTATGAGCCTCAGCATGAGCACATAGCCGGTAGTTTCGTCGCCGTGTATAGTGGAGGTGTACAAAAATTCGGGCTTTCCGGCCGTGTTTCCGTTGTTTATCCTCACGGCAAGCAGCTTGCGGCCACTATTGAGCGTTCCGAGGTTGTAGAGTGTGCACAGGTTGGGATAATTTACCGCAAACTGCTCCATCATCGCCACATAGGCCGGGTAGGTCGGGTAGGTATCCCAATCGTTTGTGCTTTTCACATCATCGAGTGCCATCATGGGCTGGTTGGGGTATTCGAGCGAAGGCGGCAGGAGCAAAGTGGGTTTGAAGCCTGCTTCGAGCAAGCGCGCATATTGCAGCGGGTTTGCATAGGCTATGCAACTATCGGCCACAAAGCCATCAACCGAAACCAAACGGTTTATCTGATCGAGCGTTTTGGGGTCGTCAATTTTCAGGCTGAAATAAAACTCCTGACGCGAAGACTGAAGCATTTCGAGCTCTTTCTGGCTTTGAGCTAATAAGTGGGTTCCATAGAACAAGGCAATCAGCGTGATGATTGTCTTAGGGTAATAAAGACTCATCGGATATAAATTAACGGTTCAAAAGATTCCATTGGTTTGCCAATTGGTTGGCAAGCTTGTCCGAAGCCGGAACAAGGGGTAGCCGCAGCACGTTTTCACAAAGTTTTATCCCGCTCATCAGCGCTTTTACGCCTGCCGGGCTGCCTTCGGCAAAAAGCAGATGATACAGTTGCAGCATTTTGTATTGCAGCTCACGGGCTGTTTTCAGCTCGCCATACAACGCAGCTCTTACCATATCGGTAAATGGGCGTGTAAAAGCGTTGGCCGCCACAGAGATAACCCCTTTGGCACCTGCTGCAATCAGCGGGAAAGTGATGGCGTCGTCGCCCGAAATCACTTCGAACTGTTCGGGCTTGCCGGCAATGATATCCATAATCTGGTTAAAATCGCCCGAAGCTTCCTTTACGGCCACTATGTTGGGGTGCTGTGCAAGCTCGAGCGTTGTTTCGGCCTTCATGTTTACACCTGTTCGGCCGGGCACATTGTATAGAATAACGGGCACGGGACAAGCATCGGCAACTTTTTCAAAATGGCGGATAAGGCCGGCTTGGGCAGGCTTATTGTAATAAGGAGTAACCGAAAGCACGCCCGAAATGCCTTCGTAAGATTCTTCTTTCAACTGCCTAATAATTTCATCGGTATGGTTTCCGCCAACCCCCTTCACAATCGGAACGCGTCCGCTTGCCTGCTGCAAAATAAGTTGAGTAACAGACTTCTTTTCGTCGGCAGTGAGCGTTGGCACTTCGCTGGTGGTGCCCAAGGCAACAATATATTCTACTCCGCCCGCAATCACATGTTCAACAATGCGCTTTAAGGCATCGTCATCAACCGTAAAATCGGTTTTGAAAGGCGTTATTAGCGCAACGCCGGTGCCGCTAAAAGGAAAATTTTTCATGGGTTGGTAATCATTTTAATATCAAAGACTTCTTTCCTGTGTTTTTCCGCAAAGCGCATTGAGGTAGTTTCGGCACTCCCCCATATAATCTTCGAATGATACTTTTTCTTGCGAATAAATGGAGAGAGGATAAAGCGCGTTGCAATTTGGGGCCGGCAAGCCTATTTTAAATTTGCTTTCGGCAAGTGCTGCCAACGAATGTAAATAAAGGCTGTTGCTGCTATCGGCATTGATTAAGAGATCAATATGTTGGTTTTTGATTACATTTTGAAGCGCTGAAGCAGGTTTTCCAAAGAAGTTGAAACTGTGTTTGGAAATTTTCAAAATGCCATTGTGCACCATATAATCCGGTTTTTTTTCTTGTGTAAACTGTATTACCAGCAAAAAATTAATAAAAGGAAATTGCGATTTAAGCCATTGTACCCGCCTGAGGGCTTCGTTGTCGTTGGTATTGATTAAGACAAGGAGCGAATGCAAATCATCAAAAGCGCTGAGTTTTATCGAGCTCAGCTGTCCGGCTAACTTGCAAATATTCCGTTTAAGAAAATAGGACCATGCCATGAGTTGAAGATTTTTTTTCTCCTCTTTGCAGAGGCGGTAAAATTACAGGTTTTCGGGGAGAAAAATGAGAATCATGCAAGCATTCTTTCCCAAAAAAGCGAAAAATTTCTTTTTTGCTTTCATTTGAAACGGCCATTTCGCCCGGATGTTGTTTCTTTGCACTAAAATTAAACTAAGTTGAAAATTACGGTTTTGGGCAGCGGCACTTCTCAAGGCGTTCCGGTGATAGCCTGTCCGTGTCCGGTTTGTGCCTCTCCCCACGAAAAAGACAAGCGCCTGCGTGCATCCATCCTTCTCGAAACAGATTCGACGAGCCTTGTCGTAGATGCCGGGCCCGATTTCAGGCAGCAGATGCTGCGTGCCGGAGTAAAAAAATTAGACGCCATACTGATTACCCATTCCCATAAAGATCACATTGCCGGATTGGACGATGTGCGCTCGTTTAACTATCTGAGTGGCAAACCTATGCCTATTTATGCCAGCCAAAGAGATCAGGATGAGATACGCAAAGAATTCAGCTACGCTTTCAGCGAAAATCCTTATCCGGGTGTGCCCGAATACGAGCTGCGCCAACTTAGCACAAATCCATTCAGGCAAGGTGATATTGCCATTCAACCCATCCCACTGCTTCATATGCACCTTAAGGTTTATGGTTTCCGGTTTGAGAATTTTGCTTATCTTACCGATGTAAACCATATCCCCGACGAGAGTTTCGAGCTACTCGAAGGCGTAGAAATTATCATCATTGATGCACTTCGCAAAACGCCACACCTCTCGCATTTCAACCTTAAGCAGGCCATTGATGTTGCGCGGCAATTGCAAGTAAAGCAGGCTTTTTTCACCCATATCAGCCACCTGATGGGGTTTCACGACAAGGTGCAGGCCGAACTTCCCAAAAACATGTATCTGGCTTGGGACGGCTTAAGCCTCAAGGTTTAATTCTTGTGCCGGCTCATCATTGGTTTGTTGAGCGGGCTGTGGCCGCGCGTTTACGCCCAATTCTTCCAAAACGGAATTCACTTCCAACTCGGTAGCATACAGTTTTTCTTTGCATAGCCGGATGAGCAGCGCGGCACGCTGCACTTTTTCCGATAGTTCGTCCACCGTTATTTCTCCGTTTTCGAGATCGGCAACCAAGAGTTGCAACTCGTTAAAGGCTTCTGTGTAAAGCATTTTTTCTGTCATTATTCACTATTTTCATTCATTTCTGATGCAATGGCAATTATTCTTCCGTTGGCGAGTCGAATTTTCAGCTCATCGCCTTTTTCCACCTCCGAAGCTTTGGCAAGCGCCTTCCCTTTGTGATAGGTGATGCTAAAGCCTCTTTTTAAAATCTTTTCGGGCTGCGATAGCTCAACCAACCTTTTCAGGTTTTCGAGTATGGCCGCATTTTCCTGAAACAAAAAGGCAAGTTGTGTGCGGATGTTTTTTTCTAAGTTATTAATTTCGAGCGTTTGCCGGCTACGAGCGAATTCAAAAGCATCGCCGGCTTCGGTTTGAATCTGGCCGATACGGCTGCTTTCGTTTTTGATTAGCTGGCGCGTCAAAAATCTGATTTCCATGGTTTTATCCAATAAACGGTTGCGCCGTGCAAGCAGTTCGGAGCCTGCAAAACGTTTTAGCCCGGCCGAAACCGTTTCGAGCATTTGCTGCTGCAGACGCAGATATTGACGGGTTTCGGCAAGCTGTGCGCCCGCTCGGTTTATCTGAGCATTGAACCACACAAAACGTTCGATAAGGGTTTCGGCCAGTTTTGAAGGCGTAATGGCATGGGTGTGAGCCACCATTTCGGCAACCGTAAGATTGGTTGCATGGCCAATGCCGGTGAGCACCGGAAGCGGGAAGCGACAAATAGCTGCGGCCAGGCGATAGTTGTTAAAAGCGGTGAGGCCCACATCGCTACCGCCGCCTCTGATGATGGCAACCGCATCGAAATGATGAGATACGACGGCAATGCGTTCGAGCTGCTGCTCCATTTGACGGGCAGCCTTTTCGCCCTGAAGCAGCGAGGAAAACAGCATCAGGTCGAATTCCTTCATCGTCAGCTCCACGGCTACGCCCTCCTTGGCGGCGCTGCGCCGCTCCTCGTCGAGCGTGATATGCCCGCAGCGGAGTCTTGTTGCGGAGTCCTC
>CAYYDS010000036.1:0-16352 GCA_964470665.1 uncultured Lentimicrobiaceae bacterium
TCCGCACGTTTTAATTACCGATCACAAGATCAGCATGCCCGACCCCGAAGTGCTTAAACCACAGATATTCAAAGGCCTCGTAGCGGTGAATAACCGTAAAACCGACCGTTTTACTATGGGAAGAGGCTATCTGCGCGAATATGAAACCTTTGAACCAAACCCCATCTACCTCGATTCGGCTGCTGCTTATCTTTTGCCGGTTATCAAAAAAACCGATAAAATCCACTTTAAAGAATACGTTCATTATTTCTTTTTAACGAAAAACAACCGCGCTATCCGCAAACTTGTGGAGACCAACAAAGTGGATAAAATTCTTAATGAGTGGCTGGTAAAACAGGATTATGAAAACGACGATGCCTGGGCTGCTTACCGCATTGGCCAAGCCTTTGAGACGGATGGCTATGCCGCTTTGGCGCTGAAATTCTTTCGCCAGGCCATAAAATTAGCGCCCTATCATTTAGAAATGCTCAATCGGTTTGGGAGCGCCTTGGTTGATGCCGACAGCATTCCGCAGGCGCGCAAGGTTTTTGCCCGGGTTATTGCCGAATACCCGCGAAACGAAAGGGCATGGGTAAACAATGGATTTTGCGAGCTTAAATTAGGTAATGTTGCGCAGGCGCAAAAGTCGTTTGAGATGGCTCTTTCGCTCAATCCCGATAATGTTCAGGCGCTTGTTAATCTGGCCGGACTTCATCATGCGGCAAGCCAGAGCGATAAGGCCTCGGCATACCTGAAGCGGGCTGCCCGGCTCGAACCCAATGATCCTCAAGTTGTTAAATTGCGAAAATTAATCCGCAGCTAATACTTTTCAAACAATTGGGATAAGCCTTTCGGCAGGGAAAGCCTTCAAAGTTTCGCTTTCGTTTTGGGTGAAAACCAAGTTGTAGCCCCCACCTCCCGAACCACACAATTTCATAAAAAATAAGTTGTTTTTCAGGCCGGAATCCCAGTAAGGCATCACCTTTTCCGGTATCATGGCAGGCAATTGAAGACGCTCGAAACGCGAAACTGCTTTCAATGCCGCAGCAAATTCTTCGGGATTTGAGGACAGATAGCTCTCAATGGCTTGGTTGACTGACGGAATCCATTCGTTTTTTACCTTTTTAAAAAAAGAATAATCCTGCATGCGGCGGTTGAAATGCTGCACCAAAGGCGCTGTCATGCCCTGCTGCATGCTGTCGAACAAAAACAACTTCCAGCCTTGTGGCGGCAATTGTCCGTCCACTATACGAATTTCTTGATTAAAGCCAATTTTCACGGCTTTCCGCTTTAAACAACAGAGCGGATCAATACCCGAACTGTTTCCATGAAAATAATTTTCAAGCTGCCCCAATTGTGTTTTTAAAAGGTTTAAATCGCCGGTTTTTTCTTTGCCGAAACCCGCATACAAAGCTGCTACCACTATGCCCGAGCTGCCCACGCCGTAGCCTACCGGAATGTTGGCATCAATCCACCAGTCGTTTTCCAGAGCATGGGTTAGTTTGTCCAAATCGAGTATCGAAGCCGCTTCTTTGCTGATAGACAGGTGAGTATAATATTTTAGCAGTTCCTCTTTCAGATAAAATTGTTGTTCACTTGAGGGTAAATCGTTTACCCATTGACCGGAAAAGTGTTTCAGGGGAACGACCAATGCCATTGAACCCACAATGACAGAATACTCGCCAAAAAGCATGAGTTTGCCAAAAAACGGCTCATCTCCCATTTTTATCATAGGGCTATCAATAAGGTGTTGGGCCTTTGCCCGCAAAATCGTCAATCCAGGCAAAGCTTTCGCAATGCCTGAGCAATTCGGCACGGATAAAATCTTGCACGATGGTTTTGTCGTTTTCGGGATAAAGCAGATGGACGTTTGGGCCGGCATCCAAGGTAAAGCAAAGCGGCACCTTGCTTTGTTGCCTGAAAGCTCTCAACTTTTCGATGATAGCCAGTGTTTGGGGTTTCATCAGTATAAACGATGGCGTAGAAGCCATCATCAGCGCATGAAGCTGAAGCGCTTCGGCTTCCACCAAATCAACAAAATCGGTCAGGTTTCCGTTTTGCAAGATCGAAAGCAAATGTTTTGTATTGCTTTTGGCTTGATTGTAGCGTGCAGCTGCAAACGGGTTTTGCTCCATCAGCGCATGTCCGGCACGGCTCGAAACCGACTTTACTCCGCTGTGAACGATGAGAATGCTGTCGCGAAAGCTTTCGAAAACCGGATGAATATTTTCAACGGCAATGGCGTATTCCTGATGGCTGCCGGCAACAACATCGCACTCGCCCCACAACGACGCAAACGGAAACAGGCTGCGGGCTGCACTTCCCGAGGCCTGACGGGCAAGCCACGAAGCTTTTTGCAGAAAAGCCATACGATCGGGATGCGGCTCTCCTTTAAGCCGGTTTTCCATGTCGAGCAGGCATAGCACAAAGGCGCTCATTGAAGAGGCTGATGAGGCAATGCCCGAAGAATGCGGAAAACTGTTGCTGCTTTCAATTTTGAGGTCGAAAAGGCTTATAAAAGGCAATATTTCAATTTGTTGCCGGACAAACTTCTTTATTTTTTCGGCAAAATCAGGCGCTTCCTTTCCTTCGAAACGAAAGCTGATCTCGGCATTTGGGTTTTTCCTGGGCGTCCAGAAAAGCTGTGTTTTGGTATGCGCCTCCGAAAGTGTCAAGCTGAGCGATGGGTTGTTGGGCAGCTGGTTGCCGTGTTTGCCCCAGTATTTTACCAAAGCTATATTCGACGGGCTTTTCCACGCGGTAGCGCCGGCCAAAAGGGGTGTTTCTTTGGGTTTGAGCGCTTGTTGTTGATACATTTCGGCAAGCATAAGGCTTAGCTTTGTCGGATTATACGGCCATAAGGAAAGAGGACATTTAGCCCCTTTTTATTGAAATATCGAACAACCTCATCAGCTTCCATATCGCTTATGGCCAGCATAAAATCGCCACCCCAGGCGCCCAAATTTTTTAAATGACCATCAAAATCGGGATAAGATGCTTTGAGCGGCGAGGCTTGCAGCAATGTGCCAATGATTTGTTCGTGCTCGTCCATAAGCGCACAAAAGCTTTGAAACGAAGTGCATTGTGCCGCCTCTAAGCTTATTTGTGAGACCCGGCTGATTTCGGCCGAGAGGGCGCTGTGCTCGTGTTGGTGCGTAAATGTGCGTATGCCTTCGAGGCTGTCTTTTTTTTGTCCGCGATAAACAAAATATAATTTATCGGCAAAAGGGGGCTTAAAATTGGCCCGCTTGGCGATTGGACGGTAGTCTTTTAATTCATAAAATATTGGGTAATGCGCTGTGGCACAGGCAATATCGTATCCCGATCCGCCAATGGATAATCGCAATAGCTCATAGGGGTCAACGTTTGCCCAACGGGCAAGATTAGCGATGAGGGTTGAACTGCTGCCAAGCCCCCAATGAGGTTCAAAATCAAGACGGGTTTGGATATTCCACGACAAGCTGCCGTCAAATAAATTCGGATTTAATTGTTTGAGTGTAAGTAAGATGGCTTGCAGTTTGGGGCTCGCCTCACGTTTGTTGCTGTAGATCACGTCGAGGCTGGGAAGCTCGAAAAGTACCTTCATCCAAGGCTCGGTAGGGGTGTGTGCCTGCCAGTTTAACAAGGCGTGCCCGTAGGCCGACTCGCCGCTGACTTTGAGCGACTGCTGTAAAACCAAAGGTAGCGCAAGGGCTTTGGCTCCCTTGAGTACAAGGTATTCGCCGGTAAGCAATATTTTGCCATTCGATGAAAAGGTTTCTGCTGAAAAAAGTGTCATTTCCGGATTGAGGCAATAAATTGACTTACACTTGCAAACGACACCTTTTGATCTTTGAAATATTCAACCGCTGACGACTTTTCCTGATCGCTGGCTTTAAAATGGTTGAGGATATTAAAAAGGTGCATCTTCATATGGCCGGCCTGTATCCCCTTTGTTGTCAGCGACTTAACGGCAGAAAAGTTGTTGGCCAGCCCCATTGCCGAAGCAATCATCATCAATTCGGTTGCCGATGGGTTTCCAAGCAGTTCTAACGATTGTTTGGCTAAGGGATGCAAACTGGTTAGTCCTCCAACGGTGCCAAGCGCCATGGGTACCTCCAAAACAAACCTGAAGATACCGTTTTCAATTTCAACCCACGAGAGGCTTTGGTAGCGTCCGTTGCGCGCCGCGTAGGCATGGCCGGCAGCCTCGATGGCTCTAAAGTCGTTGCCGGTGGCTATGGCCACAGCATCAATGCCGTTGTAAATGCCCTTGTTGTGTGTGGTGGCCCTGAAAACATCCACATGTGCAATTTTTACCGCTTTTTCAAACTTGCAGGCAAAGGAAGTCCCATCAAGGGTTTCATCCAAATTGTCGAGTTGGCTGAGCGGGCATTCTACCCAGGTCTTTACCGTACATTCCGGCGTATAATTGGAAAGGATGGCCATGATGATCTCGACCTGCCGTTGTTCATCGGGCAGATGCAGCTGTTCGGCCATATATACTTTCAGGCTTTGGCCAAATTCTTCGAGCACCGAGTTGATGAAGTTGGCGCCCATCGAGTCTTTGGTTTCGAAGGTAACCAAAAGCTGATAATAATCTTCGATTTGATGGGTTAGGCTGATGAGCTCGATGTCAAGGATTCCGCCGCCGCGTTTTTCCATATTTGCGGTGATGGGTTTCACAGCTTCGATCAACACTTTTCGGATAGCGGGCATCATATTGCGAAGCGCTGTTTCGGGGCCTTTCCAGCTAAAATGGACCTGCCCGACCTTTTTTGTGTTCACAATTTCGGAATGAAAACCACCCCTGTCGCTCCAAAATTTTGCAGCTGCCGAGGCAGCGGCCACTACCGAACTTTCTTCAATAACCATTGGAACCAGATAAGTGCGGCCATTGATCATCACGTTTGGTGCAATGCCGTATGGGATATAAAAGTTGGAGATCGTGTTTTCGCTAAACTCGTCGAAAAGCTTTTGCTGCTTTTCGTCGGTATGCCAAAAACTCTTCAGCAAGCTGACTACCTCGCCGGGATTCTCGAAATATTCGGCAACAAGCTTTAGTTTTTCTTCTTTAAGAAGTTTCGAAAAACCGCTGATGATGATATCCCTTTTTCTTCTCATTGTTGGTGTTGTTGAAGACGTGCTGTTAAGCCACCTTTCCAACCGACAAATTAACACAATATTGTTTAATCTGTCAACAGCTGTATCTCAGCATCTTTTCTTTTATGGCAAACGCCTGAGTTTTTGGGCAACATTTTGGCGCGGCTGTGCCGGAGGAAGCATTTCGGGATAGCCCAAAACAAGAATTCCGGCTATTTTGCCATCTTTCGGAATGTTGAAAATAGCTTCAGCTACAGGCGAAGATCCAAACGAAAGCCAGACGCCGGCAATTTGTTTTTCCCAAGCCATCAGCAGCATATTTTGTATGGCAGCTGCCGCCGACATCGGAAAATCGTATTTGTCGAGCTCGGTGATTGCCGGAGAATAACTAACAGCTAAGATTAGCGGCGCATTGCCAAAGTTTTGACAGAATTTGCGCAGATTTTGTTTGCGTTCTTCGGGTACTTCCGGGTTGGCCAAAGGGCCGGCTTCCATTGCTTTGCGATAGGCTTCCAAGAGGGCGGCACGGGTGCTCGAACCGCTTAGATGAAACTCCCAAGGTTGGTTGTTTCCGTGCGAGGGAGCCCAGGTGCCCGCCTCAAGTATCTCGAAAAGGACATCGTCGGAAATGGCCTCTTGCTTAAAACTGCGTGCCGTGCGGCGACCGAAAATAGCTTCTTTAAGTTGCATTTTTTATCTTTTTTAGAATGAGTAGAAAGGTTTTTGACAAGGATAGACCGTTTTTTACTTTGAATTAAAGCGTTTGCTTTACCGATTGGGGGCGAATTCTAAACATTGCCCTTGCCCAAGTGAACCGCTGTTTCAATTCGTCGTAAGCGCTTCCTTCGCTTACAAATTCCATCGTCCCGTGAATGAGAAATCCGGTGCCTTTTGAATGAAAGCCCTGAACTTCGCGGCTTCCCAGGGTCATTACAACGTTATTTTTAAACTTCAGATTGGCTTCGGTGGTGCGCATGCCTCCCGCAGGGCCGATAATATCGCCTTCGGCAGTGATTTGCAGATAGCTGTTCCAGCTGTTTGCCATGTGCACGTTTCCCTCGCCATCAGTAGTGGCAATGGCTACAACGCCCTCGTGCTGAAGTACTTCCAATAATATTTCAGGAATCATATTTGCTTTAACTTTGATTTAAATAACTCACAAAAATAATGGCTTTTAACGGTATTAAAAAAGCACGAATCAGATAACGGTTGGTTTTGGGATCGGAATTTGTACTTTTGCGCCATGAGTTTCGGGATTATGAATAATGACATACTAAGGCGATTGCGCTATATTTTTAGTTTTAATGACGACCGCATGATGGAGCTTTTTGCGCTTGGCGGCCGGCCTTCTTCACGCGCTGAAATAAGCGATTGGCTCAAACGCGATGACGACCCTGCTTTCAGGCCTCTTTCGGATCATCTTTTGGCCGTTTTTCTAAACGGATTGATTGCCCGAAACCGTGGAAAAAAGGAGGGAGTTGAGCTAAAAGCCGAAGACAGGTTGAATAACAACATAATATTCAGAAAGTTGCGTATTGCGCTTAATTTGCGCGACGACGAAATTCTCGACCTTATCAAAAAAGCCGGTTTTGTCATAAGCAGGCACGAACTGAGTGCTTTCTTCCGCAGCCCGGAACAAAGCCAGTATCGCCCCTGCAAAGATCAGATCTTACGCTATTTTCTGAACGGATTGCAACTAAAGCACCGCCCGCAAGACTAAGCGGTAAACAAAAAAAGCGCAATTTTTGATTGCGCTTTTTTTGCTCGTATGATCGGCGATCTTACATCATTCCGGGCATTCCGCCGCCCATTGGAGGCATAGCCGGAACGTCTTTCGGATCTTTATGTTCAACCAACACACATTCGGTAGTGAGGAGCATGCCGGCAATCGAAGCGGCGTTTTCTAAAGCAACGCGGGCTACCTTGGTGGGGTCAATCACACCGGCTTCGTAGAGGTTTTCAAACACTTCGGTACGAGCATTGAAGCCAAAGTCGCCTTTTCCTTCTTTTACTTTGTTTACGATAACCGAACCTTCTAAGCCTGCATTTTCAACAATCTGGCGCAGAGGCTCTTCCAGGGCGCGTTTGATGATGGCGATGCCGGTATTTTCGTCTTCGTTTTCACCTTTCAGCTCGGCAAGGATGTCGATAGAACGGATGAAAGCCACTCCACCGCCCGGGATGATGCCTTCTTCGATGGCGGCACGTGTGGCGGCTAAGGCGTCGTCGAAGCGATCTTTCTTTTCTTTCATTTCTACTTCGCTGGCAGCGCCCACGTAGATAACGGCTACTCCGCCCGCTAATTTAGCCAAACGTTCTTGCAGTTTTTCCTTATCGTAGTCGGAAGTGGTTACTTCAATCTGTTTTTTAATTTGGGCTACGCGTGCGGCAATGCTTTCTTTGTCGCCCTGGCCGCTTACGATGGTTGTATTTTCTTTGTCTATTGACACTTTGTCAGCCGTTCCGAGCATGTCTAAGGTGGCGTCTTCGAGGCGATAACCTTTTTCTTCGCTAATGACTGCGCCACCGGTAAGGATAGCAATGTCTTCGAGCATTTCTTTTCTTCTGTCGCCAAAGCCCGGAGCTTTTACGGCTGCTACTTTGAGCGATCCCCTCAAGCGGTTTACCACTAAAGTTGCAAGGGCTTCACTTTCAACATCTTCGGCAATGATGATGAGCGGGCGGCCAGTTTGGAGCGATTTTTCGAGGATGGGGAGCAGGTCTTTCATCACCGAAATTTTCTTGTCGTAAATCAGGATGAAAGGATTTTCGTAAACGGCTTCCATTTTTTCGGCATTAGTTACGAAGTAGGGCGATATATAGCCACGGTCGAACTGCATGCCTTCTACCACGTCAACATAGGTTTCGATGCCTTTGGCTTCTTCCACGGTGATGACGCCTTCTTTTTTCACTTTACCCATTGCTTCGGCTATTAGCGCGCCTATTGTGTGGTCGTTGTTGGCCGAAATGGCAGCCACTTGTTTGATCTTTTCGTTGCTGTCGCCCACCTGTTTGGTTTGCGAATGCAGCGATTCAACCACTTTTGCAACGGCCTTGTCAATGCCTCTTTTCAGATCCATTGGGTTGGCTCCGGCAGTAACGTTTTTCAGTCCGGTTGTGATGATAGATTGTGCCAAAACGGTGGCTGTTGTGGTTCCGTCGCCGGCGATGTCGTTGGTTTTTGAAGCCACTTCCTTCACCATTTGTGCGCCCATATTTTCTACGGGATCTTTCAGTTCCACTTCTTTGGCTACCGTTACGCCGTCTTTGGTGATCTGGGGTGCGCCATACGATTTTTCGATAATCACATTGCGACCTTTTGGCCCAAGTGTGATTTTAACTGCATTGCTCAGTGCATCCACGCCTTTTTTTAGTTGGTCGCGGGCTTCGAGATTAAAAAAGATGTCTTTTGCCATGATTTTTTGATATTTTAATGATGTATTTTTCTGTGATTTTAGCTTAGATAACTGCAATGACGTCTGATTCGCGCATGATCAGATAGGTTACGCCATCCACCACGTATTCGGTGCCGGCGTATTTGCCGTAGATCACACCGTCGCCAACTTTGAGCGTAAGCGGGGTGTCTTTGGTGCCGGGGCCAACAGCCACAACGGTTCCTTTTTGCGGTTTTTCTTTTGCTGTATCCGGAATGATAATGCCGCTGGCTGTTTTTTGCTCGGCCTGTGCCGGCTCAACAATTACGCGGTCGGCCAAAGGTTTAATGTTTACTTTTCCCATAATGTTCGTTAATGAATAGAATGTTATTCAACAAAATTGTTTCGTGCTTTTGAGTTCGACAAATTTTGTTCCAAAGTGGATAAACAAAAAAATGTCAGAATGTAAGGTGACATTCTGACATTTTTAAATGCCTTAAGTTTTAAAAAGGGCTTATTCTTCGTCCTGATCTTGTACCGGCGGCGCAGTAAAGTCAACCGGGGCCGTTTTCTCAATTTGTTCGCGCAGTTCGGTATCCAATTTCTGGCCGCTTCCCGAATATTTTGGGATGGCAATGGCTGCTGCCAAACTGAAAACAAGAAGTGCAACGGCTAATGTCCAGGTGGCTTTTTCTAAAAAATCGGCGGTCTGGCGCACCCCCATAAATTGGTTTGACGAGGCAAAATTAGAGGCCAATCCTCCGCCTTTAGAGTTCTGAACCAATACTACTAATACCATTAAGACGCTGGCTATCAGGATTAAAATGGAAATAACAACGTACATTTTCCTTTGATTTAATGAATTTTCTTCGAACGGGTTTCTTCAATTAGGGCCGCAAAGTAACTACTTTTTTCCGGATATTTCAAACTTAATTTTTCCAAAATACTGATTGCCTTATCGTAATGCCCCTGACGGGTATAAATATTGGCCAAGGTTTCGGAAACGATATTTTCGTTGTCAACCACGCTGGTTTGCGCAACTTGCGCCGGATTGTAGAAGCTTTGCTGCTGCGGCCGGCTGATGCTGGGGTTGTTGCGCAAAAACTTTTCGATGAGTTCTTCTTTTTCTTCGCCTTCGTGTTGGGCATGGCCGGCAAGCTTTTTTTCGGCTTCTATCCGCTTTATGCGCTCGGCTACCATTTGTTTCAACTCTTCGAGCGATTTGCGTTTCAGCAGCTCGTCATCATCTTCAACGCTTTCGGCCTGAGGCTGAACAACTTGCGCTTTTTGGCTTGTTTTAGGCTTGGCCACCGGTTCGGCGGCTGTTATTTCAACCTCAGGTGTTGCGGCCTCTTTTTGTGCAGCTTCGTGCTGAATTGTTGCCGGTTCAGGAGCGGGAGCGGTTTCGCTCACATCGCTTATTCTTTTGGCAGTGCTATCCACAGAGGCTTTGTATTCGTCGGGCAGGATGGCTAACTCCTTGAGCCGGGCCATTTTGGTAATGTGCAGGCGAAGAATGTTGCGCTCGTTGGCAATGGCTGCCGCCATTTTAAGCTGGCTGTCGTAAAGAATATGGTTTTCACGATAAAAATTCATGGCCAGCAAAATATGGATGCTGCTGCAATAGGGGTAGCGAACAGCCAGATCCATCAGGTCGGTCAGGCTTTCTTTGCCCAACAACTCGGGTGTTTTTAAATGCCGTATAAAAGCCGTTTTATTCATAACCGAATTTTTTACCAGTTTACCACAGCCTTGTTGAAAATATTATCTACAAGCACGTCAACAATTTCCGTCATCAACCCGTCTTTTATGCTGTTAAGGTCTTGATCGCTAGGGTAATCCACATAATGCGAAAACTTGTTTTCGAAGCTTTTGGATTCGTCAAATTTATTGTTAAACCGCACATTAACGGTGATCGTAAGGCGGTTGAGGGCTGCCGTTTGGTCGGCCTGTATAGCCGTGGGCGAGGTAACGTATTCGGTAATTTCGCCTTCAAACTCGAGGTCGCCGTTGATGGGCACCATCCTCAGGCTCGTTTGGCTCATAAAGCGGTTGCGCAGGGCGTTCGAAAATTGATCGCTCAGCAGCGGCTCTACCAATAAGGCGTTGTTTGGGAATTGTTGCACCGAAAAGCTTTTGGCTTCGGGCGGAATGCTTGCTCCCGTAAAGGAATATATGCCGCACGACGTTAGTATGCAGGTAGTTAGGACGGTTAAAAACAAAAATACGAGTTTTCTCATATCCGCAGTTTTGCGATCTTTTGTTTAGGCATCAATGCCGTATTCTTTAATTTTCCGGTAGAGGGTGCGCTCGCTAATTCCTAATTCGCGTGCGGCATCTTTGCGCTTTCCGTTGTGTTTTTCCAGCGCCTTGCGAATGAGGTCGAGTTCTTTTTTCTGCAACGACAGGCTTTCGGTAACCACTTCCGAAGGATAAAACGCTTGCTCATCGTCGTCAATATCCAAACTGAAAGTGCTGTGATCATCGCTATCGGTTTTTGAAGGGAAAGCCTTCAATACCGGCTGCCCTGCAACGGTGGAAGGGTGGTGGCTCTCGTCTTTTTCCGTCAGATCGGCTACGGTTCGCTTGAGCTCCATCAGGTCGCGTTTCATGTCGAAAAGTACTTTATAAAGGAGGTCGCGTTCGGAAATTTTTTCGTCTTCTTTTTCGCCATGGTATAAAATGGGCAGCGAAGAGGAGCTTTCTTTTGGTAGATAATGTGCTAATGTAGAGGCGCTTACGGTTTTCGATTTTTCGATGATGCTGATTTGTTCGGTCACATTTTTCAGCTGACGGATGTTTCCGGTCCAACGAAAATTTTCGAGCAGGATAACAGCTTCATCGGTAAGCTGCAAGGGAGGCATGCGGTATTTTTCGGCAAAGTCGTTGGCAAACTTCTTGAATAAGAGCGGAATATCGTCTTTTCTCTCGCGCAAGGGCGGAATGAGGATGGGAACGGTATTCAATCGGTAATACAAATCTTGCCGAAATTTTCCTTTTTCGATGGCTTCGGGAATGTTTACGTTGGTGGCGGCAACCACCCGCACATCTGTTTTGATTACTTTTGAGGAGCCAACTTTCAGAAATTCGCCGCTTTCGAGCACGCGCAGCAGACGCACTTGTGTGGAAAGCGGCAACTCGGCCACCTCGTCCAAAAAGATGGTCCCGCCGTCCACTACTTCAAAATAGCCTTTGCGCGCTTCGTGAGCTCCGGTAAAAGAGCCTTTTTCGTGCCCAAAAAGTTCCGAATCTATTGTCCCTTCGGGTATGGCGCCACAGTTAACAGCAATATACGGACCGTGTTTTCGGGCGCTCGACTGGTGGATGATCTTCGGAAACACCTCCTTGCCAGTGCCGCTCTCGCCCGTGATGAGCACGGTGAGATCGGTTGGAGCCACCTGAACAGCTACCTGGATAGCACGCTCTAAAAAAGGATCGTGTCCGATAATTCCAAAACGTTGTTTTATAGCTTGTATGTCCATGAGTTTCGATTGCTGAAAAGAGCTTGTTTGATGTGAGCCGGAGCGCTGTATTTTGTCGTTTATGTCTTTTTTTAAGGTTATATCCGGTCAAAATTACGGAAAAACCCGAATTATCGCAAATTAGCGCCTGCCTGCTGCTCAAAAGCCGCTTGCAGGCGTTGCATCACTTTGTCAATCACCTTGTCGGTAAGCGTGGCTTCTTTGTCTTGAAGCACAAAACCCAAGGCGTATGATTTTTTCCCTTCCGGAATTTTATCGCCTTCGTAAATATCGAAAATGCTGAGCTGTTTCAGCAGCTTCGGTTCAGTTTTAAAGGCGATGGATTCCAGGCTTGCAAAGGGCGCGGTCGAGCACAAGGGCTAAGTCGCGGCGCACGGAGGGAAATTTTGGAAGAGCCTCAAAGCGGATGGCCTTTTCCGGAACGTGTTTCAGCAGCTTCTCCCATTGAATGCCGGCATAATAAACCGGTTTTTTAATGTCGAAGGCTTTGTTTGTGGATGCATTAACAAGGCCGGCGCGGATCAGCACTTGCTTGTTTAAGGCGTATTCCAGGCCAAATTCAAAGATGTCATCGCTAAAACTTTCAATTTTCAGGCCGGCCGTTGGGATGCGTAATTTATAGAGCAGCAATTCAACGGTTTCTTTCAGTTCGAAAAAGCCAACAGCTCCTTCTTGTGCATTCCAGTTTTCGGGCTGTTTTGCACCCGTGAGAAAAAGATCCAGGTGCAATTCTTCGGAATAAGGCGACAGAGGGGCTTCGTGAGTGCTTTTTTTACTTCCGTCGAAGTGATACACCTTTCCAAACTCAAAAAGTTTCAGGTCGGCACTTTTGCGGTTTTGGTTGTAAACAATGGTTTCCAGGCCGCCAAAAAGCAGGCTTTGCCGCAGGCTGTCAAGATCTTTGCTCAGCGGGTTGAGCATATTCACACTTTGCGCAAGGTTGAAGGCCGGATGTTTTTTAACGGTGTCGGAAGGCATGAGCGAATTGTTCATGATTTCGTAAAACCCGCGTGCAGCCAACATATCGGCTATGGAATGTTGCAGTTTGTCGGCGTCGTGGCCACGGCTGATGTTTAGCGAGGCATTCAGTTTTTCGGGTATGCCGATGTTGTCGTAACCAAAAACCCGCAGCACCTCTTCGGCGATGTCGGCAGGGCGATTCACATCCACTTTAAAGGTGGGAATTTCGAGTAGGGCTTCGTTTTCGTTTTGCGAAATCACCGTTAGGCCAAGGTCTTTTAAGATGGCCAAGGCTTGCTTTTTATCAATAGGCTGGCCGGCAATGCGGTTCAGGTAGTCAAAGCTGAAATTCACCCGAGGAGCCTCAATGGGCTTTGGGTACACATCTTTTACCTCTGATGAGATGCTGCCGCCGGCTATTTCTTTGATGAGCAGCGCGGCGCGTTTGAGGGCATAAAGGGTGTTGTTGGGGTCGGTGCCGCGTTCAAAGCGGAATGAGGCATCGGTTTGCAGGCCGTGATGACGGGCTGTTTTGCGGATGGTTTTCGGATTGAAACAGGCGCTTTCGAGAAATATGGCCGTGGTGCTTTCGGTAACTCCGCTGTGAAGGCCGCCAAAAACACCGCCAATACACATGCCTTCTTCGGCATTGCAAATCATCAGCTCGTTGCCGGTGAGCTTGCGCTCTATGCCGTCTAAAGTAACAAAAGGAGTGCCGGCGGCGGGTTTGCACACTATAACCTTATTTCCTTCGACGGCCTTGGCATCAAAAGCATGAAGCGGCTGCCCGGTTTCGAAAAGCACATAATTGGTAATGTCAACCACATTGTTGATTGGCCTGTGGCCGATCGCTTTTAGCCGGTTGACCAGCCATTCGGGCGAAGGCCCCACTTTGATGCCGCTGACAGTAAGCCCCGAATAGCGCGGACAGGCCTCTGCATCAAGCACTTCAACGGCAATGTCGAGATCGTTATTATCAGGCTTAAAAGCGCCGAGATCGGGAATACTCAAGTGGTATTTACTTTTGCCTTCGCGATGGTTGAGTATGGCTGCCAAATCGCGGGCAACGCCAAAATGCGAAGCGGCATCCGAGCGGTTGGGCGTGAGGCCGATCTCGAAAACCTCGTCTTTTTCGATGTGAAACAGGGCCTGTGCCGGCATACCGACTTCGGTGGCGGCGTCGAGCACCAGAATGCCCTCGTGCGAGGTGCCTAATCCCAGCTCGTCTTCGGCACAAATCATCCCTTCGGACAGTTCGCCGCGGATCTTCGATTTTTTTATTTCAAAACTTTCGTCGCCTTTATATAAGGTGGTGCCGATGGTGGCCACCAAAACTTTTTGCCCCGCGGCAACATTGGGAGCGCCGCAAACAATCGAAAGGAGCTCGCCGCTACCGACGTCCACCTTGGTAAGGCTTAGCTTATCGGCATTGGGATGTCGCCCGCACTCAACCACTTTGCCCGTAACTACCCCTTCGAGGCTGCCTTTTACCGATTCGAAACGAAGGATGTCTTCGACTTCGAGGCCCGATGAGGTGAGCGCTTCGCCGGCTTTTTCGGCGCTGAGGCTTACGGCAAGATACTGTTTCAACCAGTTATAGGAAATTTTCATAAAGCGATAAAATCAGTTTTTTGAGGCACAAAAATAGAGAAAAATGTCAAATTGTCATGTTTTTGATCTGAAGAATATTTTCGGGCTGCTGTGGCAGATTTGTGGTTTAGTCAAGGAAAACAATGTGTTAAGCCCGGAAAATTTCTACCTTTGCAAACATAATTCAAAAAAGCTGTTTTTATGTTAAAATTTAAACGTATCATTCTGGCACCCAGCCTGCTCGTATTTTTGATGACAGCCTGTAACCAGCCTGCTCCCCAACAACAAACTACCGACGACACTATGGATAAACTGCTCAGCAAATATACCGAGGTGAATTTAAGCTCAGATATCAGCCACCTTAGTGCAAACGAAAACGAAATGCTTCGCCTTCTTTTTGAGGCCGCTGAAATAATGGACGACATTTTTTGGCAGCAACATATTGGCCCGAAAAACGAATTTCTTTCGTCCATCAGCGACGACAAAACACGCAAATTTGCTGAAATAAACTACGGTCCCTGGGATCAGATGGACAACGAAAAGCCTTTTATTCCGGCTTTTGGCGAGAAATTTAGCGGAGCCAATTTTTATCCGCACGACATGACCACCCAGGAATGGGAAGCTTTTGACGATGCCAACAAAAGCAGCCAATATACCCTTATCACCCGCAACGAACAAGGCGCGCTTCAGGCCGTATGGTACCATCAGGCCTACGCACCGCAGATTGAAAAAGCCGCCTCGCTGCTCGAAAAAGCCGCCTCGCTTGCCGACAACCCAAGCTTTGCCAATTACCTGCAACTGCGTGCCAAAGCGCTGCTTACCGATGATTATTTCGAAAGCGATATGGCTTGGATGAATGTGCGCGACAACAACGTAGATATGGTAATCGGCCCCATCGAAAACTATACCGACGCGCTGTTTGGCTACAAATCGGCACACGAAGCCTTTATCCTTATCAAAGATAAGGAGTGGAGCGCCCGCTTAGCCCGTTTTGCGCAGTTTTTGCCCAATTTGCAGAAGCAGCTTCCGGTAGAGGAGGTCTATAAAAAAGAAACTCCCGGAGCCGATGCCGACCTCAATGCCTACGATGCCGTGTACTATGCCGGCGATTGCAATATGGCCGGAAAAACCATTGCCATAAACCTGCCCAACGACGAACGCGTTCAACTTCAGAAAGGCACCCGTAAATTGCAGCTGAAAAACAGCATGAAAGCCAAATTCGACCATATCTTGGTGCCGATTTCCGAAGAGCTTATCAGCCCCGAACAACGCAAATACATCTCGTTCGACGCTTTTTTCAGCAATGTGATGTTTCACGAAGTGGCGCACGGAATGGGAATAAAAAACACCATTGACGGCAAATCAACCGTTCGCAAAGCGCTCAAAGAGCAATACTCGGCCCTGGAAGAAGCTAAAGCCGATATTTTGGGCTTGTTTTTGGTAACCAAACTGCACGAAATGGGCGAGTTTACCGATACCGACATCATGGATAATTACGTAACCTTTATGGCAGGTATTTTCCGCTCGGTACGTTTTGGGGCCGCCAGCGCACACGGTAAGGCCAATATGCTCACTTTCAACTTCTTTTTGCAGGAAGGCGCCTTTAGCCGCAGCAACGACGGCACCTATTCCATCAATTTGGATAAAATGATCGAAGCCAGCCGCAAACTTAGCTCCAACATCATTAAGGCACAGGGCGATGGCGATTACGACTTTGTGAAAAACTGGATAGCCGCCGAAGGTGTAATCAAAGATGAATTGCAAAGCGATCTGAATAAGATCATGGAAAAAGGCATTCCGGTTGACATCTATTTTCATATGGGCCCCGAAGTTTTAGGCCTCTAACATAAAAAAGCCACAACTGAAACCGAGTTTCGCGGAATAA
>CAYYDS010000037.1:0-16006 GCA_964470665.1 uncultured Lentimicrobiaceae bacterium
AAAAGCTGCCCGATACTGAGCACTTCCTGCGGGTTGAGATACCATACCACATCGCCCTTATTGATGGGGTTGAGGCGGCTTATTTGTACGCCAACATTGCCGGCAGGGTGTGGCCCTGCAAAGCGGTTGATTTGCACATTTTTCGAATTTGTAAACACCTTCGAATCGGTGCCGTGGGCATCAATATTCAGGTGTACTTTGCCATCGGTAAGGCGGCTCAGGGCATCAAGGCCGGTTTGAAAGGCTTTATCCTGCCCGTGAACAATAAGATCGTAATCGGGAGCCAATGGCGAAGTATCGAAAGTTGAGACAAAAATAGCTTTAGGCTTGTCGGTTGGTTTTGCTATTACGCTATAAGGGCGTTGCCTGATGAAAGGCCATTGTCCGCTGCTTAGAAGCTTGGCTATAATGGCATCGCGATCAAGCTTCAAGGGGTCGGCAGCACCAAAATCAAGTGCATCGCCTTTGCCGTCAGCCTCAATTCGGATTTCGAGCAAAACACGCTTAGCCCCACGGCGCACCTCGGTAACTTTTCCGCTAACCGGCGAGGTGAAAATGAGCTCTTCGCGGTGCTTATCAGCAAAAACCGGACTGCCAATTTTCAATTCGTCGCCCTCTTTAACCAACAGGCGGGGAACGATACCAACAAAATCGGTGGGCTTTATGGCAAACTGGTCTATCGAAATTTCTTTAATTGTTTTTTCAGCCTCTCCTATCAGATTGATATTCAAGCCCTTTTTAATTTTGATAACATTTGACATATCTACCTTGATCTATATTTTATTAAGATGCAAAGAAACGAAATAACTTAGTAAAACTGAACATCTTTTGTGAAAAAAAAGCCTTCGCGTACCTTTTAGCCAAAAACGAAAGAATAAATATTTTTTGACGAATTTTTCTGCCGCGAAGAGCTGGCATGGGGTATTTTTATTTTGCCATATTTTGCATCAGTTCGAAAGCACTTATCTAAACAAGAAAACTCAATGTATTTTCATATTTTTGTTGTTTAATACAGTTCGATACGATGAATCTTCGCATTCCAAACTTACCGGCCAAGCTTGCCATTTTGCTTGTTTTTGCTGCTTTTTCGAGCCCCAGACAAAGCCTGGGCATCAACTATCGCGACCAAAGCTATTCCGAAGAGGTATTCAGCATTTTGTTAAACCCCTCAAACGATTCGTTGGCAAGGCCAATGATGCTTCTTGGCACCATGAGCAGCCTCAAATTATCATTCGACATACTTGGCGATGAGGCTTATATATATAATTACACCTTTATTCATTGCAGCCACGATTGGAAACCCAGCCAGCTGCAGCCCTCAGAATACCTGAAAGGCTATTACGAAGACCAAATAAACAGCTATCGGTTTTCGCTCAATACGCTTATGCCCTATGTGCATCATGAGCTGATCTTCCCAACCGATTTTATGCAGCCCACCTTATCGGGAAATTATCTGTTGGTGGTATATCAGGATCGCCTCGAAGACAATCGCGTTCTTTTCTCACGGCAATTCTATGTGGCTGAGCCTCAGTATGCGATAAATGCAACTGTGCCGCAATACAACCGGCTAAACGAATATCCGCAAACCCATCAACAGATTGACGTAGAAGTGCCGCTTTCAGACTTTCAGGGCAACATCCCTTCCAACAGCTTTATGCTCAACATAAAGCAAGACGGCCGTACCGATAATATAGTTGTGGGTTTGCAGCCCAGCCAAGTTTATCCCAACAAGCTGGTGTATGAATATTACACCGAAACTCTTTTTGAAGGAGGCAACCAATGGCGCAATTTCGACATCAAGAGTTACAAATATCAGTCGGAACACATCAACCGCATTTTAAGCGGTGACGATTACTATATCGTGGATCTTTGGGAAGATCAGCGTCGCGATCGTAAAAATTACATTTCGGAAATAGACCTTCAGGGGCGCAAACTCATCAAAGCCCGTTCGGATCAGGAAACTGAAATTGAAGGCGACTATGCGCGCGTAAACTTTTATTTAGCCTGGGAAGTGCCGCTGGCGCAAGACGAAATGCATTTGCTGGGCGCCTTGACCGACTGGCAGCTTGGCGAAAAATCGCGTATGCGCTACAACTATCAGCAAAAGCGCTACGAAGCCTCCCTCCTCCTCAAACAGGGCTATTACAATTACCTTTACGGCATTAAAGAAAAAGGCGCAAACAAAGCCGAAGTTGAACTTGTTGAGGGCTCGCACTGGGAAACCCAGCACGAGTATTTTCTTTGCCTTTATTACCGCAAACCTGGCACTGCCTACGATCGTCTTGTGGCTACAGCCGTAGTGCCGGCACATTAATCCGCTTTATTTTTACCGAATAAAACCGTTTTCTTGCAAAACCATACCGTGAAATTATTGGCCTCTTAACGGCCAAAAATTCCGTGTTGAAAACACTACTTTTGCCACACTCTGACTATGTTTGACCAAGAAAGAAAGACCTATTTTGCCGATGTGATGGTGCCGGTGCCGGTGCCCGACCTTTTCACCTATCGCGTGCCGCATGCCCTTCATGCCCGGCTTGCTGTAGGGCAAAGAGTAATCGTGCAGTTTGGCAAGAAAAAGGTGTATGCCGCTTTGGTAACCAGAATACACGAAAACATTCCGCAAAATCGTGAGCCCAAATATATTTTAGGAATCTTAGATGAAAAGCCGATTCTCAATAGGCTTCAACTTGATTTTTGGGAATGGATCGGGCAATATTATATGAGTTTTCCGGGCGAAGTGATGGCAGCCGCCCTGCCGGGCGCGCTGAAACTCGCCAGCGAATCAAACATCGCCCTTTCACCCGATTTTGTACCCGACCAATTGGTGCTCAACGACAATGAATTTTTGATTACCGAAGCCCTAAGCATACAAGCCCGTTTAAGCATTAGCGAAGTATCGGCTATAGTGGGTTTTCAAAAGGTGATGCCCCTGCTTAAAACCATGATCGAAAAAAAAATCATCGTAATGGAAGAAGAGCTGCGCGAGAAGTTTCGCGAAAAAACCGAACGCATAGCCAGATTGCATCACGAAATGGGAAATGCAGACCAATTGCAAAAAATCATGGATCAGCTTTCGAAAAGGGCGTTCAAACAATTGGAAATTTTGCTTGTGTATTTGCGTGAAACCGGTTTCCCGGCCAAGCCTGCCATACCCATAGCGGTAAACCAACTGCTCGAAGCCTCGCAGGCAACGGCAGCACAGTTTAAGTCGCTTGTTGACAAACAAATTTTTGAAACCGAAACCCGTGTTGTCAGTCGTTTGGGCGAATATGTAGCTCATAAAGACGTGCAATCCATAGTGTTAACCCCGGCACAGCAAGCGGCACTCAACGAAATAAAACAGCTGTTTGATGAAAAAGAGGTGGTTTTGCTGCAAGGCGTTACCTCGAGCGGCAAAACGGAAATCTATATGAAACTGATAGCCGACATGCTGGCTAAGGGAAAACAGGTGCTTTATCTTTTGCCTGAAATTGCCCTAACAACGCAAATAATCGAACGATTGCGAACCTATTTCGGAAAAAAGGTAGGGATTTATCATTCGCGCTACCATGCCCATGAAAAAGTTGAAGTTTGGAACAAGGTGCTCGACTTTGCCGAAGGCAACCGCGCCGAACATCAGGTGATATTAGGGCCTCGCTCCGCCTTGTTTCTACCCTATAGCAATCTGGGGCTCATCATTGTGGACGAAGAGCACGACTATTCTTACAAGCAATACGAACCCGCCCCTCGCTACCACGCACGCGACTCGGCCATCATCCTTGCCGGACTAAGCAAAGCCAAAGTGCTGTTGGGGTCGGCCACACCTTCATTTGAATCGTATTACAATGCCGTGAACGGAAAATACGGCTTAGTAAAGCTTAGCGAGCGTTATGGCGGGCTTCGCATGCCCGAAATCACCCTTGTTAATATGCGCGAAGAAAAAAGACGCAAAACAGCAAAGTCGCATTTCAGCTCGGTGTTGCTCAACGAAATAAACGAAGCCCTTAAAGAACACGAACAACTCATCCTCTTTCAAAACCGCAGGGGATTTTCGCTGCGCTTGGAATGTGAACAATGCAATTGGATTCCCGAATGCAGGCATTGCGACGTGAGTTTGGTTTACCACAAAAAACACAATATGCTCCGCTGCCACTACTGCGGCTACTCAACTGCCGTTCCGTCGCACTGCCCGCAGTGCAACAGCAGCTCCCTGAAGATGCATGGCTTTGGCACCGAAAAAGTGGAAGAAGAGCTAGGCTTGATTGTACCAAACCTGAAGATCGCTCGTTTAGACTTAGACACCACTCGCTCGAAACATGCATTTCAGGAAATCATTGAAAGCTTCGAAACCGGCAAAACCAATGCTCTGGTGGGAACGCAAATGGTAACCAAAGGGCTCGATTTCGATAAAGTACGCGTGGTGGGCATACTCAATGCCGACAATATGCTTTCGTATCCCGATTTTAGGGCTTTTGAACGAAGTTTTCAGCTCATGTCGCAAGTTAGCGGAAGGGCAGGCCGTCGAAACCGTCAAGGAAAAGTGGTGATTCAAACCTATCAACCCGGCCATCCCATCATGAAATACGTGCTGAACAACGATTTTGAAGGACTGTTCTTCCAACAGATGAACGAGCGAAAAAAATTCAACTACCCCCCCTATTATCGCCTTATCCAGATCAAATTGCTGCATCGCGACCAAACGAAAGTAAATTTGGCGGCACAAGATTTGGCAAATATGCTGCGTCAAAACCGTCAGTTCGAAATCCTTGGACCTGAATTTCCCATTATTTCACGCATCAAATCACTCTATATCAAACAAATAATAATCAAATTCCCGCGCAGCGTATCATCGCTTGCAATAAAACAATTTATTAGCACAAGTGTTGATAAGTTGCTAAGTGCCGAAAACAACAAATCTTTCAAAATTCAGTTGGATATTGACCCCCAATAAAGCATCTTTGGAACGATTTTTGCAAATGACCTTCGCGAAATCTATTTCTCATAAAGCATATTATTTTCTAACATTTTATATTTGAATTTATGCGCCTTCGCATTTTATTTTTAAGTCTCCTGTTTTTATTTTCAATTTCGGCAAGCTATGCCGAAACAACACCTTCTGAAGTTGATGGAGGTATTCGCGGAAAAGTATTCGACAAATCGAACCGGCAAGCCTTGGAATACGCAACGGTTATGGTTTATAGCCAATCAGACTCGGCATTTGTAGCCGGCTCTATTTCGGGAAAAGACGGCAGCTTCGACATCAAATTGAAGCCCGGAAAATATTACGTTGTCGTGAAGTTTATTGCCTACAAACCAATTACCATAGGCAATATTTCTATCGAAAAGGGCAAGAGTGTCAAAGAATTAGGTCAACTTTTTATTTCGCCCGATACCGAACTCTTAGACGAAATTGAGGTAGTAGCCGAGCGCACAAGCGTTGAAATGAGCCTCGACAAAAGGGTGGTCAACATCGGAAAAGACCTCACGGCCAAAACCAGCAATGCCATCGAAGTGCTCGAAAACATTCCTTCGGTTACGGTTGATGTGGAAGGAAACGTAAGCCTTCGAGGCGATGATGGCGTACGTATTTTAATTGATGGCAAGGTTAGCGGCCTGGCAGGTTTGAGCAATCGCGACGCCCTAAGGGCAATTCAAAGCGATATGATCGAGCGAATCGAAATTGTAACCAATCCTTCGGTGCGTTACGATGCCGAAGGCACTTCGGGCATCATCAACATAATCCTAAAAAAAGACCGGCGAAACGGTTTTAACGGCTCCATTGATTTAACGACAGGCTATCCCTGGCAGGCAGGCTTAGGCATCAACGCAAATTACCGCCACAACAAGGTGAACTATTTTGCCAACTACAACTACAATTACCGCGAAAATCAAGGTACCGGCTCAAACTACCGCGAGGTATTTGCCACCGGTTTGATTACCGATCAGACAAGCATAAGAGAAAGGCAAAACTCGGGCCATACGGTTCGCGTGGGGGCCGAGTATGCAATAAATCCTGCCAACACACTCACCTTCAGCACTATGTATCGCGCTTCGAGGCAAAACAATACTTCTACAATTACCTACAACGATTTTTCGTCGCCCGGGCTTCTGATCCGTCAAAGCGAGCGCATCGAAGAGCAAAGCGGAAAACAACCCAATCTGCAATATGGAGTTGATTACCGAAAACAGTTTGCAAAAAAAGATCAGCTGCTGACGGCCAGTGTGCAATATTTTACCAATGTGGACGATGCGTCATCAAATATTAACGAAAGGCTGATTCCGCTTCCTAACGAAAACTTCCTGTTCAACCCGATTTTGCAACAAACCGCCAACAACCAAAAAGAGTCGAACCTTCAGGCCTCGGTTGATTATTTTCATCCGTTTTGGGGCAAAGCAAAATTAGAAACAGGGCTTAAACTCCAGATGCGCGATGTAACCAACGATTACCAGGTTTTGGATCAGGATGAGCTTGGGCATATGATCGTCAACAACGATTTTACCAATCTTTTTCGTTACGAAGAAAAAATATTAGCCGGTTATGCCCAATTTGGAAACGAAAGCGGAAGGTTTTCTTACTTATTAGGGCTTAGGGCTGAGCTTTCGGACATCTATACCCAGCTACGCGAAACAAACGAAGAAAGCCACAACAATTATCCCGACTTTTTCCCCTCGGCACACCTTAATTATAAACTCACCGAAAACGATCAGTTGCAAATCAGCTATAGCCGTCGCATACGCAGGCCGGGCTACTGGCAGCTTAATCCCTTCCGCACTTTTTCGGACAACCGCAATATCTGGTCAGGAAATCCCGACCTCAAGCCCGTTTACACCCATTCGTTAGAAGGCGGCTTTCTCCATTTCTGGAAAAATGCCAACGTTAACCTAAACGCCTATTACCGCCACAGCACCGATGTGTTTCAACGTATCGAGAGGGTAAACAATGAGGGCATCTCGGTTTCAAGACCCGAAAATTTTGCCTCTAACGACTCTTACGGTCTGGAACTCATTGGGATGGCCAGCATCAACAAGTGGTTCAACATCAACGGTAACATCAATCTTTTCCGCTCGATCACCGAAGGCGATGCTTACGATATCCATTATAAAACAGACAATTATTCCTGGACATCGCGATTAGCCGGCAAGTTTACCATCCTAAAAGGCTTCGACAGCCAGCTGGCATTCAACTATATGGGAAAAATGAATACGCCTCAAGGCAGCAGACTACCGTCGTGGTTTCTCGATTTGGGTTTTGCCAAAGAAGTGATGAAAAACAAAGCTACGCTTACGCTTAACATACGCGACGTATTTAACACCCGAGGCCACGGATTTGAAACTTTTGGAAGCAACTTTTACTCAAAAACGAAAATGAAATGGGGCTCAACAACAGTAAGCCTTAACTTCAATTACCGCATCAATCAGCAGAAAAAACGCGGCAACGACAAGCAACAACAGCGCCAGATGGATAACGAGGAAGGAATGATGGACTTTTAATGCAGAAACGTGCGCCGCACCCGCCTTTTAATACGGTGAAAAAAAGTGGCTGTTTAGAGCCAACCCAAAACAGAAAAGCCCCTCCTTATTTTCAAAGAGGGGCTTATTATTTTTTTAACGTCTTATTGATTTACGACAGCTTTGCTGCGTATTTCATCGTCTTCGACTTCAAGTTTCCGGCTTTGTTCTTATGAATGATATTGCGCTTAGCCAATTTATCAATCATAGAATGGAGCTTGGGCATAATGGCCTCAGCTTCAGTTTTGTCAGTAAGCGATCTGAACTTTTTCAGCATATTACGCATGGTTTTGGCATAATAGCGATTGTGTAATCTGCGGGTGTTGCTCTGACGAATCCTTTTGATGGAAGATTTGTGGTTTGCCATTTTCTTCTTTCTTAATATTCTGAATCAATTTTGGGCTGCAAAAGTAATCATTTTTATGATATCACAAAACGATATGACTTATTTTTTATTTACTGCTTGCGTATTTTTCAATCTTAACGATAATTTGAGCAAAAAAGGCTTTGCAATTGGTTTAGCTTCGGCCGGTTATCGGGCCAATGCAGCTATCATTTCGGGTTCCTTGCCTTCATAGATGCCGTTTAAAACAACATCAACAAAGGTGTTTTTTTCTAAGCCTTTGGCTTTTAAGCGAATTGGAATGTAGTTTTGGCCATAACCGCGTGCAATGCCATCAGCGCCAATGCGCTCAATGAGCATGCGCTGTGGTTTTCCGAGCATTTGTGTGAAATAGTTTTTCTTGTTTTCTAGCGAAACCAATCTTAGGGCATTGCTACGTTGGTTTTTCAGCTTTTCCGAAACCTGATCGGGCATGCGTTCGGCGCGGGTTCCTGTTCTTACCGAGTATTTGAATGTGTGGATATGACTGAATTTCAACTTTTTGGCCATTTTAAGTGTAGCCTCAAAATCCTCTTCTGTTTCGCCCGGAAAACCTGTGATGATATCGGTTGTTAAATTAAAATCGGGATAAAGTGTTCTGATTTTCATGGCCATATCGCCAAATTCTTTCGCTGTGTACATTCGTCGCATTCTAAGCAATATGTTTTCCGATCCGCTTTGCAGGCATAAATGCAAGTGAGGCGTAAGTTTGGGGTGCGAAAAAAGCTCAAAAAAACGATCGCTGAAACCATCGGGCTCGATTGAAGATATGCGAAGCCTGAAATCGCCCGGCAAGTTGAGTATTTTTTCAACCAATTGCTCAAAATTCAATCCATTGTCGTTATAGCGTCCGATATTTACGCCGGTGAGCACCACCTCTTTAAAGCCGTGGCCTACCACATCGCAGATATTCTGAACAATTTCGTTGGCCGGCCTGCTGGTAGCGCACCCGCGTACCTTGGGAATGATGCAGAAGGTGCAAAAATTATTGCAACCGTCCTGAATCTTAATCATGCTACGGGTATGAAAAGTTTGGTATGCCGGGTCGTAGCTGAACACATCGCGATCGAAGCCTTCGGGGTCGGCCACTTCGCCTCTGAAATGCTTTTCGACGATGCTAAAAATTGCCGCTTTTCGTTCGTTATCAACCACAAAGTTGATGCTTTTCGACTCGAGCAGCGATTCTTTGTAATTATTTGCCATACAACCCGTTACCACCACCACGGCATCTTCGTTTTGGCGGCGTGCCTGGTTGATGGTTTGACGCGACTTTTGGTCGCTCTGGTTGGTAACGGTGCAGGTGTTTACTACGTAAATATCTGCCGGTTGATTGAAATCTACAATTTCGTAGATGCCCGAGTGGAAACGCGAAGCTAGCGCATCGGTTTCGTACTGATTTAATCTACAGCCTAAGGTTTTAAATGCAATTTTTTTCATGCCTTAACAAGCCTGCGTTGAGTTTGGGTGAGCCTAGCCTCGAGCGAGAGTGGGCTTGCCGAGGTGATTTCAACTTCACAAAATTGACCGATAAGCGTTGCGTCGTCCGAAGCAAATCGGATTACCAATTTGCCTTCTGTTAGCGCCGAAAGATAGCCCTGTTTTCGGTCGTATCCCCTAACTAAAACCTGCATCTTCTTGCCAATCAAGGTTTTATTGTATAAAAAGGAGTGTTTTGTCAGCTCACTGGTAAGCGTGTGAAAGCGGGCTTTTTTGGTTTCTTTTGACACATCATCGGCCCAGCGCGAACTGGCAGCTCCAGGCCTTACACTATATTGTGCAATGTAGGCCATATTGTATTGAAACTCCTGCATTGCTTTACGCGTATTTTCGAATTGTTGGTCGGTTTCGCCCGTAAACCCAACAATGATATCGGTAAAAAGGGTGGCTTCGGGTATGTGTTGCCGTATGCTTTGCACAATGTGCCGGTATTTTTCCATCGAGTGTTTTCTGTTCATGCGTAGCAGCACAGCATCGTCGCCCGATTGGATCGGAAGGTGAATCTGCTTGGCTAAAACCGGGTATTGCGCAATTACCGAAATTACTTCATCGCTCATATCGCGCGGGTGAGGCGAGGTAAAATAAACCCAAAACTTATGTGCGCTCTTGTTTCCGTATTCACCAATGCTTTGCAGCAGTTTTGGGAAAGTGATTTCGCTGCCCTTTTTATCAAGCCCGTAGGAGTTTACATTTTGCCCGAGCAGGGTAATGGATTTGAATCCTTTTTCGACTAATTGGATCAATTCGGCCATGATTTCGCCTGAAGGCCGCGAAACCTCTCGGCCGCGCGTGTAGGGCACGGCACAAAAAGTACAAAACTTGTCGCAGCCGTTCTGTATGGGTATAAAAGCCTCAAAATCCGAGGTATAGGTTGGCTCTACCTGCCAAAACCGATCAATATCGGCTGCCGGATTGAGGCGCAACTTTTCTTTTTGTGCCGCTGCAAAGATTATGGGCTGTAGGAGTGTTTGCTCGGCTTGCCTGTGCTGAGGGGTAATTTCCACCTCCTCATCTTTGTGCTGCATGAGCGATGCAGGTGTAACAATGCCGTATTGCCAAATCATTTCGGGGAGCTGCGGGAGCTCGCTCATGGCAAAAACAAGATCGAAAAGTTTCAGGAATTTTTCCTTGTCGGCGGGCAAAACGCAGCCCGATACAAAGGTTATCAGGTTTCGTTTGTTTTTCATTTTGTTCCACAAAGCGATGCGCGAATATACTTTATCAATGGCTTTTTGCCTTACCGAGCAGGCAATGATTCCCAAAATATCGGCTTCTGCCTCGTTTTCAGTGGCACGATAGCCCATTTGATGCAGCACAGTTTTAACCCTTTCGGTATCGGAAAGGTTCATTTGGCAGCCTAACGATATAAGGTGGTACTTCATAAAATCGTGAGAGTAAAAAAAGGTCAGAAATAAACTTCGGCATGAACCTGACTCGACGGAACGCCTTGTTGTTCAAGTATTTCGAATACTTCGTGTATCATATTAAAGTTTCCACAAAGGTAGCAATGGGTATCTTTTGTAACGCGATTTTTTCTCAAATAGTCGGTTACGCGGCCAAAAAAATCGCCTCCTTGATCGCCGGTTGTGCATAGGATATGGCGCGAAGCTTCGTAATCGTTTTTATCGTAAGCCTCGTTGGTAAATCTCACTCCATGCAAAAGTTGGTAGTTAAGCGCCGGATAGCTTTTTACAAAGCTATGAAGAGGCGAAATACCAGTGCCGGTGCCAATGAAGAGGAATTTTCCGTTGGCCAATATTTCCGTGTCAATGGTAAAATAGCCCAATGGGCCTTCAATCTTAACCAAGTCGCCTTGTTTTAGTTTTTTAAGTTGCTTGCTCACGTGGCCATCGTCCACCTCTTTTATCAATACCTCAAAATAGTCGTCCGATTCGCTGCTATACACAGAATATTCGCGGCTTTCGATGCTATCGTTGAGTCCAATCAGCAAATGTTGGCCGGCTTTAAAAGCCAAACCATGACGTTCTATTCGAAGCACATAAGCCGTTGGGGTGAGAAAGCGCATGGAAATAACCCGATGAAGATGATTATACTCAGAGTTCATGCTTTTAAGTTAACGCGTTGAAACAGTTAGATTTAGTGTTATTTATAGAAAAGGGCAGCAAAAATACGGTTTTTTTCTAAACCGACTTTTCTTTGTTTATCTTATCTTTACGAAAGTTTTTAAATTTACAGTCTTTTTAAGACTCATTATTTAAACTTAAAAACAAAAAGCGTTGGTACGATACACCTGCTTAATATTTTAAAACAATACCTCTTGAAACAAACATGACAAAAGAATTGGAAGACATTTCGCGGATCAGAGACTTGCTAATGGGCAACAACCTAAGCCAGTTTGAGCGCAAGATCGAAAAAAACAAGCAAGATGCCATTGATGCGGCACAACTTGCTGAAATTCAGCTCAACCGGCAATTGTCGGAGCTTAGGCAAAGTCTTGAAGAGTTGAAGGAAAATCAGGCAACACAGCTTCAAAATCAGAAAACCGACAACAATACGCTTTTTGAAGAACTTCGTGTGCAAATACAAAATCTCGACCGAAAGATTGACGACTTAGCCCTTTCAACCGATAAACTCTTGCAGGAAACCCAAAAATGGGCCATGCAAAAGCACGAGCAACTAACATCGAGCCAGCAAGAGCAGTTTCTGCTTCATAGGCAAGGTATTGATCGTCAGCTACATGACATACAACAAACCAAGGTTGATCGTTCCAGTTTAGCACTTTTATTCTCCGAAATTGCTGTTCATCTTGATAAAGATGGAGCTGAGAAAACCGAATAACAGGCAAAATCCGAAACATGAAAGATAATGAGAGGCAATTTAATGTAAACCTGCCGGAAGCCGGAAAGCTCAACGAGCTGCGCAAGCTACTTACCGGCTTGGATAGAGATGAATTGCTCAAGTTGCAGCAATTGCTCAACGATCCGCACGAATTTAGCGCGGAAATAGGAAAACTTTTGCCCTATGCCATCCGAAAACTCATTGAAAGTGGCGAGTTGAGCCACGAAAACCTTTTGCCTTTTGTAGAAGAAACCATCCACCAGAGCATACTGAAAAACCCAAAACGTTTGGCCAACATCCTTTTTCCGGTGATGGGTCCTGCAATCCGCAAGGCAGTTTCGGAAGATATCAAACGCATGCTGGCATCGGTAAATACAAGTTTAGAGAATGGTTTTTCGCCGCGCATGCTCAAATGGCGTATGCAAGCACTGTTTAGCAGGCGTAGTTTTGCCGAAATCGTGCTGCTCAACAGCTATGTTTACCATGTTAGCCATGTTTTTTTAATTCATCGCGAAAGCGGCCTGCTGCTTCACGAAGAAACCGCTTCCGAAAGTAAACCCTTAGAGTCGGACCTGATTGCCTCTATGCTTACCGCCATTCGTGATTTTGCAACAGATTCGTTCCAGACTGCCGATAGCGGCTCGTTGGATGAAATTCAATTTGGCGAGCTGAAAATTTTAATCGAACAAGGCCCTTATGCTATTCTGGCGGCAATCGTAAACGGCAACCCGCCGGCCGACTACCGTGTAACACTAATGGAAACCATTGAGGCCGTGCACTACAACCACAGCTTGGATTTAGAAAAGTTTGATGGCAATACCGGAGTTTTTGTGCACACATCCAAATTTTTAAGACCGTGCCTTATCCGGCAAAAGAAAGAAGAAAAAACAAGACCGCCTTTTGCCCTCATCGTTATACTGCTCCTTGCTTTGGCCCTCCTATGCTTTTATCTTGTTAAAGGCTATCAGTCCGAAAAACGCTTCAATGCTTTGGTAAAAGAATTGGATGCAAGCGAAGGCTATCACATCAGCCAAGCCAAGGTAAAATTCAACAGCTTGTATATCAAAGGATTAAAAGACCCATTAGCAGTAAACGCCAATGAAATGCAGAGTTGGCTCGGGCTCGACACAAGCAAAGTAAGCCTCGATTTGGAGGGCTATATTTCGACCGACCCATCTATTGTGCTCATGCGTGCTAAGCAAACACTTGAGCCGCCCGAAAGCGTTCTGCTCAACCTAAAAGACGCTACACTTCATATCAGTGGCCAATCGGGTACCGAATGGCAACAGGCAGCCGCAGAAAAATACAGGACCGTTCCGGGCATCAGCAAGCTCGATTTTTCGGCTCTAAATCAGAACATTGTTGATCTGAAATGGATAGTGCCGGAAATAGAGCGTCATGTGTTTGTTTTCGACATGAATGTGATTCAACTTTCCGATGTGCAAGAAATGCAGTTTGATTCATTGGTTAAGGCGGCCATAAACTTAGAGCGCTACAACCAGATTTACTCCGCCACTATGGCCATCCACGTGCGGTCGTACACCAACAGATACAGCAATGCCAATGAAAAAGTTGCCTCCGACCGTGCAGAAGAATTCAAAATGCTTCTAATCAAAGCCGGTGTAAAGGAAGAACTCTTACGATCGCAGGTATTATTTGCCGAAGACTTAAATGAGGATGTATCTTTGCGCTCGGTACATTTTTCAGTTTTCAACACAAGTATTAATTTTGAAGAATGATAAAGAAGAAAATAGTTATGCTTGGCGCTTTTGCAGTAGGCAAAACAAGCTTGGTGCAGCAATACGTGCATAGCATCTTTTCGGAGAAATACCTCACCACCATAGGGGTTAAGATAGACCAAAAAACCGTTCGTTGCAACGACAGCGAGATAACATTGATTATCTGGGATTTATATGGCGACGATGTATTTACGAAAATAAAACCCAACTACATGATCGGCTCGGCAGCCTATTTGTTAGTAGCTGATGGCACACGGAAAGAAACGATTGATACGGCAATAGAGCTGCACGAAATGGCCGCGTCAGTCACCAACAACGCCCCTTTTATATTGCTTATCAACAAGAGTGATTTGACCGAATCGTGGGAAATTGAGCCGGAAACCCTGCTCAAACTTCAGCAAAAAGGCTGGACGGTAATGCTCACCAGCGCCCTTTTAAATCTGATGGTGGAAGAAGCCTTCCAGAAACTCGCTCAAATGATTCACTCTCAAAACACAACCTCTAACTAAAATGCAAGGCCGCCCAAAGCAATTTGAATTAAGTAAAATCTCATCAGAGATTGCTAATTATATTCTGCACAAAATACCGCCCTACATCGGATTGGTTTTGTTGCAGCTCGATGCCAAAGGCAAAGTAATTCAATGCCTTGGCCCCCTTGAAAAGTATTTTAGCACAAAACCCGAAAAGGGGCAGCCTATCGAAAATTTCTCAGGCGTGTTTGTTGGCATGCTGCCCACTTTAATCAACCCGATGGTGATACCGCATGTCAAAATCAATGGAAATCATTATGTTGAGCTTCATTTTTTAAGCGACGAAAACAACCATCAATGGATACTTATGCTCGACCAAACGAAACAGGTTGAGCTGATTCATCCCATCCTCCAATTATACAATGAAGAAAAGCTGAACCTCAGGCTCGATGAAAAAGCATCGAAAGTACAAGGGGCTTTAGCTGCGCTCTCCTTATTGGATTATATGATTTATGAGAACAAAAATCGCTTTTTTCGGCTGTTGGGCACAGCTCCGGCATGGTTTTCTACACTCGAAAATAAGCTGCCTTACCTCAACGAAAACCTGCTCAACCCGATAGAACTCTTTCCCTACCTCGAAATCTTTCAGCTCGATGCAAATGTTTTATGGTTAAGCAAGGCCGATGGCAATATGACGAGCGACATTTGGGAAGAAAAAAATATAAACGGCGAAACCCTCTTTTTAAGAGCAATTGCTTTGCAATACAAAGGCCGCAGCTATCTGCTGATAAAGCCATTAGAGAAGCTAGAGGCGCCTCACGACAGCATCATCCAAAAGGCGCGCGAGCAAAAACTTACGCTCGACCGCTTGGCGGCAACCGAAACAAAGCTTAAGCAACTGCTTTCGTTTAAAGACCAGTTTGTTTCGATTATCTCGCACGACTTGCGCTCTCCGATAGGCGCCGTTATCGGATTGAGCGAAATTTTGTTATCGGACGAAAGCCTGAAACAAAAAATAAACCCTTCGCAGCTCGAATTATTGGTAGATATCCGCAACGAAATGCAACGTCTGCTCGACTACAACGACAAGCTTTTCCAATGGTCGAACCTCGAATTGGGCAACTTCCGAATCAGTCGCAAAGAGGTTACTGCCAAATCTATAAGCTCGTTTATTAAAAAAATGCAAGCAACTAATCTTACCAACAAACGAATCGCGCTCAATATAATAGGCGAAGAATCCTTTGTTGTTAAAGGCGACGAAACCCTTTTAGGGCAGGCCCTAAACAACTTAGTAGGAAATTCGGTAAAATTTACACCCGAAGACGGAAAGATATGCCTTTGTTTTTCAAACACGAATGGCGAAAAAGCCATTGTTGTTGAAGATTCGGGCATTGGAATGGACAAAGCCACTTGCGAACAGCTTTTCACAAGCTTTACTCGAAAAACCACCTTTGGCACTTATGGCGAAAAGGGAACCGGCTTAGGCTTAGGTATCGTAAAGAAAATTGTTGATGCTCACGGATTTACAATACAGGCAAGCTCTCAACCCGGCATTGGAAGCCGCTTTACCATCAAAATTCCGGAAGGCTCATAATTGCTCAAAACGACCCTAAATTAACAAAACCAATATG
>CAYYDS010000038.1:0-15768 GCA_964470665.1 uncultured Lentimicrobiaceae bacterium
AAAGACGATTTAAACCCAACGGAAGCGCTAATTGAGGCTTTTAACAACACCCGCGATAAAATCAAAGACGAACTAATGAAAATAATATCATGAAGCCCAAACGTGAAGGCATTGTTTATTCCACCAACCCGAATTTCGTTTTCGACGACACAACCGAAGAGGTTGAAACCCTTGCCAACAACCAGCAAAATTTACGCATTGCGCTCGACAAAAAGCAACGAGGCGGCAAAAAGGTTACACTAATTACCGGTTTTGTTGGCAATCAGGCCAACTTAGAGGCCCTCGGCAAGCAACTTAAATCGGCCTGCGGTGTTGGCGGTTCGGCCAAAGATGGCGAGATTCTTATACAGGGCGATTTTCGCGAAAAAGTATTGCAAATTCTGATCAAACAAGGCTATAAAGCAAAGCTTTCGGGAGGATGAGCCAATTTTTAAAACCCGTACATTTGCCCGAATACTGGCAAGAGCAGTATGAAACAGGCCGCCACAAGTGGAACATCGGTTATGTGTCAACCCCATTGAAAGCCTATTTTGATCAGCTTAGCAATAAAAACCTGCGCATTCTTGTGCCGGGGGCAGGTTTTGGCTGGGAGGCCGGCTACCTCTACGAAAGCGGTTTCAAATCTACTTTTGCCCTCGATTTTAGCGAGGCCGCCATCAACAAGCTGAAGCAAAATTATCCTTATTTCGCCCATTCCAACATCTTGCAGGAAGATTTTTTCGAACATCGAGGCAGCTACAATCTTTTAGTCGAGCAAACTTTTTTCAGCAGCATCCCGCGCGAATGGCGCAGCCGCTATGCCTTACAGGCCAGCAAGCTGCTATCGGCAAATGGAAAATTGGTTGGTTTGCTTTTCAACCACGAATTTCCTTCGGAAGAGCCGCCTTATGGCGGAACTCCCGAAGAATACCAAAGACTTTTTGAACCTTATTTTCATTTTCAAACCTTCGACATCAGCTACAACAGCATCAAACCACGAATGGGAAGAGAACTATTTTTCATTCTCGAAAAAAAATAATCTGCCAGATAGCTTGTTTTCTATATATTCGCCTTGTTAAAAAAACCTACTCAACAACTAAAATTTTTCTGCCATGGACCTTCAAATGCTATCCTCAATCGGAACGATCAGCAAAAAGGAAAACCTTGCTTCGGTTGAATACCAAACCAACAGCACGGCGCTGATCTTAGAATCGCTTTTCCCGTTTCCGGGCTACAACGAAACCACAGTTCCCGACCGAACCGACCCTCACGCCTTGTTTTTCGTAACAAAATTGGTGTACAACGACGATAAAATCATCCGCGCAATCCGTTGTGTGAGGCAGCAAACAGGCCTCAGCTTTGATGGCGCTCCGGGCCATATTAGCCTTTTAAATAATCCTGCAGGGGTTATTCGCATAAAAAATTTAACATATGAAAACGCCGCCCAATTGGCCCATGCATTCGAAACGGAAGGCATCGAGTTTTTGCGCGAACGTAAAGTGGCTGAATACAGCTCTATCATTCACATTACCAAATACTTTCGTTTAATAAATATGCAAGAGGGCATTTATTCCGACCAAAACTGGAAAAACATGTTCTACGTTGAAATTCCGCACAAACTAAAGTGGAGTGCTTTTGAAAAAATAACGATGGAAATCAAGCACAACATCAACATCAGCTCGTTTGATGCTGCCCTCACCATGATGTATGACGAGAGCGGAATACGCGATTTCGTACGCATTTATGATGAACACTGCAGCATCGAAAAACTCGATTTTATCCGTAAAAAATACCTCAACGCCATAAAATATCTCTAATTCTGTTTTTTTCGATTAACCATGTTCGAACCTATTATCCGCTTTTTTCAGGAGATTTTTACTTCACTCCATTTTTCCTATCAGCAAGCCTTGGTTTTGGCCGAAAGTTCAACTTTCGCCGGATTGTTGGTGCTGTCTATTGTAATCTATTTTTTAAGCTGGTACATCATCAAACGCACGGTTGTAAGGCTTATTAAACACAGCAGCACGCAGCTTGATGATATGCTGCTGAGCAAAAAAGTAGTAAGCAGGTTTTCGTATTATGTACCCAGTTTTATCGTTAGCAAATTTGTGCCTTACACCCTACCAAGTTTTCCGGAGGCCATTTTGAGCGTTCAGAAAACCGTGGATGTGTACGTGATTTTTGTTACCATGTTGGTTGTAAGCTCGGTGATTAGTGCACTTTACGAGTTTTACCTCAGCCAAGACAGCTCGCGCAACAAACCCATCAAAGGGCTTGCGCAGGTGCTAAAGCTTGTTACCTACATCATTGGCTTGCTGATGATACTTGCCACCTTGTTAGACAAGAACTTAGGCAACATCGTCATTGGATTAGGAACCCTTTCGGCGGTGCTTATGTTGGTTTTCAAGGATCCGATTTTGGGTTTTGTGGGCGGATTGCAGCTTTCGGTAAACGACATGGTGCGCATTAACGATTGGATAAGTATGCCAAAATACAATGCCGACGGTGATGTGCTCGAGATTACCCTCACCACTGTTAAAGTTCAAAATTTTGATAAAAGCATCACCACCATTCCAACATACGCCTTGGTGTCGGACAGCTTTATCAACTGGCGCGGGATGACCGAAGCCGGCGGCCGAAGGGTAAAGCGAAGCATTAATTTAGATATGGAAAGTGTGCATTTTTGCGATGAAGCGATGCTAAATAAATTCCGCAACTTTCACCTTATCAGTCAGTATGTTAGCGACAAGGAGCTTGAAATTCAAAAGTTTAACGAAGATAACCAGCTCAATACCAGCACGCTTGTCAATGGTCGCCGGCAAACCAATCTGGGTGTTTTCCGAACCTATCTTACTTCTTATTTAAAGACTTTTCCGGGTGTACACCCATCATTACCCATTCAGGTAAGGCAATTGCAACCTTCGGAAAACGGCCTTCCGATCGAAGTATATTTCTTTAGTCAAAAGCTGTCGTGGCCCGATTTTGAAAATATCCAAAGCGATGTGTTTGACCACATTCTGGCTGTTATTCCCGAATTTGGGCTGCGCGTTTTCCAACATCCGTCGGGCGCAAATGTGGAGAAAAGTATCGGCATGTTACAGCTTCCTGAAAAGTTATCCGGCTTAAAAAAATAAAAATTTGTTAGTATTGTTGCACAGATTAAAAAACTTACTAATTTTGCACACGCTTTTAAACGAAGCATTGTTCATTCGAATCATGGATCGGTAGTTCAGTTTGGTTAGAATACGTGCCTGTCACGCACGGGGTCGCGGGTTCGAGTCCCGTCCGGTCCGCAAAAAAGAAAGCCTGTAAGCAAAACGTTTACAGGCTTTTTCTTTTTTTTCAAAACCAACTGCCGCCAACTTGCGATCTTCTATCGTTTCAAAAGCGGCAACAATACCGGCTTGTTTTGGTGCGTAAGCCGCAAAAAATACAACCCGGCTTTGAGCCGGCCGAGCCTACCTCCTGCATCCCAAACAATGGTGCCGCCTTGCCGCAGATGTATAACATCGCCCAATAGTTGGCGGCCCTCGCCGGAATAAAGGCTCAATTCCACTTTTCCGCTCAGCTCTTTAACAAAATTCAAACTCAGCTTTTCGCCAAATGGATTGGGATATGCCTTTACAAAGCGGGCGGCAGCTTCGTCTTGCACTTGCTCGTTGTTTCCCATAATCAGGTGATCCATGCTAAAAAAGTGCAAGATAGCTTTCATAAGAATTTCGCGCTTTTCGTTTTCATCGGGGCTACCGAAATTTCCAAATTCGTATAGCATGGCAATGGTGGAATAAAGCGCTGTTTTATTGCCCACCCCAACCCAAGCATCGTTTGTCAGATTGGAAAACAAAATCGGCGAAGCGGTTGATAATGTGGGCATTAGCTTAAAAATCATATAATTAACCTCGCCATAAAAGTCGGCGTTCACCTCTTCGAAGTCTGTTCCAAGCACCCCTTCTATGTAGTTGAATGTTTGAGGGTTAGAAACATCTTTCTGTTGCAAACCAAAATAGCTTGGGATTATTCCGGTGCCCATCCAGCCGTAAAATGCTTCGCGATATACATTGCCGCCCTGATCGAGATACGATTTTAAGGTTTCCAACTCGCCGGCAGTAAGGCTTATGTTGGTTCCATAAGTGCCCTGGCACAGAAAAACTGCCCTGTATTTGTCGATATCCTCGTCAATTGCCTCTACAATGCGGTATTCGAGCGAAAAATCGTCGAACACACGGGAAATAGACTGCGCCGATCCGGCATCCGTTGACTTGAGCACGATAAGTGCGGCATATTGGCCAATGCGAAACGTGAGTTCTTTTTCAAACTGAACGCCAAGGCTATCGCTCAGCGAAAATACGACTACCGCTTCGTGTTCCATTGGGCAATCGGGGCTTACGCCAATGTTCCAGCAAAGGGTATCGGAGGCACCGGCTGCAAGGTTTCCGAGATGTTGTTGTGTCGGCGCTTCAATATTGAGGAAAACATCCGACGAAGTGAGCTTGGCTTTTACCCCAAAACTCATCATACTGCCATTGTTTGTTACCACAAAGCAGCCCTGTGCCATTTCGCCCGGGTCTAAAAGATGGTTATCGTTATCGTTAATAAAATAATCAGATAAACCGATAGCCCCTCCCCTGATCCTTACCGGCAAGCGCCCGTTTCGAACGCCAATAGAGGAGGTTATTTCGATTTCGGTAAAAATAACATGGCCGTCAGGGCAATCCGGTTTTACCTTAAAGGAAAAAGCTTCGGGCAACAGTGTGCTTTCGCCGGGCATCAGGCTAAGATTGGAAACGAGCGTATCAATCGGCATAAAATAAGGATCGGACGAACGCAAAACAAGCGTCATATCCCGCGCCACTTGCTGGCTCACATTGCTTAATTTGAGATCGGCAAGCACTTCGGCGCCACTGGAAGGCGGCTCTGCATCAGCCGTTTGAAACGTGCAGCTCCACCTGAGATCAGTAGAAACTTGCAGCTCTTTAAATCCTGAAACACCCCTCTGATCGGTAACTTTCACAGCCAATACCGAGCTGTTTTGCGGCAAAGCTCCATCCGCGCTCAGCATACCCTCTTCGCTCAGACTTAGGCCATTGGGCACAAGCTCGGGAACCAGCCTGAACGACCGATGTTGAAAGAAATTGCGACTGTTAGCACCTTTCAACAAGGTATGCTGCATACCTTCTCCGGCCGAAACTCCGGCAAACCAGCGAATGTTTTCATTCACCTCAATGCCGTTGTAAAAGAAATCAATACTGCCATCGGGGAAGAGGGTAAGGGCAAACTCAGCTTCGCCGAAATTGTGATCATAATAAATCAAATCGAGATTCCAGCGAAATGTGGCATGGCTTTCATCGCCTTCGTACCACACTCCTTTTTGACTTTTTGTGCCTTCATAAAAAAGGATGGGAGCAAACAAAAAAGCCGAAATATTTTTCATCTCCCTAAAAAGATGGTAGCTATCTCGAAGGTATCGCCAGGGAAATATATCTTTCTCGAAAAGGATAAAGCCTGCCATATTAACATACACAGTATCATAGTTTTGCCCATAAAAAGGGAAACTAAAACCGAGCGCTTTGGCAGCAAATTTGTTGTAGGGGGGGGCGGGCATCAGCTGTTGCTGGGTGCTTTGCGGCATGGGCAGCTCGGTCATCTGCTGATGATAATGGGTAAGCAGCTCCCATTCATAAGGCTGCGTGCCGCCTGCAGCCTGGAGCTGAAAAAGGCTATCGAACAGGGGAATTTCGGCAGTGGTAATTTCAACTGCATCAAACATCGGGGCGTAAACGATTTTAAGCGAGGTTAACGCATCGTTAATCAAGGGCATAGGTGTTGTTTGACAAGGTATTTCCTGAAGGTTTCCCGAGCTGTAATCCATGAGTGCGAAGCTCACGATTTCGCCATTAGCAAGGCTGTAAGGGTCGTTTTCGAACACCTCAAGAAAAAAAACTGCCGGTTGCCCGGGCTCTACATAGCTCAACAGCGGGGTGATATCCAGACCAAACTCGATGGTTTTGTGCGCCTCGTTGGAAGTACCGCCCTGCATAAAATGCTTTCCCCCTTGATAGTTAAATATCGGAAAATCAAGGATATGCTCCGGCGATGGCGCTATGGGGCAGGAAGCAATGCCGGCCCGCACTTTAATCTGTTCGCGAAGGCTGTGTTTCAGGCCAACCTTGATGGCCATTTGCGGATGATAATCGGCTTTTACGTCCATCACGTGCACCATATTTCCCCAAATACCGCCATTGTATTCGTTTAGTGCGAGCGTTCGATAGAGGGCATAATAATAGCCCTGATTACCCCAGTTATCGCCATAGGAATTGGCAATTTTCAAGGCACCTATCTCCCAATCGCGCATATCCACCACCCCATCGCCATTGATATCCAGGTGGTTTGTATATTTGCCGTCGTTGTTTATATCGTAGCGTATGCTATCGTTGTAACCCACAATGGTCATGGCATGTGTGGCCACAGTACCCGGAAAAGCCGTAATGATCTTTTTCCCGGCTTCCGGCGTCAAGGGCGGAATATTGACCAAATTATATGGCGTGCCCGAAGCAAAATTGGCCAAACCTCCAACAACGTCTCCTTCATGATGGTGTGCCAGCCAATGCTTTAGGTTATTCAGGCCGGCTTCATCGCCCGTTCGGATCATCCGTATTTTTGAGGCGCGGTTGCACATCGCATTGTAATACAGATCGTAGCCCGATTTCCAAACAACGCCATCGTCAACCGACATGCCTCCATACGTTTCCAAATCGGGCGAGCCTACGGCGCGAGCTATTTCCATGCTATGCAGGTAGTTGACCCCATAATAGCCATCGTAGCTCATAAAATTGTAGGCAAAATGCGATGGGAACTGGTTGGCAGGAATTGAAGCCTGCACATTGCGCTTGCGACACATCTCGTATGTAAAAAGGTAGCCCAACGATGAGGCCTGGCCGCAAGAAGCGCCGTCCTGGTTAAAAATAGGCCTGAAATAAGGTGTTTGCGAGTTATCAACCACGGCGGGAAGCTCGCGAAGCAAATAAGCTGAAGGGAGCTGAAGCTCATCGGCAGGAGGCCGGCTTGCCGGCAAAGATTCGCCAAAATCCGTATCCTGTGCTAAAACAACTGTAAAAGAAGTATTTAACGCAAAAAACAGCAAGAGTAAACGGTATTCTTTCAACTTCATCAGAAAGATTTTTAAACACACAAAAGTAAAAAAAAGCCTCAAATGTGAGAAATCTGCCTTTTTGAGAGCTTGAAAAGCTTTCATTTTCAGCATCGGGAGTCAGATTTTCGTATTTTTGCCCATTCATGGCAACGGTTGTCGCGGCATCACTTGATGGTGTCGAGGAAAGTCAGGACAGCGCAGAGCACCATACTTCCTAACGGGAAGGAGGCAAAAAGGAAACTTTCTGCTTACAGCCAGTACCACAGAAAACTACCGCCATGCCGTTTTTCGGCAAGGTAAGGGTGAAAACGTGAGGCAAGAGCTCACGGCTGCGGATGGCAACATCCGCAGCGGGTAAACCTTATGGGCTGCAAGACCAAATATGCCGGCGACGGCCTCTTCGGAGGCCAATAAGGCTGCTCGTCTGAGCCGGTGGGTAGGTTGCTTGAGCCTTTTGGCGACAAAAGGCCCAGATAAATGACAACCTGGTACAGAATCCTGCTTATGATGCCATGAACAAACGAGGCTAGCCATTGCGGCTGGCCTCGTTTTCAAAACAATTATGCGGCGCTCGTGCCAATGCAAAGCCAAAAAGCAAACTCTTGGGCCTGCCTGCAATAAGTTGAAAAGCTGTGCGTTTCACTAAAAATAAAAAAAACCACACCGTATGCCTACAATTGCTGCTGTGTTTAAAACAAAAAGTGGGTTGAGAAGTGATGCAAATTTGTTGCATATCTTCTTAATTTTGTGCATCTTAAGTTCTTTTAACCTGAAAGCACAGAACCGCTATAACTTATTGGAATCCGAGCTTTTGCTTTTGGAAACGCTTCGTTTGGCCGAAGACGGGCAATATGGGGCTATACGGCAAAACCTGCGCAAAATCCGTTCTGAAAACCCGCCACTCTCCGAATCCATTATGGCCGATCTCGACTATTACGATGCCATGAGCGCACTCGAGCTTAAAGAAAAAGACGCCATAAAAACCGTTCAACACTATAAAGAAACCTACCGTGGAAGTCAGTGGACCAACAAAATACTCTTTTTAGAAGGAAGAGTTCTGTTTGAAGAAAAAAAATATGCCGAAGCCCTTCGCACCCTCCAACAGGTGGACACCACAGCAAAACCGGCAGCCGAAAAAGGCGAACTGGCCTATCGCAAAGGTTTTTGCCGGCTTCGGCTAAACAAACCCGACGAGGCATTGGTGGATTTCAAAGAAGCCGTTCGGCACAAAAGCACTTATCAAGATGCGTCCCGCTATTATTCCGGGCACATTCTATACAGCCAAAAAAACATGGATGATGCGGCAGTTGCTTTTCAAAAAATAAAGCATCTGGCTCAGTATAAAAAAATTGTTCCTTACTACCTGCTTCAAATTGCATATTGGAAGGGCAATTACGAAGAAGTGAAACAGCTTGCCGGCGAGCTCCTTCAAAATTCCGACAGCCGTCGCAGGGCCGAAGTGCTGCCGCTTATGGCCGATGCTTGCTTTAAAACAGGGCAAACCGAAAAAGCACTCGAATATTATGCCCAGCTCGAAAAGCTAAACCGCAGCAAGCTGAGCGATGCCGACTTCTATCAAATGGGCCTGGCACGCTACACGGCCGAGCAATACAAACAAGCTATCGAAACCTTCCGGCAGCTCAAAGGCGGCAACGACACACTCGACCAAAGTGCCTCGTACCTGCTTGCGCAGTGCTATCTGAAAACCGATCAGAAAACCTTGGCCCGCACGGCTTTTCTTAAAGTTATCAATAGCGGCAAAGACGAAAACCTGCGCGATGACGCCCTGATGAATTATGCCCGTTTAGCCCTCGAAACCGGAAATGATCCCTATCAAGATGCAACCAAGCTGCTCAACGAGTTTATCGAAAAAAAGCCTGAAAGCCCGCTTCGCGAAACCGCCGGCGAATTGTTGGTGAAACACTATCTCGTTACCAAAAACTACGACGACGCCCTCTTGGCCCTCGAAACTTCGCGCAAAAACAACCCCTCACTTCAAGCAACTTATGAACGTTTGGTTTTCGGGCTTGCCACCGAGCTTTTCAACCAGCAGCAATATGACAAAGCCATCAGCTATTTCAAAAAACTCAATCTGCAAGCCTCAAACCTCATTTCGGCACAGGCAGGCTTTTGGCTGGCCGAAACCTATTTCAGGCTAAAAGACTATGTGGAAGCTCAACGTTTGTATAAAGAATTTTCGAAACACAAAATGGCTGCTGCCAGCGGCTTGCTTCCTTCGGCAATCTATGGGCAGGCCTACACCCATTTTTTGCTCAAACAGTACAACCAGGCTTTACCACTATTTAAAAATTACCTCGTCAAGCCCGACCCTCAACAGCCTGCCCTTGCTGCCGATGCACAGTGTCGTGTGGCCGACTGCCATTTTATCAACAAATCGTGGCAAGCAGCCATTGAAGCCTATGGCGCCGTCATACGCAACCAAAGCAGCGAAAGCGATTATGCGCTCTACCAAACGGCAATGGCTTATGGCGCCAGCCGCAACCTGAACAGCAAACTTCAAGCACTGAACGAGCTTAGTTCAAAATACAGGCAATCTGTATATTACGACAAAGCCTTATACGAATTAGGATCAACCTATTTGGTCATGAACGACGAACGATCGGCCATTATCCAGTTCGACCGCTTGGTAAGAGAAAGGCCACGATCGGCCTATGCCCGCGAAGCGATGCTTAAAACCGGCCTCATCTATTTCAACAACAACCAGCCGCAGCAAGCAGCAGAAGTGTTGACGCGTGTAGCCGAAAGCTATCCGGGCACGCCTGATGCGAGAGAAGCGCTTAACGCGCTGAAATCCATTTATTTAGAATCAAATAATTTGGATGAATACTTCAAACTCAGCGAACGGCTTGGCTTTGGAAGCGTGGCCAACTCAGAGCAGGATTCGCTGGTGTTTCTGGCTGCCGAAAACCTTTACCTCGCCAAAAACAATGCTGCTGCTTTGCAGGCGCTCAACAGCTACATCGAACAGTTTCCGAAAGGGCGACAACTGGCAGCCGCGCATTATTACCTGGCTAAAATAAACGAAAACAGCAATAAAAAAACAGCTGCTCAGCATTTTGCTTTCCTGGCCGAAAACAACCAGCACCCGTATCAGGAGGATGCACTGAAAGCCTTGGCACGCATAGCCTACGAAGAATCTGACTACGGAGAAGCGCACAGCTTTTACAACCGCCTGCTCAATCTTACCGATCAGCCTTTACTTAAAACCGAAGCCATAGAAGGGAGCATGAAATGCAGTTATTTCATACAAAACTTTGAACGGGCCATTGACGAAGCGCGCCAGCTGCTCGAAAACACCAATGCTACTGCCGACCAAAAGATACAGGCGCAATACATCGCAGGGAAATCGCACTTCAGCCTAAACCGCTTTTCGGAAGCTTCGGCGCAACTTGTTCCCGTAAGTCAGAAAGACAAAAGCAATCTGGGCGCCGAGGCAGCATATCTATTAGCAGCCATCAGTTTTCAAAACAATGAGCTGGAAAAAGCAGAAAAACAAATTTTCGACCTTTCCGAAAAATTCAGACGACAGGAATATTGGGTAGCCAAAAGTTTTATCCTGCTCGCCGATATTTACGTGAAACAAAACAACAGTTTTCAGGCAAAAGAAACCCTGAAAAGCATTGTGGAAAACTACAAAGGCGACGACCTGAAAAAAGAAGCCCAAACTAAACTCAACGCCTTAAAATAAATGCGCCAACTCATGCCAAACCATCCAAGAAGACATATTATGACCCGCAATATCAGCCTGTTATCCGTTTTTCACTTCTTTTTTATGTTGCCTTTATGGCTAAACGGGCAAGGCTACAACGAACGCGTAACCATTGTAGGGGCTTATCAGCCTAGCCTGAAAGACGCACAAAAAATTAGCATGAGCCCCCTAGAGCAGAATCTGCAAAGCGAAATTGGCGAACAGCAATATTCCAATCTGAGCATACTCCATCAGGCCCAGGTTAGCCTTACGCCAATCGCTTACGCCCCTGAAAGAGACGAAAAGAAAAAAGAGCTTTTCAACTATTTAGACGCCGCCCTTGGCACCAATCTGAGCCCTATCTTCAATTTCCGGCACCGCTCCGCCTTTTCAAAAAACACCGTTTTCGATCTTGGAATCGGGCATTGGTCGAGCTGGGTAAACATCAAAGACATGGCGCATTCTAACAGAATGCACAATCAAATAGGCGCCGGAATTACACATTCGTTTTCAAAATACAGCTGGCAAAACGACATTGATTTCAGCCACGACTTTTTGCATTATTACGGTTTCAAGCCGGATGATTTTCCCGAAACGCCCATTCAGACCGATATGCTTTTACAAACCTACCAACGTTTGGCGCTAAATAGCAATTTGATCGGTTTAAACACGGCTAAAGATGCTCTGAAACACAATATCAGGCTTCATTTCAGCCATTTTTCGGATCGCTTTCAAAACAAAGAACAACAAATTGAACTGACGGGCAATCTTGCAAAACAATTTGAATGGTTTGGTAACAATAGCTCGCAAAAATTAGGGCTAGATACACAAATCACTCTGTTTAGCGCCGACGATTCTTTGGCTGCATGGCGCGGAATTTATACCCGCATCGCACCTTCGATTAGCTTTAGCGGAAGCTTTTTCGAACTCAAAGCGGCCTTAAATGGCACCTTTGGCGACGACACCACCTCTTTTGCAAACCTCCATCCTCAGCTGCTCGGCAAGCTATTTGTTTTTGACGATAAATTGCAGTTTTATGCCGGTTTTGGAGGCAACAAACAACTCCATACGCTGGAGTTGAACACCTTGGAAATTCCATTTCTGAAACCGGGCGAAAACCGTTGGTGGAGCAATACCACACACGATTTTAAAACCGGAATCAGAACAAGCCTCATTCAAAACTTAGACTTCAACATCGGCTTGCAATACCAACAAATAGAAAATGGCGGATTTGTTGTAACCGACACCCTGAGCCGCTTTCAACATCAGCTGGGCATTATTCGCGACAACTACACCCAATTGAGTTTTATTGCCGAAGCTGCCTTCCATTTAGGCGAAACACTCCACGCCGTACTCAGTTTTAGCAGCGACCAATATCAACCGGAAAAATTACCCAAAGCCTGGCATAAACCCGCATGGAATACAAAACTCGATTTGCGTTACCGCTACAACGAACAGTGGAGTTTCAACAGCAAGCTGTTTCTTATTGGCAAACGTTATGCTCCGACCGGCAACACCTACAAGAGCCTCCCAACGGCCTTCGACATCAATCTGAAAGCCAGCTATCAGATCAACAAGAGCTTAGGCATATATGCTCAGCTGGCCAACTTGCTCAATAAGCACTACGAAATCTGGACTAACTATCCCGTTCAGGGAGCGCAGCTCTTTGCCGGGGCTACCTTAAAATTCTAAGCTAAACCGGCTTCAAACAGATTTGCCAAGGCCATTTTATCCTTAATCCGGCATGGCTAATCATTGCATCGGCCGAAAAACAACCGTTTTCGTAAAAATGTCAATAAAATACGTAGATTTATCGCTTGACAATGCAAAAAAATTGGCCGAAAATTCTTAAATTTGCCCTCTTAAACTAAGAATCCCCTTTTTGACTTTAAAATGACAGAAGAAGAAAAAAAAGCGCTGGCCACTACCGAGTACACTGCCAGTAACATTCAGGTGCTCGAAGGCTTAGAGGCTGTGCGCAAAAGGCCGGCCATGTATATTGGCGATGTGAACACACGCGGGCTTCACCATCTGGTATATGAAGTTGTTGACAACTCGATTGACGAAGCATTAGCCGGTTTTTGCGACCGCATTGAAGTTACCATTCATAAAGACAACTCGATAAGTGTACTCGACAACGGGCGCGGAATCCCTACGGGCATGCACGAAAAAGAAAACCGCTCGGCACTCGAAGTGGTGATGACCGTGCTGCATGCCGGTGGCAAATTCGACAAAGGATCCTATAAAGTTTCGGGCGGATTGCACGGCGTTGGGGTAAGTTGCGTTAATGCTCTTTCTATACAGCTCATCGCCGAAATTCACCGCGAAGGAAAGATGTTCAGGCAGGAATACAGTTGCGGCAAACCTCTGCACGACGTAAAAGTTGTGGGCGACAGCGACCGCACGGGAACGAAAATAACCTTCAAACCCGACGAGAGCATCTTTCTCATTACTGTTTACGACTACAGCATACTGGCTTCGCGCATGCGCGAACTGGCCTTCTTGAACAGGGGCATCACCATCATCCTGAACGACGAGCGCGAAACCAAAGAAGATGGCCAGACAAAAAGCGAAATATTCTACTCCTCGGCCGGCCTGCCCGATTTTATTCGCTACCTGGATGAAAATCGCGAAAAACTAATTCCCGAAGCCATTGCCATCGAAGGCGAGCGAAACGACATACCCGTTGAAATTGCCATGCAATACAACACCTCGTTTAGCGAAAATCTGCATTCCTACGTCAACAACATCAACACCCACGAAGGTGGTACGCATCTAGCCGGGTTTCGCCGCGGCCTCACCCGCACGCTTAAATCTTATGCCGAAAAATCGGGGATGTTGGCCAAGCTGAAGTTCGATATCAACGGCGACGACTTTCGCGAAGGATTAACCGCCATCATTTCGGTAAAAGTGCCGGAGCCGCAGTTTGAAGGGCAAACCAAAACAAAACTGGGCAACAACGAAGTGATGGGAGTTGTTGATCAGATTGTAAGCGAGCACCTTTCGAACTACCTCGAAGAAAACCCGCGCGAAGCCCGCACCATCGTCAACAAGGTGATCCTTGCTGCCACAGCCCGCCACGCCGCACGTAAAGCCCGCGAGCTTGTGCAGCGCAAAAGCGTATTGTCGGGTTCCGGACTGCCCGGCAAGCTTTCCGACTGCTCAGAACGCGACCCGGAAAAAGCCGAACTCTTTCTCGTTGAGGGCGACTCGGCCGGTGGAACAGCCAAACAAGGCCGCGACAGACGCTTTCAAGCCATCCTGCCGCTTAGAGGAAAAATCTTGAACGTTGAAAAAGCCATGCCACACCGCATCTTCGAAAGCGACGAAATAAAAAATATATTCACCGCTTTAGGCGTGCATATTGGCACCGAAGAAGACAGCAAAGCGCTCAACATTGAAAAACTACGTTACCACAAAGTGGTGATTATGACCGACGCCGACATTGACGGCAGCCACATCGCCACACTTATCCTTACCTTCTTTTTCCGCTATATGACCGAGCTAATCGAAAAAGGCTATGTCTATATTGCTACGCCTCCCCTCTACCTCATCAAAAAAGGAAAACAAGAACGCTACTGCTGGAACGAAGAAGAACGCGAAGCCCTCATTAAAGAATGGTCTGCCGACGGCTCAGAAAAAGGCATCCACACTCAACGATATAAAGGTTTAGGAGAGATGAATGCCGAGCAACTTTGGGACACAACAATGAACCCACAATTTAGAACACTGCGACAGGTAACCATCGAAAACGGACTGGAAGCCGACCACGTATTTTCGATGCTTATGGGCGACGAAGTGCCGCCACGCCGCGAATTTATCGAAGCCAATGCGAGATACGCCAAAATAGACGCATAAAAATAAATCGCACAAAATATAAAAAGCCGGAGGTTTCAATCCGGCTTTTTTATTTTCAGTACTTTTTAAATTAGACTTTATGATTGAAGAGCCGTAGCAAAACGAGCTTTTCCGTGTATATCATCAATGATTTTCAAGTCGTTAAATCCTTTTGATTGAAGTAAAGACTTGATTTGTTGACCTTTAGCTTCATTAATTTCCAACGCCAGCATACCGCCAGGCTCGAGATTGCTTTTCGCCGCATCCGCAATTGCTTCGTAAAAAAGCAGCGGATCATTGTCGGACACAAAAAGCGCCTGTTGAGGCTCGTAGTTCAGCACATTGGCGTGCATCATAGCCTTTTCCGATTCCAGCACATAAGGCGGGTTGCTCACAATCAGGCGGTAAAGCCCGGCATCAACCGGCAGTTTATCTTTCAAAATATCCAAGTGCCCAAACTCAACTTTCGCCTTCAAACGGGCTGCATTGTTACGGGCAACATCCAGCGCTTTTTGCGAAACATCGTATGCGTCAACCTTCAATTTTGGAAAACGCAAAGCTAAACTAATGGCTATGCAACCCGATCCGGTGCCAATATCGGCTATGCGGCCCGTTTGCCCTCCGGGCGAAAGAAATGAAGCGCAAATAGCAACCAACTGCTCGGTTTCGGAGCGCGGTATCAACACATTTTGATTAACCTCAAAGCGGTGACCATCAAAAAAACACTCGCCCGTTACATACTGCAGCGGCTCAGAAGCGCGCAGCCGCTTAACACCAAAATGCAAAAGCAGCAAATCCGACTCGTTGAGGCGGAGTTCAGCATTTGTGAGCAGCTCCAATCGGCTCACACCAAAAAAATGTTCGATTAAAAGCGCCACAATCTGTTTCGACTCTTCAGGATTATATATCGAATAAAGGCTTTTTGAATAAAAATGGTAAAGCTCGTTGAGCTTATTCGAAGGCGCTTTCATCGGTGATAGAGCAGCAATATTAACAAATAAAAAAAGGCAGTCATTCCTATTTGACTGCCAATGTGTTTGGGTGGCTAATGGGATTCGAACCCACGACCCTCAGAACCACAATCTGATGCTCT
>CAYYDS010000039.1:0-7220 GCA_964470665.1 uncultured Lentimicrobiaceae bacterium
TGTATTTTCATGCTTAGAAAAGCTGCATAATCGCCAATTTGTTGATTTCCGGCCAAAATACGCTTGCCATCACCGGTTTCGAGGTTCATATCCATGCCAAGCTGGTAGTTGAAGCGGCTTTGTTGTGTGCTTTTGCTAAACTCGGCCCGCAAAAGATATTGTCCGAACGACGAAGTATCCTGATCAGACTGATTTATTGTCAGTACTTTTTCCAAGGTAGTCAGATCGTTGAAATAAGTGTTTTTGGTTCGATCGTAATAGGAATAAGAGGCCAAAACATGAAGGTAGCGATCTTTTGCAACGGCTGCCTGTGCATCGCCTTTAAACACAAGCCGACTGGTTTTGAAGTAGTTATCAAATGCCGTTTCAAAATAAGGCCGAAGCAGGGCGCCTTTGTCCTGAAGCAATTCATTGAAAAACGAAATGCTTGTGCGTGCATTTAATTTCGGCGATGCATAGGCAAGATCGGCATCGGCATTGTATTGCCGTTTTGGTTTCCATTTCAGGTTTCGCGTATTGCCTTTTTCGTCAAAGCCATCAAAAAAGTTTCGTGCAGAGGCCAAAGTGCCCGTCAAGCGGCCTTTTTTAACGGAGGCATCAGCCGCAAAATTGTAAACCCCAACGCTTTCGGTGTAAGCCGTGGCCTGAGTTCTGAAACTTGTAAATGGGTTTTCGCCGGTGATAATGTTGATGACGCCTGCCAAGGCGTTGCTTCCATAAATAACCGACATCGGGCCTTCAATTACTTCTATCTGCTTGATATTATGTAAATTAAGTTGCCCTAAATCAATATTTCCGTTCATCCGGCCAATGACAGGCACACCATCCACTAAAAACTTAATATGTTCGCCTCCAAGCCCTTGCATGGTAATTTTTGTCCCCAACGCGCCATCCATCGAAGAGCGGATGTTGAGCTCGCTCGCCATCAGTTCGCCAAGATTTACTGCCGCCTTATGTTCAACCTGCTTCATCCCGATCACTTTCATCCGAAAGATTGATTTATCTACCGCTTCGGGGGTATATTGGCCGGTTACAACAACTTCATCAATATTATAAACCTCAGGTACAAGCTTGATTATCAGTTTATTGCCTGGGCTCAGCGTATCAGAATACATCCGGTAGCCCAAAGCGCTAATAGTGAACGTATGCGGCTTATTGATTTGAAGGCTGATTTTTCCATCCAAATCGCTTACCCAGGTTTTTGCTTCTTTTTGGCCCGGCTCCTGCAAAACTACATGGGCAAAAGGAACCGTTTCGCCTGTTTTGCTATCTTTCAGGCGAAGCTGGGTTTCTTGGCTAAAAAGTTTTGGAGTAAAAATCAGTAATCCAAAGAAAAGAAAAACAAGGATTTTTTTCATGCTATTTTAATGTTGCAGCAATACTTTGGCACGGAAAGTCCGGCCGCTTTCCGCAACTTCGATCAGATAAAGGCCATTTCGCAAGCTGCCCAAATCAAGATTTTGCGCAGCATTATTTAGTAATGTCGTATGCACAAGTTTTCCTTTTGTATCGAAAACACGAACTTCGGCTTTGCGAAACTGATCTGCATTAAGGTGTAGCCTAAGCAATCCTGCTGTTGGGTTTGGACTGATTGTCAGCATATTACCCTCTAACTTATGGTCAGAAATACGGGCAAGCGACAACAATTCTTTCACAAATCCGGTGCTGCCTGTAGCTGTGCCGCTAAAATAGTCGGGATAAAACTTGTAAATATTTCCGTTTCGGTTTTGGATAAAGAAAACCAAAGAATCTTCGATGGCATACGAAAACTGGCTCATATTAAATTCTTTCCACGAATGGCCAATTGGTGTGCGATAAAATTCAAATTCGCGGGCAGTCCAATCGGTAAACGAAGGGGAAACCGGATGGTATTTAGCTACCCCGACGTTGTTGTTGCACGCAATACCAACCACCACATAATCAGAAGGTTGACCTTCATTATCGTAAACAATTGCCGAATATCGGTTAAAAACCAAATCCCAGCTGTTTATATCCGGTTCGCGGTCAACAGCCATTCCCATGGTCAGCGAATAATATAAAAAGAGCCGGCTATCCTGATAAGGTGTGATGTCGAGGGTTTCGTTTATTTCGTTTGATCCGTCAATATCGGCATATTTAAAGTAAAAGGTGTTTAAAACCGAATTTTTACGTTTGATGAAGAGCTTTTTCAAACTGCCATTGGCCAGTTTCACCACAAAAAGCGAATCGCCGTCCACATTGTGAGAAATGGCATTGTACACCCCCCATCCATAGTCGGGATGCCCCAAAGCATTGCGGCCAAAAGCGCCTTCTTCCCAAATTGTATCGCTATTTACCATAGGTTTCCAGTTTTCAATCTGGCTTACATCCATATTATTCCAAGCGCTGCTATCGCCCAAAGGATAGGTAAAGAGTTGAACTCCGGCGCCATCGTTTATTTGGATGCCGGCGCTCCAGCGATTGGTGTAGAAGGCGATGTCCCAATTTGCGCGAGATTCTATCTTCACAATCCCGCTATCTAAGCTATAAAACACATCATTGGCATAAGCCTGTCCCATCGAAACAGTATCGTGAATAGGATCTGCATTGAGTTGAAAACCAATTAAAAATAGTGCAATTAAAAAGTAAATGTTTTTCATTATTTGTGGATATTATATTATTAATCAATGGTTTAAAAGATTATTTACAACAAACAATCCAGCCTGACAGTGGATTATTTGCAAGATAAATTTAAAAAAAGGTGGAATTACAAGCTATTGGCCATATTTGGTGGGCCGCGCAGCAGAAAATTAAAGGCGAAAAATTGTTTTGAAAGGTAAACCGGTGGTTTTGAAAGCAACAGGCTTAAAAACCAGCGTTCGCCGAAGCAAAATGCGCTTCCAAAATGGATATCGGAGGCTAAAAACGAAAACGATTTATCGCCGCCTTTGCCGGCTTTCCAGAGGACCGTGCTCGTATCATTATTTGATGTGGGCTTGGTAAAAGGGCTGTGATTGCCATAAAAATTCACCCCAAAAATACGTTCCTGATGGATAGCCACAAGCTCGCCAATAACCATCCAAAAGATGGCAAAGGCCATTAAAAGTTCAATCTTCCTCAATTTTGAAGAACAAAACATAGAAGCTTCGGGCTAAAGTTCGGGCAACAAAATTAGTTGAATTCGAAAGTTAACCGTTTCCTAAATTCCCAAAAAATCTTAAATTAAGGCGAAATAAAAAAAGAGCTTGTATCAAAAGCACACGGAAGAAAAAGATTAGACCGATTTACACGAAAATAAATAATTTGTAAAACACAGATAATCAACATCTGTTATATCTGATCTTTACTGGTACATCCGTGTTATCCGTGTGCAAAGTTCTTTTAATACAGCCTTTTTTCGAGTTTCTTATCGAAGAGCGATCAGATAAATGCCTTTGCCAACTGATCAACCCACTGTTTGATTCGATTGGCCGAAAGCTCTTCCTGATGATGCGGATCGAGCACCAAGCCAACAAATTTTCCATCTTTTTCGGCTAAGCTGAAATAAAATTTATAGCCTTCGGCAGGCCAAAAACCAACCACACACTCCTTGTTGGGCAAACGGCAATACAGTGTTCCAAGGCCGTCAACAAAGCTTTCGGGATATTCAACCTGATCGCCCACGCCAAAAAGAGCTACTTTCTTATTTGCGAAATCTATTTCGGCCAGCTCGTCAATAAAACGCTCCCAGTCGTCCTGCATATCGCCAATCCCCCAGGCGCTGGTGCCAAAAACTAAATTTGTATAGGAAGCAATCATTTCAGGAGTAGCTTCTTCAATATCGTGAAGATCAGCTGATTTGCCAAAGGTTTTGGCTATCATTTCGGCTGCCTCTTTGGTGCTTCCACCTGTTGAGCCATAGAAAATTCCAACTCTTTCCATCAGTTTCTTATTTATACTTGTTCTAAATTAGCGGCAAAAATACACATTTTCGCACATCTAAACCATTTTGAAGCCGAAATGCAGCTGCGATTTCAAATATTTTGCAATTCGCCCGATTCGATAATTTTATTCAGAATGGCGTAAACCGTAAGCCCCGAAACGGTTTTGATGCCTAATTTTCGGGTCATGTTTTTTCGGTGTGTCATCACGGTAAAGGTACTGATAAACAGTCGGTCGGCAATTTCATTATTGGTTAAACCCAGCGCTACAAGGCGCAGCACTTCGCGTTCGCGCTCGCTCAGGTTTTCGGCCTCGCCGTAGGTTGTCAACAATCCTGTTTGTTGCAATATACGTTGTATATTATTCGTTATCAACCGCTTATTGTCATCTACACAAATTATTTCGTCATATCGGGCTTTTTCGGCAAGGCTTAGTTTGCCGCTATAAAGCCCAACAATGGTTTTTTGATCGAAAACAGCATCGCTTTTGTTGCCGGTCCATTTTTCGGCAAGGCTTTGATGGCTGGCAAAAACAATGTGAGGTTGATATTTTTCGAGCAAACGCGCAAACCCATCTCTCATTTCTTCCACCTCATCTACCTCAAAAGCGATATTTAAACGGCTAATGGTACTGCGCAAGCCCTCTCTAATCAAATAGGAAGGCTCAATAAGCAGTATTTTTGTCGTTTCGCTCATGTTTTCGCCTGTTTTTAAATTTGGGCCATAAACTGTTTTTCCATCCTTTCGACGATAGGCACCAAAATTCGATCTTCGATATGCGTATGGTTGTGCAAATCGTTTTCCAATTCAAAAAGCTCGTGCAAAATCAGGTTGAGGATGCGGCTATCTTTCGGTCGCGGGATGTATTTTATGATGATATTTTTTAAATCGAACAGTTTTGATTCAACATCATCATGTTCTGATTCGTAATCCTGAATCGAGTATTGTTTCAGACTTTCGGCCAATTCATTTCGTCCTTCACCCGTTTTGAGGTAACGGTCGAGCGCCAGCACATAGGGATACACCCTTTCTTCTTCGCGGTTGATATGCTGGGTAAGTTCAAAAACATATTGATTGAAGAAATTGCTAATCAATGCTTTAATGTTTTCATCCCAACTTTCGTCGGTGGTAAGCCGAGTGATAAAATTTTCGATTTCAGGTATCCGAAACTGCAAATAATAGGTATGGGTTTGTTGCAAATAGCTGACAAGAAGCCCAACGTCAAGCTGTTCCATCGTTTCCGTCGGGAAATAGGAGCTGTCGTGAAAAGCGTTTATTATTTCCAGAAAAAACGAAAGATGGATTGCATGTTCGGCACACAACTGTTTCACGGTTTTTTCGCCGTATCCCAATTGTATTCCAAAGCGGTTGATTACGTGCAGCAGGTGATGGTCGAGATGAATTACATCGGCCATTTTCATTTCCTCATGGATGCGCATAATTTCAATTTTTAGAGGCCGGCAAAGATAAGCATTCTAAAGCAAAGCCGTCCATTCTTCCAAATGCTGCAAAAGATCGTTTTGGTTTGCGGCTATGGCCTCACCTCTTGTTTTAGCGGGCAAATTCAGCGTTTTTGTGTTGATTTCGTGTTGCATCATTTGGGTAAATCCGCCTTGTTGTTGATGGTATGCAGCCAAATATTCCTGTTCAGGCTGTCCGGGTGTTGGCACCAACAAAGCAAAACGCTTCATAGCCACCAAATCCATAAGGGTTGAATAGCCGGCTCTGGCAATGATATTATTGGCATTTCGAATCATCAGCGCAATTTTGTCGTCTTCCAGATGATTAAACATCAAGATGTTACTTGTATGTTCGGGCAAAGGGGTTTCGTCGGGCAAGGCTCTAAGCACCCATACTTTTACTTCTTTTCCTGAAAAAAGACGAATGATTTCGTTTTCAAAGCTTGTGCGATGCGGTTCCGGGCCTGAAAGCATCACCAAAAAACCGGCTTTTTCCTGCTCATTTGCAGCCGAAGTTTGGCAATCGGCAAACCTGCTCAGAGGGCCGATATAGCTTGTTTTTACGTTCTTTATCGGAGGATGCGACAATTTGCCCGAAAGGATTTTGCCATCGGCCATATCAGGAATCCAGCAGCAATCGTATTTCCCTATCACAAAGTGGTTTATAAAATTAGCAAAAGGCGCTGCCCATTGCATGCCCGCCGGCATTTGCAACCAAAGTTGATGGCTGATAAAGACCGATGGCGCCTTATTACTATAAGCTCCAAAACGGTTGTCGGAGATCACGGCGTCGGCATCAAATTTTTGCACAAGCCGATTGATCGTCAGGTGGTCGCTTTTAATTTGCCGCACGATTCGGGGCAATTGTTTAACAACGGCATTTGCCACCGAAGAAGCATTCGAATAGGTAATTCCGGCAGCCGGAAAAAGCGCCCATTCGGTATCGGGAAAACGTTGTTTGAGGATGCGCAATGGGTTTCCATCAGCTGCAATGAGGGGTTTGTGGCCAAGCCGAATCAGCCCTTCAATAATTGGAATGCAGCGTGTGGCGTGGCCAATACCCCAGTCTAAGGGAGCAATAATAATGCGTTTTGCTTTCAAGAAAAATTTCTTTTCGAACAAAATTAACATAAATCGTCTAATTTTGGCGCTCATGTCGCAACAGCTATTATATCAGATAGGCCTAACACTTATTCCGGGTGTGGGCGATGTGCTGGGTAAGAAACTCGTAGCCTACTGTGGTGGGCCCGAAGCCGTTTTTTCTGAAAAGAAAAAATCATTGGAAAAAATACCCGGCATTGGAGCCTCCGTTGTTCATGCCATTACCCATCAAACTGTGTTGCAACGGGCCGAAGAAGAAATTGCCTATCTCACAAAAAAGGACATTCAGCCCCTATTTTATTTAGACAAGAAGTATCCAAAGCGGCTGCAGCACTGCGCCGACAGCCCCCTTATGCTTTTCTACAACGGCACTGCCGACCTCAATATGCAAAAAATCATCAGCATTGTTGGAACGCGAAAAGCCACCGACTATGGCAAGCATTGGTGCGAGCAGTTTGTAGAAGGCCTGTCTTCTGATAACGTACTAATTGTTAGTGGTTTAGCCTATGGTATTGACAGTTGCGCACATCGGGCTTCGCTAAAATTTCATTTGCCTACGATTGGCGTTTTGGCGCATGGTCTCGATCGCATCTATCCGCCATCAAATAAGTCTATGGCCGAGCGAATGCTAAGCAATGGCGGGCTTCTTACCGAATTTTTATCGCAAACCAATCCCGATCGCGAAAACTTTCCGCGCCGCAACCGCATCGTGGCCGGAATGGCCGATGCCGTTGTGGTAGTTGAATCGGCTAAAAAAGGCGGAGCCATCATTACGGCAAAC
>CAYYDS010000039.1:7230-15739 GCA_964470665.1 uncultured Lentimicrobiaceae bacterium
ACATTGCAAACTCTTACAACCGGGATGTTTTTGCATTGCCGGGCCGCGTGGGCGATATTGCCAGCGAAGGCTGCAATTATTTGATACGTACCAACCGGGCAGCCATGATCGAAAATGCGGCCAACCTAAAGCATATGCTTGGTTGGGGCACCAAGCAACCCGATTCGCCCCAAACACGGCTCTTTCGCGATTTTAGCGAAGACGAACAACGAGTGCTCGATACTTTTGGCACTGAAAATGAGGCCGGTGTTGACGATATCATGCTAAAAAGCGCTTTCACCGCATCGAAATTGGCAGGTCTGCTCTTGGCTTTGGAGTTTGACGGCGTATTGATTGCCCTGCCCGGCAAAAGGTATAAAATAGCCTAAACCCATAAAGCGCACCTCAAAACGATTGCTTTGCTGCATTCAGGCGCAACTTCGTGCATTTTCTTACTTTTGCAGCATGATCAAAAAGATACAGAACTATATAGCGGGAACACTGTTTACGACCATTGCCTCAGTAGGTCGGAAACGGGGCGAAGCCGTTTACCTTATTGGCGGAAATGTGCGCGACCTATTTCTCAATAGGCCTACTAAAGACATTGACTTTGTGGTGATTGGAAACGGAATTGATTTTGCACGCGATGTAGCCACAGCCCTCGGAAATCAAAAATCTGCACGTTTCTACGGGCAGTTTGGCACAGCCATGATTCGCTATAAAGATCATGTGGTGGAGTTTGTTGGCGCGCGCAAAGAGTCGTACCAGCACCTAAGCCGCAAACCCGAAGTGAGCCCCGGAACCTTAGCCGACGATCAGAACCGCCGCGATTTCACCATCAACTCGCTGGCAATTAGCCTTAACGAAGGCGATTTCGGAGAATTAATTGACCCTTTTGGGGGTCTGAAAGACCTGGCCAATAAAGTAATTCGCACGCCGCTCAATCCCGACATCACCTATTCTGACGACCCTTTGCGCATGATGCGCGCCATACGTTTTGCCACACAGCTGGGCTTCAATATTCAGCCGGAATCGCTCGAAGCCATTAAAAGAAACAAAAACCGAATCCGCATCATCTCCGTTGAACGGATAACCGACGAACTAAACAAAATCATCCTGTCGAATCGCCCTTCGGCAGGTTTTCTTTTGCTGGAAGAAACGGAACTTTTGCCCATCATATTTCCGCAATTGGCTGCATTAAAGGGCGCTGAAACCATTAACGGAAAAAGCCACAAAGAAGTGTTTAGGCACACTTTAGAAGTATTAGACAACCTCGGCCAACACAGCAACGACCTTTGGCTACGCTGGGCGGCTTTGTTGCACGACATTGCCAAACCAGCCACCAAGAGATTTGACCCTCAAACCGGATGGACATTTCATGGGCATGAAGTGCGAGGCGCTAAAATGACGGCAACTATTTTTCGCGAATTGAAACTCCCACTAAACGAAGCCTTGAAGTTCGTACAAAAAATAGTGTTGCTTCATTTGCGGCCCATCGTTCTGGCACAAGAAGAAATAACCGACTCGGCTATTCGGCGGCTCCTTTTCGATGCGGGCGACGATATTGATGCGTTGATGATGCTTTGCGAAGCCGATATCACCACCAAAAATGAGTATAAACAAAAAAAATATCGCGATAATTTTCAACTCGTCCGCGACAAACTTAAAGAAATTGAAGAGAAAGATCGGCTTCGAAACTGGCAACCGCCTGTTGATGGCCAGATGATTATGGATTCGTTTGGCATTAAGCCCGGCCGGGAAGTAGGTCTGATTAAAACTGCCATACGCGAAGCTATATTGGATGGCATTATCGGCAATAATTTCGAAGAAGCCTTTGCCTTTATGAAAGCCGAAGGCGAAAAACTGAAGCTGGTTTTTCGGGAAAACAACGCTAAAAGCAGCCTGAGCAATACGAGCAAAACCGATATCCATTTCAACTGACAAACATGACGCAAGAGGTTCGTTTTCTGATTGTTGTGACAGGGCCGACAGCCGTGGGCAAAACAAAATGCGCTATTTCGCTCGCGAAGCATTTTCGAGCCGAAATTGTATCGGCCGATAGCCGGCAGTTTTACAAAGAAATGAGCATCGGTACGGCAGTGCCTACAAAGGCTGAGCTCAGCGCAGTAGCCCATCATTTTATCCAGCATAAAAGCATAGCCGACACCTATGATGTAGCCAACTATATGGGCGAGGCCATGCAACTTCTCGACCGCCTTTTCCAGCATTCGAAAATTGTGGTTCTAACCGGTGGATCGGGGCTTTTTCTCGATGCGGTATGCAACGGACTTGATAATTTGCCCGACATTTCGCCTGCAATCCGGCAGCAGGTGCAGGAAATCTTTCAAACCGAAGGGCTCGAAGGCCTTCAAAAGCGGGTAGCACAATGCGATGCAGCATATTACTGCCAAGCCGACATCAAAAACCCCCGAAGGCTACAACGGGCGCTCGAAATATACCTGGCTACTGGCAGGCCTTTCTCCGAATTTCGTAAAAGCGCAAAGGCAAAGCGCAACTTCGAGTGCATACGTATTGCCATTCAAAGGCCGCGCTACGAACTCATAAAACGCATTGACCAACGCGTTGACTTCATGATTCAAGATGGCCTGATTGAAGAAGCTCGCAGCTTGCATGACAGACAGCAGCTAAACGCACTCAACACAGTGGGATACAAGGAGTTGTTTGATTATTTCGATGGAAAATACAGCTTAGACGAGGCCATCCAAAAAATAAAAACCAATACCCGCCAATATGCTAAAAGGCAAATGACTTGGTTTAGAAAGGATAAAAGTTATCAATGGTTTCACCCCGACCAATTGAATGAAATGATTGCATCAATCGAAAACAGCATCGGCTCTATAAAATAAGCCTGAACCCAAGCTGTTTTCATGATTTTTGGCAAACAAAAACCAATTTATTTTCATTTTTTGTTGTCGCTATTTAAACTTTATAATCAATTTAACAATTCGGCGCCGCTTAGGGGCTTGCTTTGCAGCAAAGCTTACAGAAATATTTAACTGTCTGTTATTCAAGTTATAAGATCATTACAATAACAGGATTTCACTTTGAAAACGCAAATGAATCACCAATTCCTGCTTAAAATTGATGAATAAGCCCAATCAAACGGGCAATAATTTAACCAAAAATACAAGCGTTATTTTCTATAACTCAAAAATATTTAGTCGTTGATTATCAAATTTTTACAAGAAGTTGTACGGTTATTGTTCTGAATTATGAAAGCAAAATCCACAATCAGGTTTTGATATTACACAAATTGTGAAATGCAAAATAAAGTAAAAAGTTGTAATCGCAATCAAGGAATCAACTGATATTCAGGGCAGTAAATTACTCCGAAAGCACTGTTAGGAACAACACACAAGCCTGTTGATCAGGTTTAATACCTTATAAAAGCCCTATTCAATCAAAATGTAAGACGTTTTAAAGCTATCTGAAACAATTTGAAGTCCATTATCAGGCTTCTTGCCGGATTTTATGCCGGCACAAATGCAATTAAAAAATATAGCGAAGCAACTTAATTTCTTTCTATCTTTCGTCGATTTTTTTAAACTATACCGAAAGCAAAAAAACAAAACAATGTTACAAAAGCTGCAAATGAGCTCAAAGGCAATGATAAAACCTTTTCTTTTTCTGTTGATTTTTATGTTAGCGTTCCCCGTCAGGTTTCGGGCTGCCGGCAGCGACACTTTGCGCAGTTATGTCATAAATGAGATTAAGGCTGTGGATAATCTGTCCGGCATTGAGCTTATTAGCCGTAAAGATCGCTTGCTGGCATTGCGGCCCTATTTAAGCAAACTAAACGATGATACTTTGTGGATTAGAACCTGGAACTATTTGGGCAATATCTTGCTCGACCTCAGCAATTACGACTCGGTTGAGTACTGCATTAAACAAGCTCAATCGCATCTGCACAAGGATGTGGATAAAAGATTATTCATCGAATCTTATTCGCTTCGGGGGCGCTATTTTACCGATTTGCAGATTAACGACTCGGCGCATTATTATTTCAACATCAGCCTTGATCTGTCGCAACAAATTGATAGTAAAAAATTTATTGCCGGCATTTACAACAACCTGGGCGTTTTATACGAAGGCGAATCGAAATTTCAGGCTGCATTCGACAATTATTTTAGGGCGCTTAAGGTTTTCGAAGAACTTTACGATCTTGACAATCAAGCTACTACTCTAAACAACCTCGGCCTGATTATGGAAAAGCTAAACGAGAGCGAAAAGGGAATCGAATACATGCAAAAAGCCATTGAGCTGAATACCCAATTGGGAAACAACTTCAATCTGGCAATGAATTACGGAAACTTAGGCATTTTATACGATAGAAGTGAAAAATATGACGAAGCCCTGAAGGCGCACCACACCTCTTTAGAAATTTCCATTAAAGAAAACATTATCGTTGGGCAAACAAGGGCATTTCATAATATCGGGCTTATTTTTCAGCTTCAGAAAAAGTACAACGATGCCGAAAGCTATCTGCTTCAATCGCTTGAAATGTGCAAAAAATACAGCCTGAATTATGGCGAAATGCTCAACGCCGTTTCGCTGGGCGAGCTATATCTCAATAAAAACAACCTAAGTTTGGCTTCCGGCTATCTGGAAAAAGCAATTGCCATGGCCAAAGAAACCGGAAATTTAGTGAGCGAAGTTGAGTCTTATTCATTGATGTCGCAGGTAAAAGAAAAGCAGGGAAATATTGCTCAGGCTTTAGAGTTTTTGAAGCTTTATACCGAACGAAACGACAGCGTTGTTTCAATCACCAATCGAAACCACATTCTCGAAGTGCAGGAAAAATACGAAAGCGAGAAAAAAACCATCGAAAATAACTTCCTGAAGCAAGAAAACGAAAACAAAACACGCGCCATAAAGCTGCACAATATGATTACCCTTTTGTATTCAGTAGCCTTTTTGATGGGAATCGGCTTTATTGTCCTGTTAATTCGTAACCGCCACAAAATGAAGCTTTACGCCATAAAGCTTGAAAAATCAAACCGCGAAAAAGAAATCCAGAATCATCAGCTCAAAGAACTTAATACCACAAAAGACCTGCTGTTTTCACTCATCGGGCACGACCTTCGAAGCCCATTCAATACCCTGTTGGGCTATTTGCAACACTTTATTGAAGAAGCCGACCAGATGAACTCTGAAGAAAGGCTTAACATATTGAAACAGCTTTATATCCACAGCAACAACACCTATACGCTGCTCGAAAATTTGCTGCAATGGGCAATGAGTCAGCGAGGTCATATTGCATATCATCCTGTTTTGCTGGATATTCACGAACTTGTTGAGGAGCAGCTTATTTTTTTAAATTCGCGACTGGCCATCAAAAAAATCAAAGTTGCCAATCTCGTTCCCGAACAAAGCCTGCTGCAAGGCGACCGCGATATGCTACATACCATTTTTCGCAATCTAATTAACAACTCCATCAAATTTACCAATCCGGAGGGCACAATTCGCATTAGCAGCGTAAAAAATCCCGCCGGCATTGAGGTTACCGTATCGGATAGCGGTGTAGGCATGACGGCCGAAACCATTGCGCAGCTTCTTGGCAACGAACAAATTGTTTCTACCCGCGGCACTGAAAACGAAAGAGGCTCGGGGCTTGGCTTGCTCATTATCAAAGAGTTTTTGAAACATCACAACGGAAAACTGTCCATCCAAAGCGAAATTGGAAAAGGAAGCCGTTTTAGTGTATTTCTTCCAACCGAAAAGCATTCGTAACATTGCTTTCAGGCTGTTTTTAGGCCAAATGCAAGCTTGTAAATTTATCAGAAATCTTTGTAAGCCGTTATTGTACGCAATGATTTTGTTACTTTTACCCCTTTAAACTTAAAATCGGTATTTTATATGGCAAAAAGTAAACCACGCTTAAGTTTCTGGCAAATCTGGAATATGAGTTTCGGATTTATGGGTATTCAAATGGGTTTTGCCCTTCAAAACGCCAATGCCAGCCGTATTTTGCAAACTTTTGGTGCCAGCGTGGAACACCTTTCCTGGTTTTGGTTGGTTGCGCCCATCACCGGCATGATTGTTCAGCCCATTATAGGTCATTACAGCGACCGCACCTGGAATCGCTTAGGGCGGCGGCGCCCATATTTTCTTTTTGGCGCAATCATGACGGCTATCGGCCTCATTCTTATGCCCAACTCGCCCATGTTTGCAGCCTTTTTGCCTGCTTTGTGGGTGGGCGCCGGAATGCTGATGATTATGGATGCCTCGGTAAATATTGCCATGGAACCTTTCAGGGCTTTGGTGGCCGACAAACTTCCTACCGATCAGCGCACCCTGGGTTTTTCGGTTCAAACTCTGCTTATTGGCATTGGAGCAGTTGTGGGCTCGTGGCTCCCCTATATAATTACAAACATTTTTGGTTTTAAAGAACTGGGACAAGAAGGCAGCGTACCGTTTAGCCTCATCCTCTCCTTTGTGATTGGCGCTGTTGTGTTGTTGTCGTCCATCATCTGGACGGTAGCCACCACCAAGGAGTATTCACCCGAAGAACAGGCCTCTTTTGACGATCATGTGGAGGATGCAGGCGAAGAATCGAAAGGCATCTTAGATATTTTCAAAGATTTTTCGCGTATGCCAGTTACCATGAGGCAATTAGGCATTGTGCAATTTTTCAGTTGGTTTGCCCTTTTTTCCATGTGGGTTTTCACCACGCCGGCTCTTGCGCAGCACGTATGGGGCCTGGATACCGCCGACCGAAGCTCGGCTGCCTTCAACGAAGCAGGTGATTATGTGGGCGTTATCTTTGGGGTTTACAATCTGGTGGCTGCACTTTTTGCCATGGCGCTTCCGGTAATTGCTTCAAAAGTTGGTCGGCGACGCACCCATGCCATCAACCTGACTATTGGTGGGCTTGGCCTTATTTCGATGGTTTTTGTTACTTCGCCCGAAATGAAATGGTTGCTCAACATCAGCATGATAGGTGTCGGGATTGCCTGGGCCAGCATTCTTGCCATGCCTTACGCCATTTTGGCCGGCTCGATACCTGCACGAAAAATGGGGGTTTATATGGGGATTTTTAATTTCTTTATCACCTTTCCGCAAATCGTCAACGGTATTTTTGGCGGCCCTATCGTTAAATACTTCTACGGCGGTCATGCAATTTATGCCTTGGTTACAGCCGGCATAATGCTGATTTTGGGCGCCGTTTCGGTTATTTTTGTGAAAGACACCGACGATTTGATACGTTGAGTGAGGAGTTAACGAGTGGGCGGCTTTTATACATATTTGAGCCGTTTAGTTAAATTAATCGGAGTAAAAACATAAAAATATTGAGCCAAAAACAAATGTATATCGGCCCAAAGTGATAAGGCTTGTATGATATTGGCCTAGTTTAGGCCGGATTATTCATTCTTAGCGCCACCCAAAAAAGAAGATGCTTTTTCCTTCTTACTAAAAAACCTCGCTTAAATCGCTTCTAATGAAGCCGCTTTTTGGGTATTTCTGCCATTAGTTTGTTGGATGAGGCGGTTGTGCAACGGTTAGCCTTGTTAGCGGTTCGGCCTCCTGTCTGACTGTATGTTTTACTCTTCTCCAAAATAGTCGCTGTCAATTTTTTTAAGTTCATAAGTCTGCTGGGTCGTGCATCCAAGATTGTAGTCAATCATTAGTTGAGCCAACTGTTCACCGTCAATGAGAACAATTTTCGTTTCAGCTTTCATTATATCCAAATTTCCTGCTTTGCAAGACTTCTTTCCACCAACTCTCCCTGTCAATTATGGTCTGATCTTCCGTTGTTGATTTATAAATGTCAAGAATTGAATATTTAAAATTCTTTTTTATGTGATCAAATCTTAGTTGCCGAAGTCCAACGTTTCCACCATGTCCAGTAGTTATGTAGGATTTCCACCGTCCCAAAATCATATTTTCTCCATAAGCCGAACCAACATACATTTTGCCATTTGACTTATCTGTAAGTAGATACACCCCCTTTTGATTTTGAAGTGCAGTTATCCAATTTTCTTTCTCCAACACTCGTTTCATCTCGTTCCAGGAAATATTGACCTTTTCATATCCGGGGAATAAGTCATTGTCAAATGTATCAGGCAAAATTTGGGAAACGTAACAGTCGTCAATTACTGATTCGGCATTACGAATCATTGTCTGTGCTCTGTTCTTAAATTTTATGATTAAACGTCCAACATATTTTTCATATTCTGTTAGGTCTTGATATTCGTAACCAACACCATTTTGTTTATTTAGGTCTTTAATTACCTGACCGATATGAAACAATAGCCATAAATCTTCCCTTGGCCTTATTTTCACGAATCCGACAGTAACCTGTCCTTCTTTGAATGATTTTCTTTTGTTATAGTTCCAATATTGTCCTTCAAGCATTGTAGAAATATCACCATTTTTAAATAGTTCTATCGGATTCCAATTTTGGGCGAACATCAAATTGAAACGAATTTTCACGTTGTTAAGATTGTCAAGTCGTAATATGTCGTTCAATTTTATACTTTCCATTTCAGTACATGACAAAAAAACATCA
>CAYYDS010000040.1:0-15663 GCA_964470665.1 uncultured Lentimicrobiaceae bacterium
ATTCCAATCAACAGCATTGACGCCACTTTTATGCTGTCCGGACAAATTGGATACATCCGCTTGAACCGTTTTTCGAAAACCACGATGGAAGAGTTTTATGCCTCTTTGGGGCAGCTCAAGGAGAAAGGAATGCAAAACCTGATCCTCGATTTGCGCAATAATTCGGGGGGCTACCTCAATACGGCCGTTGAGTTATCCGACGAGTTTTTGGCTGACAACCGGCTTATTGTTTATACTGAAGGCAAAAACAGCCCCCGTCAGGATTTTCAAGCCACATCGAAAGGCGCCTTCGAAAAAGGAAAATTGATTGTCCTGATCAATGAAGCCTCGGCTTCGGCCAGCGAAATTGTTTCGGGAGCCGTTCAGGATTGGGATCGAGGAATTGTTGTTGGCCGCCGCTCCTTTGGCAAAGGCCTCGTTCAAAGGCCGTTCAACCTGCCCGATGGCTCGGTTATACGCCTTACCAGCGCACGCTATCACACCCCATCGGGCCGTTGCATCCAGCGCCCCTACGACGAAGGCGCCGAAAAGTATTACAAAGACATGACCGAACGGCAAGAAAGAGGCGAATTCATCCATGCCGACAGCATACACTTTCCGGATTCATTGAAATATGCTACCCAGAACGGAAGGTTGGTTTATGGCGGTGGAGGAATTATGCCCGATGTGTTTGTTGCCTGGGATTCTGCACAATACACTAATTTATATTCCGACCTGATCCGAAAAGGTGTGCTCAACCGTTATACCTTAGATTACACCAACAACAACAGGAAAAGAATGAAAAAAGACTTTCCGGATGTGGATGTGTTTGTCAAAAATTTCCAGGTGGACGACAAAATGATTGCTGATTTTATGGAAGTGGCAAAAAACGAAAACGTGAAATGGGACAGTGCTGCCTTTAATCGATCCAAAACCTTGATCCAATATCAAATTAAAGGCCTGATAGCCCGAAATATATGGGATTTAGGCGGCTATTACGAAGTAGTTGCCGGCTTTGACGAAACCTTGCAAAAAGCCATCGCTATTTTAAACAGCGACGAAGAATACCGCGCGCTTCTGAAAAAATAAAACCCCTAATAATCGAGATAGCGAGGCGAGAGGTAGGTTTTTTCAGGCTTTTGAAGCCGAACTAAAATCAAAAACTCGTGCGTACCACTGTTGTACGACGACATCTTGGCAATACCCAAATCGAAACTGTAGTGAAACTCCAGATTTTCGCTTGCTATAATGCCGGCCTTAAACAGAAAAGCATCGTTGTTGCGCAGCCCAACACCGGCTTGTAAATTGCCCAACAAAGCATGCGCATCGAGCTGAATATAGCTCACTTTGCCTTGCTGATGAAACGATGCACCCGCCCTTAAGCGGTATTCCGAACTGAGGTTGAAAAGATAAGCTGCGTACAAATGTGCATGCAGTGGAATCTGTTTTACGGAAAGGTTGCGGTTTATTTGCCCTAAGTGGTTGATAGCTATGCCGGCCTCTGTGCGCCCGGCGCCAAAATGAACTCCAAATTCAAAATCGGGTTGGATATACCTTTCGTCAGGTCGAATAAGCGGTTCGTTTCCTTCGTTGTAGATCAGGCGGCTGTATAAAATGCTTCGTTGATAAATGCCGGCGCCTAAACCCAAATTCAGATACGCAACTTCGGTGAGCTTTACGCGGTAAGCATAGGCTGCCACAAGCCGCTCAACAGTCTCTTTGCCACTGCCATAGGCAGTAAGTTGAAGCTTGACACCCATCTTTTTAACATCAAAAAAATAAGCTCCACTAAATTGTGCAGCTCGCGGAGCATCCGGAAAACCTACCCACTGTTGACGCCCGCTCAATCGCAAATTGATCATTTCGTTTGCCTCAATCAGAGCAGGATTGTATATAAATGCCGTATTCAGGCTGTTGCTGAAAAGTAAATCGGTTTGCGATGCCGCATTAAAACCCATCAGCAGCAAAAGGATACCGATCCATAAGGTGAGGAGATTTTTCATGGTTTGAAATCTTTTGCCTGTTGAATGCTAATTTTTTCCCCGTCGAGATACGGCACAATAAAACTATCCGGAAAGCCGGCGCTTCGGATCAGATTGCGAAGCGATTCGGCTTCGCTGAGCTTATAGCGGTCGCCAATTTCGTAGCGATAGAGTTTTTCTTGTTCGTGGACGTAAAAACGGATATTGGGTATAACGGCTTTTAATGCCGAAAAGAAGCTGTCGGTGTCGTAACGGTTGGCCGAAACCAACACCTGAACCCGAAATACAAGGCGTTCTGAATATGCTTCTGTTTGGTTTGCAGCAACTTCGGTGGCCAAATTTCCGGCAGTAGCCTGATTGAATGCGAGCACCTGAAAAGTAGTCCGCCGGTTGGCCTGATGCTGACTTTCGTTGGTAGCATTGGGGAAGACCATTTTTCGTTTTCCATACCCTTTTGCAATCAGCCTTAACGGATTGATGTCGCTGGCCACCAAATAATCAACAACGGCTTGCGCCCTTTCTTGCGAAAGCCTGTCGTTGTATGCATCTGTTCCGCGCCCATCAGTATGCGACGATATCTGAACGTTCACAACGGGCGTTTCGCGCAGCATCGAGGCCAGTTTTTGCAGTTCAGTTTTGGATGCCTCACGAAGCTCGGCTTTGTCGAAATCGTAAAAAATATCCTTTAGGGTTATTTCTTCTTTTTCGGTGATGCGCGTCAACTCAAAATTCAGATCGTATCCGTTTTCTTTTTGCAGTGTGATGTTTTGACGAATATCGGGCACACGTATCACACGCGATTCGGTAAAGATTCCCGGCCCGCTGATGCGAACGGTATAAATGCGGTCTTGCTGCAATTTTTTAAAGAGGTATTTTCCGTCGCGATCGGTTTGGCTGGTTGTGATCTCGCCTCCCGGCCCGATGAGTTCAACTTTTTCGCCTTGCATGGGCAGGCTGCTTGTGCGATCGGTTACCACTCCACCGGCAAAAATCTCATAATCCATTGGGCTTAGGACAATTATAACAGTTTGTCCATCCGTGATTCCGGTCGAGTTGATGCTGATTTTTTCAGGGTAGTAACCTCGCCGGGAAGCAGTGAGATGTGCAGTTGTTTTTTCGGGCAGCGATAATATGAAACTGCCGTTTTGCTTCGATGCTGTTGAATACCTCTGCCCCTCAATTTCGAAGTGTATGCTTGCCGAATCTATACCAATGCTGTCGTTGCGGTTGCATACTTTTCCGTTTAGGATGTTTCGCAGGGGGTAGTTTTCAAAGAAAAACAGATCGTCGCTTTTGCCTTTGTTTCGGTTGGAGCTAAAAATGCCTTTCGAGCCGTCGGCACGCATGAGCAGCGAAAAATCGTCGGCGCTCGAATTAAACGGTGGCAGCAGTACTCTGGGATTGCCATAGCCCGATGGGCCAATGTCAACGGCAACGATATCAAGGCCTCCAAAACCGTTTTTCAAACCTTCCGACGAAAAAAGTAGGATACTGTCGCCCAATAAACTCGGAAAAAGTTCATCGAAAGCGGTGTTGACTAATGGTCCGGCATTTTCGGGTATGCCCCACGAGCCATCCGGAAGGAGGGCTACGCTGTAGATGTCGTTGCCTCCATAGCCGTCCGGAAGGGTTGCGCTAAAGTAGAGTTTCGAACCGTCGGGGCTTAGGTAAGGGTGGCCATAATGGTATTTTTTGTTGATAAAACCAACCGGTTTTCCTTTGCCAAAAACAAAATTTACCGAATCGAAGCGGCTAACTTCGATTAGGCACCGGCCCTTATTGTTGTTGCATCGGGTATAGTAAAGACGCTGATTTTTAGGATCGTAAGCGGCAACACCCGTGTTTTGATTGTTCTCGATGGGCAGCGGAATAGCAGGGGCAAAGTCGCCGTAAAGGTTTTCGATCGAGAGATAGAGCGATGAGTAGTTTTCGGCAGTTCGACGATCCTTTTTCTTACTCAGATAGCTTTCGCGCGATGAGGATAGGATGAGGTCGTTGTTGAACCACGAAGCTGAATAGTCGCTCGAGTTTGTGTTGAGTTTTTGTGCTTCATAAATTGGCGGAAAACCGATGTTGCGGCTTGCTTCGTAGTTTTCGATCAGCAGCAGCAATTGTTTTGCTTCCAACGAAAAACGATCCACGGCCAATGCCTTGTTTGTAGCGGCTTTTGCGCCTTCAAGTTGCCCCGTTTTGAGCATGGCATCTGCCTGAGCCAACAACCATTCTGCCGGCGCTTCGTAGTTGGCAAGTGCAGCGCTGTACCATTGCAGGCTTTCGGAAAATTTATTCATGCGATGATAAGCCATGCCGGTTTTAAAAGCAAATTGGTGGCGATCGGGCTCTTCTTTGCTTTGGCTGTATGCCTTTTGCCACAAACTTGCAGCTTTTTCGAAGTTATGGGCAGCGTATTTTTTTTCTGCCTGACGCGAAATGCCTTTCTGTGCCGTGGCCGGCAAAACCCACAGTAACAACACAATTAGTCCGCAATAGCCGAGCTTTTTCATTCGATTACGAGTGTTACTGAACCTTTGACGCTACGAACAACTTTGCCGTTGATGTCGTGCAGCTCAACAATATAATAATAGGTGCCGGGTGCCACTAAAGCGCCTTTGTATCGTCCGTTCCAACCTTCGTTACCGGCAAAAATCTCAAGCCCCCAGCGATTGAATATCCTGATGTATTCTCCGGCCATAAATCGGTCGTTGATCTGGTCGGAATTGGGCGAAAAAGCATTGATGGTTATTTCTGCCGAATGCATTCCCGGAACAAATACTTTCTTTTCGCTTACGCATCCGTTTTGGCTGATTACTTGAACCCGTATGCTGTCGGATGGAAAAACCGTATAGCCGTATTGGTAATAGGGCTGCGGACTTTCGGCAAGTAGTTCTTCGCCGCAATAAAAACGGTAGGACGGGTGATGCGTGTCTGAAATGACACTGATTTTTCGCTCGATTGAATCGGCAATTATTTCGAATTCGGGCAGAGGAACAACTTCAACCAAATGGAATGTTGTATCGCTACAACCAAAATCGTTCAAAGCGCGTAGTCCGATGCCGGTGGAAGCAAATGCGTCAAAAATATAGTATTCGCCTTGCTCGGGCGGATTGGTTAGCCAATCGTATGCATTGCCTCCCGAAGCTGTTAAGCTAATCGTTTCGCCGTAACAGGCCAGATCGGGGCCTGTGATGGCTGCATTTGGTTTAGGATAAAATAAGGCCGATGCCGTGCCCTGCATTTCAGCTCCGCAATTGGATCCGGGATGAATGGCTTTCATGCTGTATAAACCCGACTGCGAAGGCGGATGCAGACTTATCGGATAGCCCGTGCCGCCATAAGTACCTACGATTTCGTTGCCGTTTAAGATCAATTGGTAGATGTTGTTTTTTTCCGAGCCCGAAAGCAGGAAGCCAACCGAAGGATCTTCGGGGCACCAAACACCGCCGCCAGTGAAGCTAAAAACCTGTATTTGAGCAAGGTGGGTTATTGTAGCACTTCCTTCCATGAGGCTTTCACACGAATTGCTGTTTCGTGCCAGAATGGTATATTGGCCGCTTTGACCTGTTGGGCTGATTGATAAAGAAGTGCCGCTGCCTGCAACGATTTGCCCGGTAAAATAGCCGTTTTTATAGACGAGATACTGGTCTGTTGGGCTACTTCCGGAGAGAATGATTTGTGGTATCGAATTTTCGTCGCACCAGCCTCCTCCTCCGAAAACCGTATAAATTTCCGGCCGATTGTAAACTTCAATCCAAATTGAATCCGAAACACTGCTAAAGCCATCATTTACTGTTACTTTCACCCATTGGCTTGCTTCGGGATAAACAATCAGATTGGCTCCGGCAGGATTTGTTTTTGTTTCGTCAATGTTCCACCACCAGCTGTAATTGCCGCTCCCGCCCGAAGGAATTGCCGAACAATAAACAGCTTTTGCAGGGCAAACCGCCTGTGGATAAGCGCTTAAGCTAACGTTAAGGTTGCCGTCATTAACAAATATATATACCTCGTCGGATGTTTTGCAGCCACTTTCCATATCGGTAACTTCAACGGTAAACATCGTGCTGTTTTCGAGCGGGTGACTTAGTGGCTGGGCTGCTGATGGGTTTTGTAGCTTTTCGGCTGGCTGCCAGTTGTAAGAGTAATATCCCGACCCACCAAAAACCGAACATTCAAGCTGAACTGTGCCGTCAAAACCAATAACCCTGTCGGGGCCGGCATCCACAATTAAAGGCGTATATTGCTGTATCACAGCTGTTCCGGCCATCATCGCCTCGCACGATTGCGAATTTGTTGTTGCTTTAACCGTATAAACACCGCTTTGTAAAAACTTGCCAAAAGCGAGCGCCTCGCCGGTGCCAAGCATCGTTAGCAGGTATTGGCTTTGGTTTCGATAAAGGCTATAAGCGGTTTGCGTTTCGCTGAGTTCGAGGCCTATTTCAATATCGAAGCTGTTGTTGCAGATTGCGCCGCCCCCTGTTATGTGAAAGGTTTGGGGTGGTTCGATTACGTTGAGATGCGTTTGCTTTTGCGCAAAAGATTGCCCGTCAGTGAGTTCTACACTTATATCAGTGGATGTTTCGGGTGTGATTGATAAGTGCTGCCCTTCGCCAATTATTTCTCCGTTGGCATTGCGCCAAACATAGCTGTAATTGCCGTTTCCCCCTCCGGGGATGGCCGTCAGCAAAATGCTCTCGCCCTGGCAGAGGTTGGCCGGATTTGGAATGATATTTACGCCGAGCGGCCCTCCGCTAACGATAATGAGCGTTGTATCTGCTGCGCTTGTACAGCCGCTTTGCTGATCGCTGCCATGCAAAAAGAAAACAGTGCTTTCATAAAGCGGCAGGGTGGGGGTTATGGCGGTATGTGGCGAAAGGGTAAGGTATGACGGGTTCCAATAGAAGTTGTAATAAGCTGATCCTCCGTATATTTCGCCTTCGAGAATGGCCACCTCGCCCAACAGAATCTGCTGATCGTTTCCTGCATTAACAATAGGGCTCGGGTAAAGATTTGCCACCACATTTCCGCTCATCAGGCTTGTGCATCCGCTTTGTTGCATTTGGGCCTTTATGGCAAAAAGCCCGGGCTCACTCAAATCACTAAAATTCAAAGCCTGACCGTTGCCCTGAATGACCTGGTTTGTCGAATATCCGTTTCGCATCAGCGTATAATCAACACCCGCCTGCGAGCCGGATAATTCAACGCTTACCGTGGCAGTACCCGAACAAATATTGCCGCCACCGCTTACCAAATAAACGGCCGGGGCCGGTTTTACGTTTATCAAAATGCTGTCGGTTTTGTAAAAGATTCCATTGCTAACGGTCACATAATACGTGGTAGCCACAGCCGGTGCAACAAGAGGATTGAAGATGTTGGATTGAAATCCCGGCGGATTCGAGGCCCATTGATAAGTTACCGCATTGGATGTGCCACTCACAAGGGCAAAGAGACGAACTTCATCGTGCGGACAAATGGTTGTCTGTTCGGTAAACAGCTGAAGGTTGAGGCTGCTGTTTTGGACAAGCACAATTTGCTGTTTCGATGCGCTGCAGCCGGTAGTTTGATCTGTTGCGGTGAGTGTGAAAACCTTATTTTCAACCAAAGGTAGCGAGTTTGTAGCCAGAGCTTGCGGCTGCACAACCCATTCCGATGGCTCCCACATAAAGCTGAAATTTCCGGAGCCACCCTCAATGCTGGCCGAAAGTTCGGCCTGTTGCCCTTTCCAAACGGTTTGTAATTCGGCCAGCCCAAGCGTTATCGCACCGGGCTGGTTTACGAATGCTTCGCCCGGCATTAAAAGCATGCATGAGGTTTCGGCTTTGTGCGCATAAATTGTATAATGCCCTTCCTGAGTCAGGTTGTTGAATGTCAAACGATAGCCTGTTCCGTATTTAACTTCAGCTAAATAGGTGTCATTCCACATTAAGCGGTATTCTACTCCACTTTCAGATCCGGCTAAAACACCCGTGAGGCCAGAACCTTCTTGGCATAGATAGCCGCCTCCCGAAAAGTTGAATGTTTGTGGGCTTTCGAGAAGCGAAATGGCAATATCATCAGTGGTAACACTAGCTCCGTCAACCACATTTACCGTATAAATCCCACTTTTTGTTGCATTAAAAACGATGTTTTGTTGCGTTCCAATAAGTATGCCATCGGGATCTTTCCAAAGGAAGTTGTAATTGCCGCTGCCTCCGCTTGCAAGGGCTGTAAGCTTGAGTTCCGACGATTTGCAAACCGTGGCCGACGCAGCCAAAATGCTAACATGAAGCGTATTGCCGGTAACGATAACGAAAGTGGTATCGGCCTTGCTCTGGCATCCGTTTGTGTTGTCGGTAGCAGTAACCCTAAACAGTTTGCTTTCAGTAAGAGGCAATGTGCTTGTAGTTTGTGCGTTGGGGTTGACTAAAAATGCCTCCGGTTCCCAATGCCATGCAAATGGGCCTTGGCTTCCGCCAACTTCGGCCTGAACGAAAGCCGTATTTCCGGCCAAAATTTGTTGATTGGGGCCTGCAACCACAATTGGCAGAGCATGCAAAGCAATCGTTGCTAATCCATCCATTTTGCGGCTGCACTGATAACTATTTGTGGCTTCCACAGTGAATACCCCCGAAACTGCTGCAATTTCAAAATAAAGTGGATTGCCGTTTCCGGCCAAAGTATAGGGTGTTGGCAGGTTATCTTTGAAAAGGCGATAGCTGTGGTTTGCCTGCGATCCGCTCAGCTGGATCTGCACAGTTTCGCCCGGATTGCAATAGCTGCCTCCGCCACTAAGCTGATAAAGAGTGGGTTGCGAATTAATGTAAATGGAAATGCTTTTGCTGGCAAGCTGGTTCCCGTCAGTTACCGTAAGTTTAAACAGCGTAGGCCCTGTAGGATAAAACACCGGATTGGCCAATGAGGAGCTATGTCCCGGTGGTTCCGAAGTCCAAGAATAGGTGTAAGTGCCGCTGCCCCCTATTGCAAGCGAAATGAGCTGAACCGGCTGACCCGGACAAATAAGGGTGTCGGAAGCCATTATGTTTAGTTGTAAAGGGCTTCCCTGCACAAAAACGGTAACAAAATCAACCGAAGGAGCGCAGCTGGCCTGAGAGCCTGATGCCACAAGCCTGAAAATGGTGGTTTGGTGCAGCGGTTTTGTAAGGGGTTGAAGCTGTTGCGGGTTGACAAGCAAATGAGCCGGACTCCACGAATAGGTGTATGCACCGGCTTCGCCTACAATTTGCCCCTCCAAAAGAGCCTGCCCTCCTTGAATCACAGTTTTATCGGGGCCGGCTTCGGCCACAACATTCCCCGAGCTGGTAATCACTGCCTGGCCTTCCATCCATGTGCTGCAATTATGGCGCGGATTTCTAGCATTTACTGTGTATTGTCCATTGCCGTTGAACAAACCAAAAGTCATTGCTGAGCCTGTTCCAACAAAGGTTGTTTGCGGGCTGTTGTTGATAAAAAGTTGGTAGAGCGTTCCATTTTCCGAGCCCGAAAGCCCAACCGTTAAATGGCTGTCTGGGTTGCATAGGTTTCCGCCTCCCGTAACTGGAAATAGCTGAGGCAAAGGCTTCACATTCAATGCAAAGGTAGTGCTTGTGCTTTGCATCCCATCATTCACGCTAAGATGGAAAATGGTGTTTTGGGTGGGCTGAATATTAAGCAAAGCCTCGTTGCTAAAGAAGCCCGGTGGGTCGGAAGTCCAATAATAGGAATAGTTGCCCGTGCCCCCACTTGCAATTGCTTCCAAACTGAGGGTTTCGCCTAAGCAGATGCTGTTTGATGCAGCTATAATCTGCGCGTTTAAGGCTGAGCCGCTTACAAACACCTTTTTTTGATCGGGAAGGCTGGCGCAACCACTTGCCAGATCGGTAGCCTGAGCATAAAACACGCGCGTTTCAATCAATGGAACGCTGAGGCTGCTCGCTGCGTTTGGATTTAGCACTAAATATTCGGGCTGCCAACGGTAGGAGTAGTTTCCGGATCCTCCCGAGGCTGTGGCCGACAAGCTGACGCTGGAATTATAGGGTATTGTTGCGTCCAATCCGGCGTCAACTACCGGAAGCGGCTGCGTGATAATTTCGGCGTAGCCTTGCATACGACTTTCACAAAGATGAATCGGGCTGAAAGCTTTTACTTCATAATAGCCATTTTCGTGTTGCAGGCCGAAATTCAGCAAATCGCCAGTGCCTTGCCGTATCAAGCCGGTTTCTATCCCGTCTTTTAGCAGGCTGTAATAGTTCTGTGGCTCCGAATCAGAAAGAGAAACCTCTAATCCGGCTCCTCCGGCGCAGTAGCTGCCTCCACCCAATACATCAAATAGTTGAGGCTTTGGCCGAACCGTGATGCTAAGTTGCGAAGTGGCCGACAACAAGCCGTCGCTCACCGTTACAATATAGGTTGTGGTGGTTACGGGCGATACAATGGGGTTAAAGACAGTAGAATTAAATCCGGGAGGTTGCGAGCTCCAGTTAAATTGATAATTACCTGTGCCTCCGCTTACTAAAGCTGTTAGCTGAACCGATTCGCCCGAGCAGATCGTGAAAGAGGAAGCCTGAATTTGAAGCTGAAGCACCGGGCTTCCGCTAACAAAAACAACCGTTTGTGCCGGGTTGCTTATGCAACCCGAATTGAGGTCGGAAACAAAAAGCTGAAACTGTTTGGTGGAAAACAGGGGTAAGGTGGCTGCCTGAGCCGATGTTGGGTTGATCAGATGCTGGCTTGGCGACCACAGATAGCTGTAGCTTCCTGTTCCGCTGCTTGCCGAACCCTGCAACAGCGCTGTTTCGCCTTGCTGAATGAGCTGTTCGGGGCCTGCATCAGCTAAAGGACTTTGATACTCGGTTATGGTTGCCGTGCCCGGCATTGTTGCTCTGCAGCCGCCCGCTGCTAGCGTAGCCTCAACGCTAAAGTTTCCCCCTTCGCTAAACTGCCCGAAAGTGAGGGGGCTGCCGTTTCCGTTTTTACTTAAAATATATATCCCGTTGCGAAAAAGCTGGTAAGTGCTGCCTTGTTGCGAACCTTGTAATCCAATAGGCAAGCCGGTTTTCCCGCTGCAATAGTTGCCGCCGCCCGTTAGGTTAAAGCTGTTAGGAAGCTCGTGCACCGTTAGGGTGATTGACTTTGTTAAAGTGGCGTTTCCATCGCGGATACTTAGGGTGTAGGTTGTGGTTTCTGTCGGAATTACATTTATATCGGCTTGGGATGAGGTAAAGCCAGGCGGCGACGAAGTCCAGTTATAGGAATAAACGCCCGTTCCGCCACTTGCATTTGAAGCGATAAAAACAGTAGTGCCCGGGCAAAGCGCATTTTGAGTGGCTGAAAGGTTGAGTTGCAAAGGGCCGCCCGTAACCACCACTTTAACGCTATCGGGCAGACTCTGGCATTGGGATGTCAGATCTTTAGCCGTAAACGTGAAAAGTCGTGTCTGATAGAGTGGAATGGTCTGTGCTGCTGCCTGGTGTGGATTCTGAAAATATGCAGCCGGCTGCCAATTGAAGAGGTAAGTTGAGCTGCCGTTTACTTGGCCGCTTAAAATTGCTTGGCTCCCCTGTGCGATGCTTTGGTCGGGGCCGGCCATTACCACCGGAAGCATATTCTTGATTATCTGTGCGTTGCCCAGCATTTGCGTGCTGCACAATGTGAGCGGATTGATGGCCACAACGGTATAAAACCCGGTTTCCGGCTGTGGCCCAAAATTGAGCACAAAATTGGTGCCTTGCAACTCAAGCCCAGTCTGAACGCCGTTTTTTAAAAGTTGATATTTTATACCGCTTTCTGATGACGACAAGAGAATTTCGGGAGCTATACTGCCATCGCAATAGCTGCCGCCACCCAACACTTGCTGTGTTTGCGGGAGCGGGTTTACAATAATCTTTGCAGTGTTCAGCATTGGAATTGAACAGCCGGTTGAACCATTAATGCCGACAACGCTATAGGTGCCGGCCTGCGCAAAAAGGCCAAAACTGAGTGTTTGCCCTGATCCCGTAACAACAATTCCGGTAGGACTTTCGTTTCGATAAAGATGATACGAAATGCTTGATTCAGAGCTGCTTAGGCCAATGGGTAAGCCTTGATCGCCGGCGCAAATAGATCCTCCACCCGTTACATTTTGCAAGGCCGGACTTGGATTAACAAGCAAACGGGCAAAGGCCGAAATGCCGGGGCAGTTGCCATTGACAACCCTGCATCGGTAACGAAACCCATTCATCCCTGTGGTTGTAAATATCTTTAGTGTGGGCGTTGTGGATCCCGAATAAAAGGCGTCGTCGGTAATGTTAATCCAGCCCGAACCCACACTTTCCTGCCATTGATAACTATCAGCGTATAAGGCGCTTATGTTGAATGTGGCCAGTTCATTCTTGCAAACAGTTTGGTCTGTTGGGTTCTGCGTAATGATAGGAGGCTCGTGCACGCCGAGCTTGGCTGCATTGGAAATGGTGTTTAGGTTTTGGCTATCTTTTACAACACAGCGGTATTTGTAGCCGTTGAGGCCAAGGTTGGCATCGTTTATTTTAAGCAAAGGAGTGGTAAAACCTTCGGCATAGGTGATGGCGGCCGTGATGTTGTACCAGTCAATTCCGTCGTTTTCCTGCCATTGAAAACTAACAGCGTTTACTGCCAAAACGCTAAAATGCGCATTACCCCCAATGCAAACAGAAGTGTCGGCCGGCTGGCCAATAATCACAGCTTGTGCTTTGGTTTGGCCCGGCACGAATAACAAAAGCCAAATCACAATAAAGATTACCACCTGAACAAAATGCCTCATGTTGTTTTTTTAATACTTCTATGTGCCTAAATATCAGCCTTCTGAAAAAATCAGCAAGAACAAATAGAAGCGAATATACGCCCCTGAACGAACAAACTTTTCTTGTTTATGTGTGCTTAGCACAATTGGTGGTTACAAAAGTCAAAATTAGGTATTTTGGTTGAGCTAATGCGGCATAAAAGATACTTATTTGCTAACATTCAGTTGTTCACAAGATTGCTTTTTTTTAAAAAAATAATGCTTTTTATTGTGGTAGGAAGTAGGGCTTATGGCATTTTTAATCTAATTTTACACAATCAATCCTCAGAAAACTAACGTTATGGTAAATCTGGAAACAAGCTATATGGGGCTGAAGCTGAAAACCCCCATTATAGTTGGAAGCTCGGGTCTTACAAATTCGGTTGCCAACATTCGCGAAGCGGCATCATTTGGAGCCGGTGCAGTTGTTTTAAAATCCCTGTTTGAAGAGCAAATTATGCATCAATCAACTCACACATTAACTTATGGCGAGATTGGAATGCATTATACGGAGGCCGAGGATTATATCCGCAACTACACACGGGCAAATGACGTGGATAACTATCTAAAACTCATTCGCGATAGCAAAAAAGCAGTGGATATTCCAATCATAGCCAGCATAAATTGTGTGAGCTCGAGCGAATGGGTAGAATTTGCAAAACGAATTGAAGAAGCAGGCGCTGATGCCCTTGAACTGAATGTTTTTGTGTTGCCTTCCGATGTAGGACGCTCTTCGGAGCAAAACGAGGCGGTTTATTTTGATGTGGTAGAAAAAGTTTTGAAAAAGGTTAAAATCCCCGTGAGCCTCAAAATCAGCCATTATTTTTCGGCCTTATCTCAAACTGCTCAAAAACTATCTTGGGCAGGCATATCAGCCTTGGTTCTTTTTAACCGATTTTACTCGGTAGATATTGATATTGAGCGCTTTGAGATTAAACCGGCTCATGTGTTCAGCAGCCCCGACGAGATAGCTACTTCGTTGCGATGGGTGGCCATGTTAGCGTCAAAACTCTCTTGCGATATTGCCGCATCCACCGGAATTCACGACGGCAAGGCTGCAATAAAGCAGTTGCTGGCCGGCGCCAAAGCAGTGCAGGTGGCTTCGGTGCTGTATAAAAAGGGATTCCGCGAAATCGAACTCATGCTCCAAGAAATCAGCCAATGGATGGAACGTCAGGAGTTTACAACTTTAGACCAATTTATCGGCCGCATGAGCGTAAAACCATACGAAAATCCTGCTGCATACGAACGTGTGCAGTTTATGAAACACTTTAGCGGAATAGAATAAGGCTTGTATGATTCAGATTATCTGAGTTTTACGCGGGTAATGCCGTGACCGCCCGTTTCGAGCGACGCATCTTCAAACCTAACGACTTCCTTGGTGTTTGCCAGCATTTCGCGAATTACACGGCGCAAAATGCCATTGCCTTTGCCATGCAAAATGCTTATCTCTTTGATGCTTAATAGCATAGCTTCGTCTAAGTATTTGGCTATCATTTCGAGGGCTTCTTCTGCACGTTTACCTCTTACATCAATAGTGAGTTTGAATTGGGCAACCTTTTCGTTGATGTCGTTGGCATAACTGGCGCCTTTTTTGGATGCATGCCGGCTTTCACGCCTTTGTTCGCTTTTGGTCATGGCCGTGAGTTTTTCGGGCGAAGTGCGAAACCTCACGCTGTTGAAAGCTACTACAGCATCGTGGGCGCTAATTGAAATCAGCTCGCCGCTAATGTCCATTTCTTCTATGCGAACCATCACGCCAGGCTTTAGCTCTTGTGGCTTTTCGGCTTCATCGGGTTTTTCCAGCTGCAGGGTATCGGCTAACCGACTGGCTTCTTTTTCGAAATCCGATTTTTGATCTTGAAGCTTCTGACGCAGTTGTTTTGTTTTTTCTTTTTCGGCCTCAGTTTCTCTGATTTCTTTTATGGTACGCTCTATCTGCCTATTGGCCTTGTCTATCAGAGTTTTAGCCTCTTTTCCGGCTTCGGTCAAAATGCTTTTTTTCTTTTGTTCGAGCTGTTGCAGCAGGCGTTGGTATTTCTCTACCACTTCGTTTAACAGGTTGTCGGCAATGCGGAGTTCGGCTTGCTTTTGTGCAATGTCGCGTTTTTCTAATTCTAACTGCTGAAGTTGTTGTTCGAAATTCAGCTGCGAGAATCCGGTTATTTGGGCTGCTTTTTCGAGTACCTCTTCCGGAAGGCCGGTTTTGCGTGCTATTTCGAAGGCAAAGCTGCTGCCCGGCTTGCCCGTTCGCAACAGATAGAGCGGTTGCAATAAGCGGGTGTCGAAAAGCATGGCTCCGTTGATGATGCCTTGCTGCTTATCGGCCAGCAGTTTAAGGTTTGCGTAGTGCGTGGTAACCAAACCAAAAGCCTTTTTTTCGTTTAGCGATTCGAGCACGGCTTCGGCAATGGCGCCTCCCGACTGTGGTTCGGTGCCCGTACCAAATTCATCAATTAAAAAGAGGGTTTGCTCATCTGCATTTTGCAGTAAATAGGCCATGTGTTTCAGATGCGAGCTGTAAGTGCTCAAATCGTTTTCGAGCGATTGCTCGTCGCCAATGTCAATAAATATCCGCTTGAAAATTCCAAAAACAGAATCCGGATGTGCCGGAACCATTAATCCGCATTGCAGCATATATTGCAAAAGTCCGGCAGTTTTCAGGCAAACCGATTTTCCGCCGGCGTTTGGCCCGGAAATTACCAAAATACGATGCTGTTCGTCTAAAATCAAGTCTAAAGGTACGGCAGATTTATGCTGTTCGCGCAGGCTTATTTCGAGTAACGGATGCACGGCCTGCCTCCACTGAAAGATGGGATCGCTGTGGAGTTGCGGTTTGATGGCCTTTATTTTTTTTGCTAAAAGCGCTTTGGCGTGTATCAGGTCAATTTCGCCCATCATCTCCCAAATTTGAAGCATCTCGGGAAGAAAAGGCCT
>CAYYDS010000041.1:0-15614 GCA_964470665.1 uncultured Lentimicrobiaceae bacterium
TACCCGGTTTTGCCCAAGAGCTGAAAAAGCGCAAAACCACCCGTGTTATATTGTGAGAAGAATGAGAACTATGTAAATAGTGTCTCGCAAGTAAGCCCCCTTGTGAAAATGTGTAAGCTCCCCCAAAAATAGTACGGTTTAAAACCAGACAAAAGGAAAAACGTTTAAACTTGTATTATGATGAAGAGAAGCAAATTTTCACCGACACAGATTGCCGGCATACTCAAGGAGTTTGACCAAGGCACAAGTATTGAAGAACTATCCAGGGCGCATGGGATTTCGCGGGCTGCCTTTTAGCAGTATGAATCGCAAAATGAAAATTGCCTACTTTTGAATTGTACTAAAAATGGGAAGTCTGCATTATTGCGAGTATTTTGAAATTTTTGCAACGGAATTAAAAACAGCAAAGCGGAAAAATTTACGGTTGGTTGAACCGATTTTATTATTTTTGTCGACATGCGTTTAATTTTTAAGACCGGTTTGCATCAAGTCGGTAAAAATTTTTGTTCATGAAAAGAAAACACCGTCCTTTTGCTTTCGGCCGCATTGTGGTCATTCTAATCTTTTTATCGGTTTACCTTTTATCTTGTCAAAACCGTCAGGCTTCGCCAATCATCGCAGAAGCGCCCAAGTCCGAACCTAAGTACCTCTTTGATATACAGATTGATTCGCTCGAAGTCATTCAAAAACGCATTGGCAACAACCAATACCTTGCCGATATTCTGATGCAATACAATGTAAGTTATCCCACGATTGAGTATTTGGTAAAAAACTTCAAAGGCACTTTTGATGTCAGGCGCATTCGGGCCGGCAACAATTATTTTATGATGCTTGGCAGCGATTCGTTGCGCACGCCCAAATATTTTGTTTACGAAATCAACCCCGAAGATTTTGTAATTTATGGCCTTTCGGATTCTTTGTTTGCCTATCGGGGTTCGAAACAGGTTTTAACCAAATTGGAATCGGCGCATGGCGTAATCACTTCTTCGCTTTGGAATGCCATGGCCGACAAGGGTTACGATGTTGACCTGATCATCAAACTGAGCGATGTTTATGCTTGGAGCATCGACTTTTTTGGCATCCAGAAAAACGACCGTTTTGAGGTGATTTACGAAAGAAAATACATTGACGACAAGCCGGTTGGCGTTGGCAGAATCATTTCTTCGCGTTTTAATCATAATTCGAAAGATTTTTACGCTTTCTTTTTTGAACAAGAGGGCGAATGCGATTATTTCGACGAAATGGGCCAAAGTTTACAGCGTGCCTTTTTAAAAGCTCCGCTGAAATATAGCCGTATTAGCAGCCACTTCAGCAACAGCCGCTTTCATCCGGTGCTCAAATACAGCCGTCCGCATCACGGGGTAGATTATGCCGCACCTACAGGCACTCCGGTTTATGCCATTGGCCAGGGAACCATAACGCGAAAAGGATATCAGGCAGGCGGAGCAGGCAACTTCTTGTATATCAAGCACAACAGCACCTATACTACTGCCTATATGCATTTGCAAAAATTTGCGCCAAATATCCGCGAAGGCTCAAGGGTGTCGCAAGGCGACCTCATTGGTTATGTGGGCAGCACCGGATTGGCAACCGGGCCTCATCTCGACTTTCGGTTTTTTAAGAACAATCAGCCGGTAAATCCGCTCACGGTAGAATCGCCCCCGGCAAAACCGGTTGAACAAAGGTATCTCCAGGCCTATCAGATAATGATTGATGTACGCAAAAAAGAATTGCAGCGGCTCATCGAATCCATCAATTTAGCCATGGAACAAGGGGGCGAATCCTCAAAAACTGAAATTTAGGCAGCCCACAATAAAAAATATTTTTGCATTTGGCGAAGGCCCGCCTTTCCGGGAAAAAATAATCCACTCAAGAAAAAAAGCCTTCTGTAACGAAGGCTTTTTTTCTTGAGTGCAGCTAAGTGTAATTTTTTACAGTCTGAATTTATCAATCAGATCAACAACGCGGTTTGAGTAGCCCCATTCGTTATCGTACCATGCAAGTATTTTGGCGGTTTTTCCCATCACCATTGTTGATTTTGCATCGAAAATGGAGGAGTGGGGGTTGTGAATAATGTCAACCGATACGATTTCGTCTTCGGTATATTCCAGGATGCCTTTCATTGCGCCTTCGGCAGCTTCTTTCATGGCTGCATTGATCTCGTTTTTGGTGGCTTCGGTCTTTAGGTTAACAACCAAATCAACCAGCGATCCTGTTGGTGTGGGCACTCGAACAGCCAGCCCGTCTAATTTGCCGCTCAGCTCGGGGATTACCAATCCGATGGCTTTTGCAGCGCCGGTGGAAGTAGGTATTTGCGACAAGGCAGCCGAGCGGGCACGGCGCAGATCTTCGTGCGGAGCGTCGAGAATGATTTGGTCGTTGGTGTAGGAGTGAATGGTAGTCATCATTCCGTTTTCAATGCCAAAACGGTCGTTGAGCACCTTTGCAACAGGGGCAAGGCAGTTGGTTGTGCAACTGGCATTAGAAACACACTGGTCGCTATCTTTCAGATCATTATCATTAACGCCCAACACAATGGTAGCGTCAATCTGGTCTTTTGACGGAACGCACAAAATCACCTTTTTTGCGCCGTTTTTCAGGTGGTCGCCATAACCGCCTTTTGTGCTTTCTTTGGAGCGGAATACACCCGTACATTCAATTACTACATCCGGCGTAACGGCCCATTTGATATTGAGTGGGCTGCGTTCGGCAGTTACCGGGATGCGTTTTCCATTTACGGTGATGGAATTTTCGTCGTAGCTTATTGTACCGTTTAGCCGGCCCTGCGTAGAGTCGTATTTGAGCAGGTGCGACAATACCTTTGTGCTCGTTAAATCGTTGATGCCAACAATTTCGATAGTGCTGCGTTCGGCAGCAATTTTAAATACGTTTCTGCCAATACGGCCAAATCCGTTGATTGCAATTTTAATCTTTGACATAATGGTTATATTTGAAATGCGATTCGTTCTTTTTTATCCTTAAATTTACGCTCAAAATTACACATAAATAAGCTCTAAATCAAACAAACTTAAAAACAAATGAACCAGGAATTTGTTTCAAAGGCGCTCGAGGCCAATCTTGCAGAAACCAGATACAGAGACATTTACATACCGGCCGATCACCAGCAATTTATCAAACTGGCCGATCGTTACTTTGGAATAAAAAAACGTGCAAACGATTGCATCACCGAATACCATCATCCGCTTTCTAACCGCAAATTTGTGGTGGAAGAGCTTCGTGAAATTCTGATCACCGATTTATGGTTTTATACGCGCGCCGATATTGCTGCCGACGCGCTGACAATTCCGCTCGGCATGCTCAATAAACTTCTTGGAGAACAGCTTAGCGAAGAACTTGTAACCATCAGTGTTCGGACGATTCTCGAATTTGTGAGCCTTGTTGCTTCCGACAAACCGCGTCAGCACAGCCTTATTCCGCTCGCTCTCCGCATTTTGGATGATAATTTTGAAAAAAACCAACGCAGCTATTTTCTTTCGACCAAATATTTTGTGCGCTACTTAGATAAGGTGGCCGCTATGCCCTCTTCGTCTGAAACGGCCCGCAACCTTACGCTTAAAGTTTTTAACGGCTGTTACGACTTTTGGGAACGTTCGTCGGATATTGATTCCTGGCTGCGCAAACAAGCTCAGCTGCCCAAAAAAGAGCAAAAAAACCTGCAGATGCACTTAGGCAAAATGTATTTCGACGAGCTGCGCCACAAACTGCTTTCATCTGCCGGCAGGCCTGATTTTCCGGTCGAAATTACTGTGTATGAAGATATTGCCGAGCGTTTTGCTGCCTCGGTTGACCTTATTCCGCAGTTTATCTCCAAATTTCATTTTGTTTTTTATTTGCTTCACCTCGAAGGCATGGGCATCATTTCGGAGCGTTTGATTTGGTCGCTCGACAGGATGATTCGACAAACGGTTGACGAGCTTCAACCCTCGGAACTATACGATTTTATCCGGCTGATTTTCGATTTGGCCGAAGAAATGAAAACCAGCCATACGTCGGCAGTGTTGGATTTTCTTCAAACTTTTGGCCTGAAAATCATTGACGTGGACAAAAGCGAACAAAAAGAGCTGATAAATCATTACGAAAAAAGCCTTATCAGCTTCGGTTTTATTAGCCCCGGAACAGTGTATGTGGACGAAGATTGGCAACTGAGCGTGAATGCCAACCACATCAAAAACATACGGGTTTGGCTGCACCTGATCGAGTCGTCGCAATCGGGCATGGAAAAATTGTTGAGCGCACTCATTGTCAACCTGCGTTTAGGGGGCATTTTTATCAGCGACACCGACCTATTTCAACGGGAAATTACAAAAGTGCTCAACTCAAACATTGCCCCTTATTACAAAAAGGTGAAACAGCTAACCCGAATTTTTCCGGTTTATTTCAATGAAATCGGAGCCGAAGGTGAAATCCGGAAAGTTACCACTACGATGGATGAAATTTCGGGTCGGCAAGATAAACTGATTCATTTTTTAAGAAAACAGGTTCATACCGAAAGCAACAACACACTTATCGGCCTAACGCTCAAAATTTTTAAATTCTGGTACGATTCCGACATTGAAAAACTAAAGCCGGCCTTACCCGAAAACGTGTATAACTCTATTGATACACAGAGCGAGTGGTTTGCGCCGGTGAATGGCATGGTGAACGAGCTTTGCCGTTTAAATCACTCCGACCCCGAAGGACTGCTCATGCTTTCGCAACAAAATTTCGACAAGCTGCTCAACCGCCTGAGCATTAAAAACCAACGCGACCTCGAACGTCTGCACGACATCCACAGCCTGTATGCCCATCTACGCGAAAAATATTCCTTCGAATCGGTAAACATCATCCAGCTGCTCCAGCGTTATCCCTTTATTGCCGAAGATGAAATTGAAAAACTCAACAACGCGCTGAATTCCAACGACTTCAAGCGTTCGCTCCGGCTCATCTATTCCTTTATGGACAAGCTTCGCAAAATCATCTTCAATCCGGAAGAAAGCGAAGGCTGGGAAAACATCTACCACAAGCGGCACATTGCCATCGGCATACCTTCGATGTATGGGGTTTATCGCGAAAACAAATTCGAAGCCCTGGGCCTCACCTTCCGCCTCGAAAAAGTGGCAACCCGTCTCATGGAAAAGGTAGTGGAAAACATCAACTTAGATTATATCTCGGCCAGCACTCTTGAGGAAATTTACCAGATACTCGACTATTTTCGCGACGGCCTCGAGTTGGACGGCATTACCAATCAAGGGTTTAACTCAAACCTGCAAATGCTACGCTACAGCCTTACCTCGCGCAGCTTCTCCTTCAATCAGTACATCAATATTTTCCAATTTATCGCCCAAGATATTCGCCGCATCATCATCAAACACTTCCTCAAATCTTACGAATATCCGTTAAAAGTGGTCGTGCCTCAACTTTTCGATCCCGAAAACCTGCTGAGTGAAAAGGAACAAAATCAGCTTTTAGCCAAAAAATCGGAAGAATTTCATCGCGATGTCATTGCTGAAGCTTTTTTGGTGCAGCCGCTCGATAATTTTATTTCGCGCATCCTCCTTTCGTTGGGCAATATGGCCGACAAGCTCGACCCAAGCCTCATCAACGACATCATGACTTACAACAAAGAGATGGTAATCAGCCCGTTATACGAACCTTCGCCAAAAATGAACAATCAGGTCTTTCTCGGGAGCAAGGCTTATCATCTGAAAAATCTTTACCTGAAAGGCTTTCCGGTGCCGCCGGGTTTTGTCATTACCTCGGAAGTATTCCGGCGCAACAACACCATTATGGCACTCAAAGAGCTTCGAAAAGAGCTGCACGAATTGGTTAGATGGCATATTGGCCGCCTTGAGCGCCTTACGGGCAAAAAATTTGGCGACATGGATAATCCCCTGCTCTTTTCGGTGCGCTCGGGCACGGCCATCTCAATGCCCGGAGCAATGGATACAATACTCAATGTTGGCCTGAACGAAGAAATTGTTGAGCACTATGCAGCGAAAAGCACACATTGCTGGGCTGTGTGGGATTCGTACCGCAGGCTGCTACAAAGCTGGGGAATGGCGCACGGCATAGAGCGCGATGTGTTTGACCAGGTAATGACCAATTTCAAACAAAAATTGAAAGTTGGGATAAAGGCAGATTTTCAGGCTGTTAGCATGCGCGAAATTGCCCGGGCTTATCGCAATGTGCTCATCGAACACAAAGTTGATCTGGAACAGGATCTATTTATGCAATTGGTTACAACCATCAACATCGTGTTTGACAGTTGGTCGTCGCAACGTGCGTATGTGTATCGCAAACACCTTCAAATCAGCGACAATTGGGGTACGGCCGTCATTGTGCAGCAGATGATTTTTGGCAACCTCAACGAAAACAGCGGCACAGGCGTGGTATTTACCCAAAACCCCAAGCGCGAACGCCCCGGGGTGCATCTTTATGGCGATTTCAACATCAAAAGCCAAGGCGAAGATATCGTTGCCGGATTGGTAAAACCGCTTCCTGTGAGCGAAACGCAACGCCGGCAAACAGGGCTCGAAGGAAATTCGCTTCAAACGCTCTATCCTGCTATCTATAAAAAACTTTTCGAAATAGCTTCCGATCTCACTGAAAATCACGGGTATTCTCCGCAGGAGATTGAGTTTACCTTTGAATCGGACAAGCCCGAAGCGCTATTTATCCTTCAAACGCGCGACCAGGAATTGGTTATAGGGCAAGAAGGCACAGCCTTTAGCCAATCGCCCGACCAAATGAAGCTGCTGGGAAGAGGCATCGGCATTGGCGGCGGCGCAATGAACGGCATCGTTGCTTTTGACGAAGAAGACATTGAAATGCTGCGCAACGAAAATGCCGATGCGCACATTATCCTCATCAGGCCCGACACCGTGCCCGATGATATTGGGATGATCTTTGCCTGCAACGGCTTGCTCACCGCACGCGGAGGCGCTACCTCGCATGCCGCCGTTACGGCAGTAAAACTCGGAAAAACATGCGTGGTAAACTGCACAAAAATGATGGTAAACGAATTGAAAAAATATTGCGAACTCGATGGAGCGCGTTTAAACACAGGCGATTATATCGCCATTGACGGAACTTTGGGCAACATTTATCAAGGCCACTACCCTATCGAAATGACAACCCGCGACGAAGGCTATTTTTACTAACAAAAAAACATTAACCTTACTCCTCGGGAACAATAAGGTAAATCACCTCATCATCTTTTTTGAGCAAGTACTTTTCGCGCGCATAACGCTCCATGAAAGCCGTATCGAATCTAAAGCGATCGAGCAACTGCTGGTTTTTTTGAATCTCCTGCCGGTAATACTTCTTCTGGCTTTCGAGATTATGCAGGCTGGTACGAAGTTTCAACTGATTAAACAAATTATTCTGGTCAAAAAAGATGATCCATATTGCAAAAGCAATAAGGACATAGAAGTATTTAAACTTCGAGAAATGCCGGATGATCTTTTGGAAAAACTTTTTCACCTCGCAAAAGTAAACAATCCCTGAACAACCCATAACAACAGCCGGAGGTTTTGGTTTTTTTTCGACCGGATGCAACATCTTTGCAACGCAAGGCCTACCTTTACACCATTGAAAATTTGTTATGAAAACTCTTGTCGTTGTTCGTCATGCCTCAGCAGCCCAATTACAGCCCGATTTGGGAGATCATGAGCGCCCCATAACCGCCGAAGGCGTCGAAAAAACGGCTAAAGCCATCCACTTTCTAACCTCCCAAGCTTTTAAACCCCAACTCATTCTAACCAGCACGGCAAAGCGCGCCTTACAAACCGCTCAACTGTTGGCATCGGGCCTTGGATTAGAACCCGATCACATTCAAGCCGAAGCCCATCTTTATCTAACCGACGAATACAACCTGCTCGAAACCGTTTGCCTGCAAGCCGATGAGTGCGATGAGCTTATGCTCGTAGGCCACAATCCGGGGCTAAGCGATTTTGTGAATTTATTTCTCAAAACTCCGCTTGACTGGCTTCCTACTTCGGCTGTTGTTGGCTTAACTTTCAAAACTTCGCATTGGGAAAAAATTCCGAAAGCCCGTGCGAAACTCAGCTTTATGGCGCCCCCTTTCAAATAAAGAGAGTAAAAAAAAGAATAAATAAACCAAATTCCGTTTCCACATAAAAAATGTAAAATCGTGAGAAATAACATCCTACAAACAATTTTTGTTGTTGCCGCTATTTTTTGCTGCATTTTGCTGCTGTCGGCCTGCGCAGATGTTGAGCCAAACATAAAACCTTGTTTAACCGGTCAAACCTATGGTTTCTGGGGTGGCTTGTGGCATGGTTTCATTCTGCCCTTTTCGTGGATTGGCAGTTTGTTTAGCGATACAATTGCAGTGTGGGCCGTAAATAACAACGGCGGATGGTACACCTTCGGCTTTGTTCTCGGAGTGGGCGCATTAACCGGCGGAGGATCGAAAGCCGTTAGAAAATGAAACCAACAAACTGAAATGCGATATATCTGATATAATGGCGATCACTCTTTTCAAAATTTGTTTTTTTATTCATACCCTTTGATTTCTGCAAATGTATGTCTGTAAAGATTTTCAGAAGGTTTTATCACCATAAAAGTCCATTAGACCGAAAATTGCAAGATGAAAATAACCGAGTTTTGATAAGGGAAATCATCGAGTTGATGAATTAGGGAAGAATTTCGCAGTCGGCTAAACCCCGCTATTGTTTTCGGATCACACCATAAATAAAAATGCCGGATCAAGAAGTTCCGGCATTTTTAGGTTTTGTATATTCGGGTCGTTTATAAAATATCCCAGGTAGCTCCGCTGTTCAGCAAATCGTCCATTGTTTTAATGGGTGATGCAGCTCTTTCCTGTTCGATGCAATCGGTCATGGCATCGTTAAATGTGGTTTGTTTCACGGCGCGAATAACGCCCAGAGCAACCGGATATTCGGGCGGCATCATGGCTGCCAGCATCGAATGCACGCCGGGATCACGCTCGGATTGATTGTGCACCAGCAGATCTTTTTCGGTAATGCCATCCTCGCCAATGGTTACCACTTCTAATTTCACCCCATTTAGCCGGATGCCTTTATTCTTTTCTTTGCCAAAGATCATCGGTTTACCGTCTTCGACAAACAGTTGATTGTCGTCGCGTGTTTCGCGGCTGGTGATGAGGTCGTGCGTTTTATTGGCAAAGATGACGCAGTTTTGAAGAATTTCGACAACCGAAGTGCCTTTGTGCTTTGCTGCTTCCATAAAAACAGCGGTCATGGCTTTGGGGTTGGTATCGAGTGTGCGGGCAAAAAAAGTAGCCTGTGCGCCGATAGCCAGTGATCCGGGATTGAACGGGCGCTCGAAAGTGCCCTGTGGGCTGGTTTTCGTTTTCGAACCCTGCGGTGTAGTGGGCGAATACTGCCCTTTGGTAAGGCCGTAAATTTTATTGTTGAAAAGCAGCAGGTTAATATCAATATTGCGTCGAATCGCGTGGATAAAATGGTTGCCTCCGATAGCCATTGAGTCGCCATCGCCGGTAATCATCCACACACTCAGGCGGGGATTGGCCAGTTTTACGCCGGTAGCAATGGCGGCAGCTCTTCCGTGAATGCCATGAATGCCATAAGTATTCATATAATAGGGGAAGCGCGATGAGCAGCCAATGCCCGATACAACAACAATATCTTCTTTCGGATAACCTAATTCGGGGAATACGTTTTCAACAGCATGCAATATTGCATGGTCGCCACAACCGGGGCACCATTTTACCATCTGGTCGCTGCTGAAATCTTCTTTTGTCAGCTTCAAAGGGCCAACATCTATCGTATTTTGCTCCATTATTATTATTGATTTAAAAGTTCATTAAACCGGTTTTCAAGCTCAGCTACCATAAATGGCAGTCCCTGTATTTTATTATATTGCTCATACCTGAATTGTGGGACATTCATTTTTAGGTATTTCACAAACTGGCCGTTGTTGATTTCGCAAACAACAATTTTTTTGTAGCGGCCAAATAGTTCTGCGGTATTTTTGGGCAGGGGCATGATATGTTTGAAATGAGCCAGTGCAATCGATTTTCCTTGTTGCTGCATTTTTTCAACTGCTGTTATCATCACTCCAAAGGTGCCACCCCAGCTTACCACAAGGAGGTCGGCTTGGTCGGCGCCATAAACCTGCTGCAACGGGATGTAGTCGGCTACTTTTTCCACTTTTGCTTCGCGCAGTTTTGTCATTTTTTCGTGGTTGATCGGGTCGTGCGAAACGTTTCCGCTGCCATCTTCTTTTTCGAGGCCGCCAATGCGGTGGCGCAAGCCGGGTGTTCCGGGTATAGCCCATTTGCGGTTTAGGCGTTCTGCATCGCGGCGGTATGGTTTATAATCTTTATCGTTGGCTTCAACCAAAGGCGGGGTAATTGACGGCATTTCCGACATGGCCGGAATTTTGAACACTTCCGAGCCATTGGCGAGCGATCCGTCGGTGAGCAAAATCACCGGAGTCATATGTTCCAGGCTGAGTTTCGAGGCTTCAAAAGCGCTGTAAAAGCAGTCGGCCGAGCTTTTTGCTGCCAAAACTATCACGGGGGCTTCGCCGTTGCGGCCGTATAGCGCCTGCATCAGGTCGCTTTGTTCCGATTTGGTGGGCAGGCCGGTTGAGGGGCCGCCGCGTTGCACGTCAACGATTACTAAAGGGAGTTCGGTCATCACGGCCAAACCTATTGCTTCCGATTTGAGCGAGAGGCCGGGGCCGCTTGTGGTGGTGATGGCCATGGCTCCGGTATAACTTGCGCCAATAGCCGAGGCAATGCCCGCAATTTCGTCTTCGGCCTGAAACGCTTTCACGTTCAGATTTTTATAATTGGTAAGCTCCGACAAAATTTCCGTTGCAGGGGTTATGGGATAGGAGCCCAAAAACAGCGGCCGTCCCGATTTTTCCGATGCAGCAATAAAACCCCAGGCAGTAGCCACATTACCTGTGATATTGCGGTAGCGGCCGGCTTCTAATGCCGCTGCTTCCACTTTGTAGGTTGTCCCAAACAGTTCTATCGTGTCAGCATAATTGAAGCCTGCAGCCAACACCGCTTTATTGGTTTCCACCACAACGGGGTTCGACTTAAATTTCTTTTCAAAATAGCGGTTGATTTGGTCTAACTCGCGGTTAAACAGATACATCACCACGCCTAAAGCAAACATGTTTTTCGATTTCATGCTCGTTTTCATGTCCACATCCAGATGCTTTACTGCTTCGCGGGTAAGGGTGCTAATGGGCGCTTTAATCACTTTATAGTCGCTCAGGCTGCCATCGCTTGTGGGGTCGGTTTTGTAGCCGGCCTTTTCGATGCCTTTGTCAATAAAAGCATCTATATCCACAATAACGATAGCGCCTTTCTTTATCCAACGCATATTTGCCTTAAGCGAAGCGGGGTTCATGGCCACTAACACATCGGCCTGATCGCCGGAGGTATAAACCGTTTTTTGTCCAAAATGGATCTGAAATCCCGAAACGCCCGAAACAGTTCCCTGAGGAGCTCTGATTTCCGCCGGATAATCGGGGAAGGTAGCAAAATCGTTTCCAGCAAATGCGGTTGAATCTGAGAAGAGTGTGCCCGTGAGCTGCATGCCGTCGCCCGAGTCGCCGGCAAAGCGGATCACCACTTGTTCCAACTCCACAACCTTGCTATTATTCATTTTCATAAGGTGAATTTTATTTTCCTGCAAAGGTATAAAGAATTCATCTTCACTCTGGTAAAAGCCATGTGTTGGAATCGTGCAGGGCCAAGCCGGCAAAGAGCCCAAATTGCCATCATATACCATTGATTATGCGGTATTTACATCCGGCTCTTAGGCAGTTTTAACCGTTTGAATGCCGGCTAAATTATACTCATTCTAAATATCTATTTTTTTAGATGTGAAAAAGCATTGGGTTTAGCCCTCAAAAAAGTGCGGTAATTTAGACCAGCTATAAATTAAGGTTTTCAGGATAATGTAAGAATCATGTTCCTATATTTGCACCGAAATTCATTGTAGAACTTTTAAACACTACTATCATGGCTTATAAAATTAATGACGATTGCACCGCTTGCGGTACTTGCATTGACGAATGTCCTGTAGGCGCTATTTCCGAAGGCGACATCTATGTAATTGATCCTGATCTCTGCACCGATTGCGGAGCTTGTGCTGATGTATGCCCTGTTGAGGCTATCCATCCGGAATAATAAATAACAGGTTTGAAAAGACTAAAAGAGCTCCCGACCGGGGGCTCTTTTTGTTTGCTGCGAAGCAAAACCTTATTTCGGTAGCCGGATTCCTGTTTTTGTTTTACCTTTGCAAACAAATCAACAGTACTGTTTTTCATGGACCCATATAACTACCTCAACAGTAACGATCCTGCGGCTATCGAGGCTTTGTACAATCAGTTTAAAAACGACCCGAAAAGCGTTGACGAAGGTTGGCGGCATTTTTTTGAGGGTTTTGATTTTGCATCCAAAAACTATCAAAGCAAGCCAACGGCTAAACCGGTGACTTCCAGCGAGTTTAAGGTTTTAAATTTGATTGACGATTACCGCAAGCGAGGCCATCTTTTCACGGCCACCAATCCGGTTAGAAAACGGAGAAGCTATTTTCCAACCCTCGACATAGCGAACTTCGGGCTTAGCGAAAAAGACTTGGATACCGTTTTCGAAGCCGGAACCGAAATTGGCTTAGGGGCTGCTCCGTTGCGCAAAATTATCGAAGCGCTCAACCAAACCTATTGCCGGAGCTTTGGAGCCGAGTTTATGTTTATCCGCAACGTGGAGATGATTCGCTGGATCATTCAAAAGATGGAATCATCGCGCAATACGCCCAATTACACCATTGCCGACAAGAAGCAGATTCTTACCAAATTGGATCGTGCGGTTAATTTCGAAAAGTTTATCCATAAAAAGTTTCCGGGTCAGAAGCGTTTTTCGCTCGAAGGGGCCGAATCGTTAATTCCGGCTTTAGAAGCGATCATGGAAAAAGGCGCCGAGCTTGGAACGCTCGAATTTGTAATCGGCATGCCCCATCGCGGCAGGCTCAACGTTTTGTCGAACGTGCTGAAAAAACCGTATATGGACATTTTCAGCGAGTTTGAAGGAAAAGAATATGAAGACGAAACCTTGCTTGGCGATGTGAAATACCATTTGGGCTACACCGCATTGCGCAAGGCCACAAACGGCAAAACGGACCCTCGCGCCAAACCCCTCGCACCTCGAAGCCGTTGACCCTGTGGTGCAAGGCATCGTTCGGGCAAAAATAGACCAAACCCATCAGGGCGATTTCAGCAAAGTAGTGCCGATTCTCATTCACGGCGACGCCAGTATAGCCGGCCAGGGCATTGTGTATGAAATAGCGCAGATGTCGGAACTGAAAGGATACAAAACAGGCGGAACCATTCATTTGGTTGTCAACAACCAGATTGGTTTTACAACCGATTACTTAGATGCCCGTTCGAGCATCTACTGCACCGACGTGGCTAAAGTAACGCAGTCGCCCATTTTTCACGTAAACGGCGACGATCCGGAAGCCGTAGTCTATGCCATCCAAACCGCCCTCGAAATCAGAGAAAAATTTCAAAAAGACGTATATGTTGACCTGCTGTGCTACCGCAAATACGGCCACAACGAAGGCGACGAACCGCGTTTTACGCAGCCTTTGCTCTACAACATTATCGAAAAACACCCGAACCCGCGCGAAATCTACGCCAAAAAGATTCTGGCCGAAGGCATTGTAAATCAAGAAGAATTAGATCAGCTCGAAAAACACCATATCGAGATACTTGAAACAAGTTTGACTGGCGCACGTGCCAAACTCAAAACCAATATCACCAACTTTCTACAGGAAACCTGGAGCCATGTGCGCAAATCAACAAAAGAAGATTTCGACCACTCGCCCGAAACAGGTTTCAACAGACAGTTGCTCAACGAGATTGCGGCAAAACTCAGCTCGCTGCCGTCCAACCTCAACTTCTTCCGTAAAACGGTGAAACTCATGGAGCAACACCACGAAATGTATTTCAACAAGCATATTGTGGATTGGTCTCTTGCTGAACAATTGGCCTACGGCAGCCTATTAATGGAAGGTTTTCCGGTGAGATTAAGCGGGCAAGACGTACAGCGGGGCACTTTCTCGCACCGCCATGCCGTGTTGAGGGTCGAAGATTCTGAACAGCTCTATACCCCACTCGACCACATTGGCAATAAGCAAGCGCGCTTCGACGTCTATAATTCGCTCTTATCCGAATACGGCGTGCTCGGCTTTGAATACGGCTATGCGCTGGCATCGCCGCAAACGCTCACCATTTGGGAAGCGCAGTTTGGCGACTTCAACAACGGCGCCCAAATCATCATTGACCAGTTTATTACAAGTGCCGAAGAAAAATGGAATGTGATGAACGACCTTGTTGTGCTGCTGCCACACGGTTACGAAGGCCAGGGTCCGGAACACTCGAGCGGACGCATGGAACGTTTTCTCACACTTTGTGCCGAGCAAAACATCCAGGTAGCCAACTGCAGCACCCCGGCCAACTTTTTCCATATCCTTCGCCGGCAGCTCAAAAGGCCGTTCCGCAAGCCACTTATCGTGTTTAGCCCAAAAAGCCTGCTGCGGCACCCGCGTTGCATCTCCAATGTGGATGAGCTGGTTCAGGGAAAATTCCACGAACTCATTGACGACCCGCTTGCCCAACCGGAGGAGGTAACCAAAATTCTGCTCTGCACCGGCAAGGTGTATTACGAGCTACTCGAAGAAAAAGAACGCCTCAATAGAAATGATGTAGCCATTGTGCGGATCGAACAGCTCTATCCATTTCCTCATAAACAGCTTTCGCAAATTATTGCAAAATATGCAAAAGCCCGAACCTACATCTGGGTGCAGGAAGAGCCCTTGAATATGGGCGCATGGCGGTTTATCCAAAGCGAACTCCACAACCTGAATATCAGCACCATTGCAAAACCCAAAAGCGGCAGCCCTTCCACAGGATCGAGCAAATTTCACAACATCCGGCAGCAAAAAATCATTGACAAAGCGTTTGAAACCTGCGAATGCCCTCTGGTAAACACCCAGTGCAATATGATATGTATTGGCAACAAATGGCAATCGTTTGAAGACGAGCTAAAAACACTTCATGTGGATATGATAGACAGCAAATTCCATTCTGCGCTTAAAAAACTCGAATAAACTACAGCATTATGACTTCAGAAATAAAAGTTCCCAGCCCGGGAGAATCTATCAGCGAAGTATTGCTTTCCAAATGGCTAGTAACCGAAGGCGCTTTCGTTGAAAAAGACCAGGAAATTGCCGAAATTGATTCGGACAAAGCCACGCTAACTATTGTTTCCGACGTTTCGGGCATCATCAGCCTAAAAGTGCCCGAAGGCGAAACCATCGAAGTTGGGCGGATTGTGGCCACAGTTGAAGCATCGGATGCGCCGCCTGCTGCAACCCGGCCCGTTGCCGAAAAGCAAAAAGAAAAAGAAAGCGAAAAAGTTGCGGCAAAAGACGAAACGCCCGCAAAGCCTCAGCCGGCACAAGAAACAGCGCAAAAAACCGAAAGCCGGTTGAGCATGAGCCCATTAGCCCGAAAGATAAGCGATGAAGCCGGTTTAACCGATCAGGAAATTTTGACCA